>NZ_JBEZBT010000008.1:0-56771 GCF_040647235.1 Streptomyces sp. NPDC042638
ATCTGGAAGCCAGGTAACTGGTGGAGGTGACCGGTACTAATAGGCCGAGGGCTTGTCCTCAGTTGCTCGCGTCCACTGTGTTGGTTCTGAAACCACGAACAGCCCCATGTGCCACACATGGTGCGGCGTTCAGTTTCATAGTGTTTCGGTGGTCATAGCGTGAGGGAAACGCCCGGTTACATTCCGAACCCGGAAGCTAAGCCTCACAGCGCCGATGGTACTGCAGGGGGGACCCTGTGGGAGAGTAGGACGCCGCCGAACAATTTTTGGGAAAACCCCCGCATCGGGCTGATGCGGGGGTTTTCTGCGTTCCGGGCCGGGCTACCGTGACCACATGACCACCTTTACCAGGAATGACTACGTCATCCGAGCCATACGTCCCGACGAGTGGGAACGGGTGAAGCAGCTGCGGCTGGACGCGCTGCGGGACCCGGTCGCGCATCTCGCCTTTCTGGAGACGTACGAGGACGCGGCGGCCCGACCGGACTCCTTCTGGCAGGACCGGGCGGTCCACTCCGGCACGGGGTCCCCGACGGCCCGGCAGTTCATCGCGGAGGCACCCGACGGAACCTGGGCCGGCTCGGTCACCCTCCTCGTGGAGGAGGCCGGGACGCAGGACTGGGCCGGCTTTCCGGTCGAGCTGCGGCAGGGGCACATGGTCGGCGTGTTCGTACGGCCCGAGCACCGCGGGAACGGACTGGTCGGAGCCCTGTTCGACGCCGGTGTGGAGTGGGCGTGGGAGCGAGCGGCCGAGCGGGTACGGCTGTTCGTGCACAAGGACAACACCCGTGCCCAGGCCGCGTACCGGAAGCTCGGCTTCGAGGCGAGCGGCCGGGTCGTGGCGTTCTCGAAGAACGAGGCCGAGGAAGAGCTGGAGTTCGTCCTGGAGCGGCCGTCCTAGACCGGCAGTTCCTGGTGCGGCCAGCGGGCGCGGGCCTGTTCGCGGGAGCGGAGCAGGGCGAGTGTGGGCAGGCCCTGGCCGCTTCCCGAGGTGAGGAGGGCCGGCAGCTCGGGGAACGGGGCCACGGCCGCGATGTCGTCCAGGACCAGGGTCAGTGGTGGGTCGAGCCGACCGGAGGATGACCGTTCGGCCATGTGCCGGCCGTGCTCGACCACGCTGGAGACGAGGGCCGTCAGGAGCGGCATCGCGCCGGGATGACTCCTCGGGTCCTCGATGGATTCACCGACCACATAAAGCGTGCCCCCTTCGTGGACGAAGGAATCCAAGGCCAGCGCATCATTTCGGTTGGGTGTGCACGACTCGCGGATGTTGACCGTGAACAGCGCCGAGAGTGCCCTGCTCGTCAGTTCCTGGGCGATGTCCCGGCGTTCGGGATGCGCGGTGAGCGCCGCCTCCAGCTCGCCGGCGGAGCCGGGGGCGGCCTTGGGGTGCGTGCGGAGGGTGCGGACCGCGTCCTGTACCTGGGTGCCCTGGGCCCAGCGGTGGACGTGCCGGATGGTGCGGTTCTCCAGGGCGGCGGCGTGGAGGTAGCTGCGCAGGAGGGTGATCGCCGTGTCCGCCACCGCCTGGTCGATCCTGGCGGTGGGCTGAACCGGGGCGAGCAGCGCCGTCGCCCTGTGCAGTGCCGTCTGCCGGTCCGCGCAGCCGACGGTGGGGGACCAGTGGAGACGGGCCGGGGTGTCGCAGAGGTGCGCGGGGTCGTAGAGGAGGGTGGGACCGAGTTTGGCCTTGGCGTCCTTCGACTCCGCCCACAGGGCCGGGTCCGAGGTCACCACGAGGGCCGGGCCGGCCGCGTCCTGGATGGCCCGCGCCGCGGTCGCCCGGCGGACCGCGGGCGGGGCGTAGAGCACGGTGCGGTCGGCGCGGCCGGTCTCCCTCTCCCACGCGGTCGCCGGCCCGCCGTCGGCGGCCTGGACGCCGGCGGCCGGTGCGTGCGGAACCGTCTTCTGCGGGGGCGGCGCCGGCAGCGGCTCGGGCTCGGTGCGGGGCGCCGGCATCTCGTACCGGGGTCCGGGCTCGGTACGGGGCGCCGGAACGTCGTAGCACGGCTCCGGGTCGCCGTCGCGCGGCTGAGGTCCGTCGTAGCGCGGCTGCCGGTCGCCGTGGCGCGGCTGAGATCCGTCGTGCTGTGGCTGTGGCTGTGGCTGTGGCTGTGGCGGTGCGGGCTGGTCCGTGGGGTAGCCCGTGGCCCGGCGTGCGGCCCGGCCCGCGCGCCAGCGTGCCATCGTGCCCATGACGAACACCGCGGCGACGACCAGGATCATCAGCTGGCCGATGAACAGGCCCCAGAACAGGCCCCAGCCGGACAGCTGGGCGGGCGGGGTGTCGGGCCAGGCGCCGGTGAGGTCGTGCGGCCGGCCGATGAGGTGGCGCATGGCCAGGGGCGTGCGGGTGAAGGTGACGCCGTCGGGCCAGGCGCCCCGGGCGAACCAGGCACCGAGGCCGGTGGCGGTCCACACCAGGACGGTCATGCCGAGGAGGAACGCGAGGATGCCGATCAGCAGGCCGTCGGGAATGCCGCCCTGGCCCTCCCGGCGGCTGTCACGGCGATCGTCCGGTCTCACCCTGCGCTCCCTACGCCACCGTCGACTCGGAGTCGCCCAGATGCTGTTCCACGAAGGCCGCGGCCCGCTGTTCGGCCTCCAGCTCGGCGGCGCGCAGTGCGTCGTCGGCCGCGAGGTCGGCGGAGGACTCGGTCATCGCGCGGTCGGTGAAGACCAGCGGGCGTTCCGTCTCCGTGATCAGGTGCTTGACCACCTGGACGTTGCCGTTGACGTCCCAGACGGCGATGCCGGGCGTGAGCGTCGGGATGATCTCCACGGCCCACCGCGGCAGGCCCAGTACCCGGCCGGTCGCCCGGGCCTCGTCGGCCTTCTGGGCGTAGATCGTCCGGGTCGACGCCATCTTCAGGATGGCCGCCGCCTCCTTCGCCGCGGCCCCGTCGACCACGTCGGACAGGTGGTGGACGACCGCCACGAAGGACAGGCCCAGCCGGCGCCCGAACTTCAGCAGCCGCTGGAACAGCTGGGCGACGAACGGGCTGTTGATGATGTGCCAGGCCTCCTCGACCAGGAAGATGCGCTTCTTCCGGTCGGGACGGATCCAGGTGTGCTCCAGCCACACGCCGACGATCGCCATGAGGATGGGCATGGCGATGGAGTTGCGGTCGATGTGGGACAGGTCGAAGACGATGAGGGGCGCGTCGAGGTCGATGCCGACCGTGGTCGGGCCGTCGAACATGCCGCGCAGGTCACCGTCGACGAGCCGGTCCAGCACCAGGGCGACGTCCAGGCCCCAGGCGCGTACGTCGTCTATGGCGACGTTCATCGCCTCGGCGGACTCGGGCTCGGGGTGCCGTAGCTGCTCCACGATGTCCGTCAGGACCGGCTGGCGGTCGAGGATGGTCTCGTTGACGTACGAGTGGGCGACCTTCAGGGCGAACCCGGAGCGTTCGTCCAGGCCGTGGCCCATCGCCACCTCGATGATCGTCCGGAGCAGTGCGAGCTGGCCGGTGGTGGTGATCGCCGGGTCCAGCGGATTGAGCCGGATCCCGTGGTTCAGGGCCGCCGTGGGGTCCAGCCGGATGGGCGTTATCCCCAGTTCCTGCGCGATGAGGTTCCACTCGCCGACCCCGTCCTCGCCCTGTGCGTCCAGGACGACGACCTGGCGGTCCTTGAATCGCAGCTGGCGCAGGACGTACGTCTTCTCCAGCGCCGACTTGCCGTTGCCGGACTCGCCGAGGACCAGCCAGTGGGGGGCCGGTAGCTGCTGGCCGTAGAGCTGGAAGGGGTCGTAGATGTAGCCCTTTCCGGAGTACACCTCGCGGCCGATGATGACGCCGGAGTCACCGAGGCCGGGCGCGGCCGTGGGCAGGTAGACGGCCTGGGCCTGGCCGGTGGAGGTGCGTACCGGCAGCCGGGTCGTCTCCACCTTCCCGAAGAGGAAGGAGGTGAAGGCCTCGGTGAGGACGGACAGCGGATCCCGCATCGGTGAATCAGCCCCTACCTTCGGATGCCGGTGGCGAAGGGAAGTGTGTTCACGAAGGCGCGGTGGTGCTCCCGGTCGCACCACTCCAGCTTGAGGTACGACTTGCCGGCGGAGGCCCTTATCGTGCGCTTGTCGCGGGCGAGGGCCTCCGGGGAGCGGGAGGAGACGGTGATGTAGCCGACCAGGTTGACGCCCGCCGCGCCGCTGGCGAGATCCTCGCCCCGCTGGTCGAGGCGGTTGTGGGCGGCGATGTCGCGGGGGTCGACGGTCCGGTTCATCTTGGCGGCCCGGGACGCCTCGGCCTCGTCGTTGGTCTTCTCGGTCAGCATGCGCTCGATGGCGACCTCGGTGGGTTCGAGGTCCATGGTCACGGCGACCGTGCGGATGACGTCCGGGGTGTGGACGAGGAGCGGGGCGAGGAAGTTGACGCCGACCGGGGTCATGGGCCACTCCTTCACCCAGGCGGTGGCGTGGCACCAGGGCGCGCGGGTGCTGGACTCCCGGGTCTTGGCCTGGAGGTAGGTGGGCTCCACGGCGTCCAGCTCGGCCGGCCAGGCGTTGCGCTGGGTCATCGCCTGGATGTGGTCGATGGGGTGGTCGGGGTCGTACATGGAGTGGATGAGGGAGGACAGCCGGCCCTGACCGAGCGGCTGCCGTACCCGGATGTCGGCCTCCTGGAGCCGCGAGCAGATGTCGGTCAGCTCACGGGCCATGACGACGGCGAGACCGGCGTCCCGGTCGACCTTGCTGCCGTGGGCGCGGGCGGCGCGGGCCATGGCGTGTGCCTCGGCGGCCAGTTCGCGGTTGTAGTGCATGCAGGCGACGAGGTAGGCGCGGTGCTGCTCGCTGCTGGTGGACACCATGGACTGGAGCTGGTCGTAGGACCGCCGGAGCCAGTCCGGAGAGCGGTGGTCGCCGCGCAGGGTGACGTCCTTGGCGTGCGCGTCCGGGTCGGCGGGGAGGGTGCGGGCGAGCATCTGCAGCCGGGTCACGAAGCCGTCGCCGTTGGCGACGTGCTTGAGCAGCGTGCCGAAGCGGTCGACCAGGGCTTCCTGGTCCTCGGAGTCGCGCAGACCGACGCCGGGGCCCTCGATCTCGATGGCGGCCGTGACGGTCTTCCGGTCGGCGTGCAGGAGTACGGCGATCTCGTCGGGCCCGAAGGGCGCGGCGAGCCAGCTGATGCGTCCGATGCCCGGGGGCGGTCCGATCTCGACCTCCCGGCCGTCGATCCGGGTGCCTGCCTCGGCGGCGCCGGACCGGTAGGTGGTACCCCGCTTGAGGGTCCGCTTGTACGAGCGGTTGATCTCGAACCACTTGTAGAAGGTGCGGCGCTTGTACGGCACGTAGACCGCGGCGAGCGCGAGCAGCGGGAAGCCCGTCAGCAGCAGGATCCGCAGGGACAGGACCGGCACGAGGAGGCCGCACATCATGCCGAGGAACGCGCCGGCGATGATCAGCGCGATCTCGCCGGACTCGCGGTTCCGTCCGACGATCGCGTTCGGCCGGGCGCGGCCGATGAGATACGTACGGCGGGGCGTGACCGGATGGGACAGGTGGGACTCGGTCGTCAACGCCCTTCACCTCCCGAGCGGTTGTTGCGGGTGTTACTGGCGTGCGGGGTGTTGACCGGGCTGGACGCGCGGGGCGCGGGCGTGGCGGAGGGGACGGCTCCGCCGGTGCCCCCGGTGGGGGTACGGCTGCTGTGGGCGGCGACGCCGCCGGAGGCGGGGTTGGCCGGGCGGGGGGTGGCGCTGCCCTGCCCGCCTCCGTTGCTGTCGGCGCGGGTGCTGTGGGCCTTGATGCCCTGGGCGACGAGGGTGGCGGGGGAGCTGATGACGGCGGCGGCCTTGCCCTCGGCACCCTGCATGATGCGGTTGTTGCGGCCGCTCGCGATCTCGTCGCCGAAGCCGGGGACGAAGCGGTAGATCATCGCGCTGGCGAAGATGGCCAGCAGGATGATGGCGAGGCCGGAGACGACGGCGGAGAAGGCGTCGGGGCCGTTGCCGCCGGCGAGTGCGCCGGCGAGGCCGAGCACGATGACGATGACGGGTTTGACGAGGATGACGGCGATCATGATGCCGGCCCAGCGCCTGACGTGTCCCCAGAGGTTCTTGTCGACCAGTCCGGCGTAGACGACGGTGCCGAGGAGGGCGCCGACGTAGAGGAGCGCGGCCCTGATGACGAGTTCCAGCCACAGGACGCCGGCGGCGAGGATGCTGACCAGGGAGACGACGATCAGCATGATGGGGCCGCCGCCGATGTCGGTGCCCTTGTTCAGTGCGCCGGAGAAGGTGCCGAAGAAGGTGTCGGCCTGGTCGCCGGTGGCCTTCGCGAGGACGTCCGTCACGCCGTCGGTCGCCGAGACGACGGTGTAGAGGATCAGCGGGGTGAAGGCGGACGCCAGCACGGTGAGCCAGAGGAAGCCGACGGCTTCGGAGATGGCGGTGGTGAGCGGCACGCCGCGTACGGCCCGCTTGGCGACGGCGAGCAGCCACAGCAGGAGGGTGAGGATGGTGGAGGCGGCGAAGACGACGGCGTACTGCTTCAGGAAGGCCTGATTGGTGAAGTCGACGGTGGCGGTCTCCTTCACGGCCTTGCTGAGCTTGTCCACCGTCCACGCGGCGGCCTCGGCACAGCCTTTGGCGAGGGAGGACAGGGGGTCGAGGGTGGAGGCGTCCGGGGTGGTGACGCCTCCGGACCCGCTGGGGCTGTTACCGCGCTCGCAGTACTTCTTGGCCTCGCCCGGGATGGCACCGCAGTTGAACTTTCCCGTCGACGGCGAGGGCGACGCGCCGCCGGAGGGCGTCGGTGTGGGCGTGGGCGCGGCGAAGGCGCGTGTGGCCAGCAGTACGGCCGTGGTCTGTACGGCTGCCACGACTCCGGCGAGCCTGAGCGCACGCTGCGGGTTACCGGGCATACGTGAACCCTCCGTACTCTTCGATGGCCTTGCTGATCTCGTCGGAGGTGGCGGCCTTGTCGTCGCCGGGCACCGGGGCGGGGCCGTCCTGCTGCGTTTCGGAGTCGATCCTCCAGTCGCCGTCGGACCACCGCAGGTCGAACGTCCATGTCTTCCAGGACGAGGTGACGGGGTCGGTCGACGTGCTGCCGGCCATTCCGATGAGACCGACGTACCAGACGGCGACCTTGGCGCTGTCCGCCGAGTACTGCCGCACCGTCGTACCGACCGGGATCACCCGCGAGACGAACGTGTTGCCCTTCGGCGCGTTGCCCGCGGCGTCGAGGCCCATCGTGGCGAGGAAGTCGGTCGAATAGGCCTGGTCCATCGTGTTCTGAAGACGGACCGCTGCCTCGGGGGTGTAGAGGAGTTGCAGGAGCGTATGGCGGCTGTCCTTGTTGAACATGCCCGTTGAGCCCAGCGCCACGGCGTAGTTCGATGCCGCGGACTGTGCTCCCTGCTCGGTGTGGGCGAACCCGGTCGGCACTCCGGCGGTCCTGCTGTCCACCGGGCGGGTGCCGCTGGCCGATGTCATGGAGGATGCCGGCTTGTCGGTCTTCGCGGACGCGTCGTCGGAAGACGAATCGCCCCCCCGATTGGCGAATGCGATGGCGGCGATGAGGAGGACGACCACGCCGACCACCGTCACCAGGCTTCTGGAGGAGGAGCGGTTGGGGCGGCGTGGGGCGCCGCCGTAGGGGTCGGTCTCCGGGAGGCGGGTGCGGGTGTGGCCCGTCTCCATGTAGTCGCTGTAGCCCTGGTCGTCTCCGGGACTCATGCCGCGTACGCCCCCTCCACCTCGTAGACATACGACGGTAGCCGTGCTGGTTCCCGCGCGGGCGCGGTGTGGTGACTCGACATCAGGGAGACGCAACCTCAGCCGGTGGGCACGACGGGTGGGTGGGGTGGAGGGGACAGCCGCGGCCGGGCGTGCCCGGAAGGGGTGGGGCTACACCGCCATGCCGTACACGATGGTGAACAGTGTGCCGAGGGAGCCGATGATGAAGACCCCGGTGAGGCCGGCGATGATCAGGCCCTTGCCCTGTTCCGCGCTGAAGGTGTCCCGGAGCGCCGTCGCGCCGATGCGCTGCTTCGCCGCGCCCCATACCGCGATGCCGAGGCAGAGGAGGATGGCCACGGCCATGACCACCTCGATCATCACCTTGGCCTCGTTGCCCAGGCTGCCGAAGGGGCCCCAGTCCGGAGCGATCCCGCCGATGATGGTGTTGATGTCTCCCTTGTCGGCCGCAAAGAGCATGTAAGTCACCGCCCCTGGTGGGTAGTTCCGCGTGTGCCCCTGCCGTGTGCAGAGGACAGGCCTCATTGTCGCCGACAACGTCGCCCACGTATGTCGACTTGACGTCATTGACTGGCGGGTTTCGTACGAATGGCGCGTACGGTCACTCTGTGTATCACGGCAGGTCACGCCGGGCAACGAGGTCCGACCGGAACCTGTCGTGTGGTTCCGTCGTTGACCCCTCTTACGGCCTGGCACGGTTTCTGACGGCTGGTCGGGTGAGAGGCCGCCTCGATGTTCTCACGGGCCCGGGCGCGGCCGCCCGCCCGAGGAGCCGACGGGCGTGGTCCCGAGGTGTTCACAGGGGAATCTCAGGGAAGTGGGAGGGGGATTCTCACCTTCGTGGCGCAAAGTGAGGCCTGATGAAGCGCATTCAACGCATCTCCATCACCTCGCGGCCCGCGCTGCTCGGCGCTGTGGTGCTGCTCGCGCTGACGTCGGCCTCCGTGGCCGCCGCCGACGACGGCCGGGGTCCCCTCGGGGTCACCGCCGACGCCGTCGCGAACCGCAGGAGCGCCCGCGTGGGTGTGCTGTTCGCGGCGGACGGGGCGGGCCGGCCGGAGGGCGGACACTTCTGTACCGCGTCGGTGGTGCACAGTCCGCGGGGCGATCTCATCCTCACCGCGGCGCACTGTGTGGACGGTGACGACGCTCTGGTGTTCGTGCCGGGGTACCGGGACGCCCAGGCGCCCTACGGGGTGTGGCAGGTGACGCGGCGGTACCTGCCGGACGGGTGGGCCGAGGACGAGGACGAGGACAGCGATGTCGCCTTCGCCGCCGTCGCCGACCGGGACGGCACGCCGCTGGAGGGCGTGGTCGGGGCCAACCGGTTCACGACCGGGGTGGCCACCGGGGCCACCCCGGTGACGGTCACGGGCTACCCCGAGTCCCGTGAGACGCCCATCACGTGCAGCAACAGACCGACCCGGCACAGCCGTACGCAGCAGCGCATCGACTGTCCGTCCTTCGCAGGCGGCACCAGCGGCAGCCCCTGGGTCAACGGCGACGGCCAGGTCGTCGGCGTCCTCGGCGGCCATGAGAGGGGCGGCGCCACGGCCGACATCTCCTACAGCGTGGTGCTCCGGGCCGAGTCGGCCCGCCTGTACGAGGAGGCCGCCGCGCACTGACCGGTGGCCGAACACCGCAGGCGCGGGCGGATGCGCGCGTACGGCGTCGTGTGGTGTGGCTTGGCCGATGTTCTCGTGCCGTGACGCGTCCGCTTCTAGACTGCTCCGGGTGGACTGGCCGACGCTGAGGGGCGGTTGACGGTGCGTAGGACGTGGATCGTCGGTGGCGCCCTCGCGGGCGCCGGGTTGAGCTTCGTCACGCTGCTCGTCGTCGGCGTCTACATCGTGGCCGGGAACCTGGTCAACGGGGTGACCTCGGGGAGCCGGGGGCTTGCCAAGGGGGCCGTGCCCGCCGCCTACAAGCAGCTCGTGCAGCAGTGGGGCAACCTGTGCCCGGCGCTCAGCCCCGCGCTGCTGGCCGCCCAGCTCTACCAGGAGAGCGGGTGGAACCCGACCGTCGTCAGCCCGGCCGACGCCCGCGGTATCGCCCAGTTCATCCCCAGCACCTGGGCCACCCACGGCATCGACGGCGACGGTGACGGCAGGCGCGACATCTGGGACCCGGCCGACGCGATCCCGTCGGCCGCCTCCTACGACTGCGAGCTGGCGAAGTACGTGAAGGACGTGCCGGGCAACGTCTCCGACAACATGCTCGCCGCCTACAACGCCGGTGCCTACCGGGTCATCAGGTCCGGCGGGGTTCCGGCCATCAGCGAGACGCAGAACTACGTCCAGCGGATCCGCAGCCTGGAGAAGAGCTTCGCCGCGCCGGTCACCCGGATCGACCCCACCCGGCAGGCCGCCGGTGCGATCGCCTTCGCGCAGAGCCGGCTCGGCACGCCCTACCTGTGGGGCGGCAACGGCACGGCCGACCAGGGCGGGCGCTTCGACTGCTCGGGCCTGACGAAGGCCGCGTACGAGAAGGTCGGGATCGGCCTGCCGCGCGTGGCCAACGACCAGTACAACGCGGGACCGCACCCCTCGCGGGACCAGTTGCTGCCGGGTGACCTGGTGTTCTTCTCGGACGACCACACCGACTCCCGGGCCATCCGGCACGTGGGGATCTACGTCGGCGGCGGGTACATGATCGACGCCCCGCGCACCGGCGCCGTGATCCGGTTCGACCCCGTAGACACCCCCGACTACTTCGGTGCCACCCGGGTAACCGAGGATGGCGCGAAAGCGCTCCCCACGACTGTGTGAACTGAGCGGGAAGCCGCCCCCTGAGCTGCGATGACGAGTCTCTCTTCGATAACGTCTGCGTGATCATTCAGTGGAGAGTGGAACGTATTGATGGTGGCTGTGCGTTCCTGTTGACGTAGCCGAGCGGACGTCAGTACGGCAGTGCAGCGGATGCGGATCTACGTGCCACGGGGGGCAGGAGCGACGCACAACCGGTGCGTCCGGACGAACGACGAAGGGGCCGCAGCACCATGGCTGTACTCGCCGAATCCGGATCGAACCCCGACGTCGGCCTGCTCTTCGACATCAACGGCCTGGCCAAGGACGCCCCCGGCGGGTTCGACCGGGCCATGGAGTTCGTCGGTGAGTACGGCCTGCTGCTCGCCATGGTGCTGCTGGTCCTGTGGTGCTGGTGGTCCGTGCGGCGCCGCGGCGGCGAGGACGCGGCGCCCTCGGTGGCGGCGCTGGTGTGGGCCCCGCTCGCGGCCGGCCTCGCGGTCCTGGTGAACGTCCCGATACGCGGTTTCGTGGAGCGCCCCCGCCCCTTCGTCGACCACGAGGGCCTGGACGTCCTCGTCGGCGGCAAGACCGACTTCTCCTTCGTCAGCGACCACGCGACGATCACGATGGCGCTCGGCGTGGGGCTCTTCGTCGCCGACCGCCGCTTCGGTCTCGCCGGTATCGCTCTGGCCCTGCTGGAAGGCTTCTGCCGGGTCTACATGGGCGTGCACTACCCGACGGACGTCGTCGGCGGCTTCGCCCTCGGCACGGCGGTGGTCCTGCTGCTGTCCCCGCCGGCCATGGCCCTCCTCACTCCGCTGGTGCGGGCGGTGGAGCGTTCGCCCCGGGCGGGCCGGCTCGTCCGGCGCCGGCCGGCGGCCGGCAGCGGCCGGGACACCGTGCTGCCCAGCGCCCGCACGCCGGTGGAATCCGAGGAGCGCGACCTGGCGGCGTAGCCCTACGCTGCGCCGCATGACCAAGTTCTTCGCCACGGTGTGCCTGCCGCCCACCCCGCCCCGCCGGGTGCCGGGTGCGATAGCCGTGGCCATGGCGCCGTACGACATGAACGCCACGGACGACTGGAATCCGGTGGGGGAGTGGGACGGGTGGGTCATCCACGCCCGCCCCGAGACCCCGTACCTCGTCCGGCCCGAGTACGACGGCGACCGCAGGCTCCTCACCGCCGGCACCGTCCCGGGCGGCGCGGCCGGTCCCGCGCCGCTCGGCCCGCTGGAGTGCTACGGCGGCCCCCGCGGACTGCTCGACCTCGCCGCGATGCGCCGGCGGGTGGTGCGGGGGGCGGTACGGGGGCACGACACGCCGCACGCCGCCTGGGCGGACCCGCGTGGCGCCGTCCCCGGGCACGCCCTGCTCACCCCCGACGGCCGCTGGCGGGACGCCGGCACCGAGGGCTACTGGGAGTGGGCCGCCGACCGTCTGGGGCACCTCGACCCGGAGACCGTCCTGGTCGACGTGCTCTGCCACTGCTGACGGCCGCGGCGCGGGCCGTGGCCCCCGCGCGCTACAGCCCCTGCCCGTAGGAGAAGAAGCGCTGCGGGTCGTAGGCCTTCTTCACCTTGGCCAGCCGGGCCCCCGCGTCGCCGTAGTACGCCTTCTTCCAGTCCGTCAGCGTCGGGTCGGTGTAGTTCTGGTAGGCGGCGCCCGAGGCGTACGGCTTCATCGCGTCGTGGGCGGAGGTCAGCCAGGACTGGGCGGTGCCGCCGGAGGCGCCCGCGCCCCAGGAGGCGATGTACTGGGCCAGCATCCGGGAGCGGCGGTGGACGAACGCGGTCGCGGTCGGGGAGACCCGGTTGACCGCGCCGCCGAGGGCGGTGAACGCGATGCTGCCCCCGCCGCCCCGCACGGCGGCGATCTGCTTCAGCACGGTCTGGATGCCGGCCGCGGACAGCGAGCGGTCGAAGAAGTCGGAGCGGGCCGCGTACGTCTCGCGGCCCAGCCTGCCCTGTGCGGAGCGGCCCGGGGTGGACCCCGGCAGGTGGCACTGGGCGTCGGTGGAGAAGGAGGAGCACCCGGCGTAGATCTCCATCGCCTCCTCGTAGCCCCGCCGGCGCAGGGAGACCGAGGCGGCGTTCGCGCCGGCCAGGTGGGCCAGGCGGTCCACGGCGTTCTGCAGCTCGCCGTAGGTGCCGAGGGAGAAGCAGGACACGGAGATGGCCGGGGTGCGGCCCGGGGAGCACGACAGGTGCAGCGAGGACCAGATCTCGTCGGGCTGGCCCGGTCCCCACTCCTGCCAGGCCTTGAGCACCTTGGCGGCCTTGGACCACGGCCACGTCAGGTAGGCGGTCACGGCCTGCGGCGCGGCATGGGTCTTGAACCGCAGCTCGGTGACGACGCCGAAGTTGCCGTTGCCGGCGCCGCGCAGCGCCCAGAAGAGGTCGGAGTGGTGGGTGGCGTCGGCGGTGAGCTGGGTGCCGTCCGCTGTGATCAGGGTGGCCTGGGTGAGGCTGTCGCAGGTCAGGCCGTAGGCGCGGGAGGCGACGCCGTGGCCGCCGCCGAGTACGAGGCCGGAGACGCCGACGGTGGGGCAGGAGCCGGCGGGTATGGTCACGCCCTTCGCGGCCAGCCCGCGGTAGACGTCGATCAGCTTGGCGCCGGCGCCGACGACGGCCTGGCCGCCGCCGGCCCGGACCCGGTTGAGCCGGGAGACGTCGAGGATGAGGCGGTTGTCGCCGGAGGAGTAGCCCGCGTAGGAGTGGCCGCCGTTGCGTATCGCCACCTTGATGTGGTGGGCCTGGGCGTACGCCAGGGTGGTACGGATGTCGGCGGCGTGCGCGACGTAGGCCACCGCGGCCGGCTTCAGGCCGTCGAAGCGGGTGTTGTACAGCTGGTGGGCGGTCGTCCAGGAGGCGTCACCCGGCCGCAGCAGGGTGCCGTCCAGGTCACGGGCGAGGGCGGTCCAGTTCGCCGCGGCGCTCGCGCTGGTGGTCTTCAGCGACGTCAGAGAGGATGGACGCGACGGCGTAGCGGTGTGGGCCGCCGCAGGGGCGGAGGAACCTCCGCCCGCACCGCACGCGGTGAGTGCGGTCGTCGCCAGGGCGGCCGCGCCGCCCGAGATGAACGTACGCCGTTCCATGTCCGTCGCCTTTCCTCGGCTTCCCTGGAACGAGACGACGGCCCGCGTCGTGGGGTTCCCCCGATCGGGTGAGGAGCGTCGAATACATGTCCGTGTAACCCGATCGCCGGAACCTTCGCGTGCCCTCCCCGTGAGCATTCCGTGACCTAACCAGGCCGACGGCAGGGGTTCACCCTCCGTTTACTTCTGGCCATTGGCGGCTTCACCTGATCTGCCTAATTTCGGCCCTACACGGTGTGAAGCG
This sequence comes from Streptomyces sp. NPDC042638, assembly GCF_040647235.1. Taxonomy (NCBI): domain Bacteria; kingdom Bacillati; phylum Actinomycetota; class Actinomycetes; order Kitasatosporales; family Streptomycetaceae; genus Streptomyces; species Streptomyces sp. NPDC042638. The sequence continues at coordinate 13,790 of NZ_JBEZBT010000008.1, forward strand.
CGGTTACGGATGCGCTCCCGCACCCACTTACCCTCGCGCGCCGCCGACAGCGGCGGCTCCTGGAAGGAACTTCCGAAAAGTGATGCTTCAGCGCAAGAACCGGCTGCGTGCCCTTTCCCTCGGTGCTGTCGCCGTCACCGGCGCCCTTGCCCTGACGGCGTGCGGCTCCGACGACAACGGTGGCGGTAAGACGGGCAACTCGTCCGCGTCCACCGACGCCGGGTCGATCAAGTGCGACGACGCCAAGGGTCAGCTCCTCGCAGACGGCTCCTCCGCGCAGAAGAACGCGATCGACGCCTGGGTCAAGCAGTTCTCCCAGGCGTGCAAGGTGCAGATCAACTACAAGGGCGGCGGCTCCGGCGCCGGTGTCACCGCGTTCACGCAGGGCCAGGTCGCCTTCGCCGGCTCCGACTCGGCGCTGAAGCCCGAAGAGGTCACGGCCTCCAAGAAGGTCTGCAACGGCGGCCAGGGCATCGACCTGCCGATGGTTGGCGGCCCCATCGCCATCGGTTACAACGTCCCGGGTGTCGACAACCTGGTCCTGGACGCCCCGACGCTCGCCAAGATCTTCGACAGCAAGATCACCAAGTGGAACGACCCGGCGATCGCCGCGCTGAACAAGGGCGTGAAGCTCCCCGACCTGAAGATCCAGGCCTTCCACCGCTCGGACGAGTCCGGCACCACGGACAACTTCACCAAGTACCTGATCGCCACCGCCCCGGCCAACTGGAAGTACGACGGCGGCAAGGCCTGGCAGGCCAAGGGCGGCCAGTCCGCTCCGCAGTCCGCCGGTGTGGCCCAGCAGGTCAAGCAGACCTCCGGCGCCATCGGCTACTTCGAGCTGTCCTACGTCAAGGACGGCATCAAGGCCGTGTCCATCGACACCGGTGCCAGCAAGCCGGTCGCCCCCAGCTCCGAGAGCGCCACCGCCGACATCGCCGCCGCGAAGGTCATCGGCACCGGCAAGGACCTCTCCCTCAAGCTGGACTACAAGACCAAGGCCGAGGGCGCCTACCCGATCACCCTGGTCACCTACGAGATCGCGTGTGACAAGGGCAACAAGGCGGACACCCTGCCCGCCACCAAGGCCTTCCTGCGCTACATCGCCAGCGAGGACGGCCAGAAGATCCTCCCGAGCATCGGCTACGCGCCCGTGCCCGCCGAGATCATCGCCAAGGTCCGCACGACCATCGACGGCCTGAGCTGACCTGATCCGTGAGTGCGGCCCGGTTCTCCACGACCCGGGCCGCACCGTCCGGTGCACCGCCGCCACGAGCCGGGCCCCTTTCGGGCGTACGGCTCCGCAGACCGGAGAACTCGATGGACATATCGACGACAACAGACGCTCCTCCCCCGACGCCGCCCCAGCCCGAGGTGGCCGAACGCAAGCGCAACGCCCGCGGCGCGACCCGCCCCGGCGACCGCATCTTCCTCGGCCTGTCCCGCGGCTCGGGGATCCTGCTGCTGGTGATCATGGCCGCGATCGCGGGGTTCCTCACCTACCGCGCCGCCCTCGCCATCAGCAAGGACCACGGCAACTTCCTGACCACCTTCGAGTGGAACACCAACATCCAGCCGCCGACCTTCGGCATCGCGGTGCTGGCCTTCGGCACGATCGTCTCCTCGGTCATCGCCATGGCCATCGCGGTCCCGGTCGCGGTCGCGATCGCGCTGTTCATCACGCACTACGCCCCGCGCCGCATGTCCAGCCCGGTCGCCTATGTGATCGACCTGCTCGCCGCGGTGCCGTCCATCGTGTACGGCCTCTGGGGCGCACTCGTCCTCGTGCCGCACATGAACGGCCTGTTCGGCTGGCTCAACGACTTCTTCGGCTGGACCGGGATCTTCTCCTGGGACCAGGGCGCGCCGCGCTCGGTGCTGACCGTCGGAATCCTGCTCGCGATCATGATCCTGCCGATCATCACCAACGTGAGCCGTGAGGTCTTCCGCCAGGTCCCGCAGATGCACGAGGAGGCGGCCCTGGCCCTCGGCGCCACGCGCTGGGAGGTCATCCGCATGTCGGTGCTGCCCTTCGGCCGCTCCGGCGTGATCTCCGCCTCCATGCTCGGCCTCGGCCGCGCCCTCGGCGAGACGATGGCGGTGGCCACCGTTCTCTCCCCGACCTTCGACATCCAGGCCAGCCTGCTCAACCCGGGCGGCGGCACCTTCGCCCAGAACATCGCCAGCAAGTTCAGTGAGGCGGACGAGTTCGGCCGTGACGCGCTCATCGCCTCCGGTCTGGTCCTGTTCGTCATCACCCTGGTGGTCAACGGCGCGGCCCGGCTGATCATCGCCCGTCGCGCGGAGTACTCGGGGGCCAACGCATGAGCACCGCAGCCGTCACCGACAAGCGCCCCAGTACCCTGCGCGCCGCCAGCCTGCCCAAGTGGACGCCGTGGGCGATCGCCGCGGGCTCCATCGCCCTGGGCATCGGCATCAGCGCAGCCGCCGGCCTGGACAGCAAGATCCAGTGGGGCCTGATCGCCGCCCTCCTGTTCGTCTTCGGCACCTACGGCATCGCCGCGCGCGTCGAGGGCCGCCGGCAGGCCAAGGACCGGGTCGCGACCAGCCTCGTCTGGGTCGCCTTCGTGGTCGCCGTGATCCCGCTGGTCTCCCTGATCTGGGTGACCGTCGCGCGCGGTGTGAAGGTCCTCGACTTCTACTTCCTGTCCCACTCGATGGGTGTCGTCGCCGACACCGAGCCCGGCGGTGGCATCTACCACGCCATCATCGGCAGCCTGGAGCAGGTCGGCCTGGCCACCGTCATCGGTGCCCCGATCGGCGTGCTCACCGCGATCTACCTGGTCGAGTACGGCCGCGGCCGGCTCGCCAAGGCCGTCACGTTCTTCGTCGACGTGATGACCGGTATCCCGTCGATCGTCGCGGGCCTGTTCATCCTCAGCCTGATGCTGATCTTCAAGATGCAGCCGTTCGGCTTCGCGGGGTCGCTGGCTCTGGCCATCCTGATGATGCCCGTCGTCGTCCGCTCCACCGAGGAGATGCTCAAGCTCGTCCCGAACGAGCTGCGTGAGGCGTCCCTGGCGCTCGGTGTGCCGAAGTGGCGCACCATTCTGAAGGTGGTCCTGCCGACCTCCATCGGCGGCATCACCACCGGCATCATGCTGGCGGTCGCCCGTATCGCCGGTGAGACCGCGCCGGTGCTGCTGCTGGTGTTCGGCAACCCGTTCATCAACAACAACCCCTTCGAGGGCGCGCAGGCGTCGCTGCCGCTGTACATCTACCAGCAGTTCGCCAACAGCGCGGGCTCGGGCGCGGCGTACGACCGCGCGTGGGCGGCCTCCCTCACGCTGATCGCCTTCGTGATGATCCTCAACCTGGTGGCCCGCGGCATCGCCCGCTGGAAGGCCCCGAAGTCCGGTCGCTGAGGCGACTGATTCCGGCTCCGCCGGGCGGGGCCACACAGCGACCGAGCTTGAAATTCTGGAAGTGAAGTAGACATGGCCAAGCGAATCGACGTAAGCGGACTCACCGCCTACTACGGCTCCCACAAGGCGATCGAAGACATCTCGATGACCGTCGAGCCGCGCTCTGTGACGGCGTTCATCGGCCCCTCCGGCTGCGGCAAGTCGACGTTCCTGCGCACGCTGAACCGCATGCACGAGGTCACCCCCGGCGGCCGCGTCGAGGGCAAGGTGCTCCTGGACGACGAGGACCTCTACGGCGCCGGTGTCGACCCGGTGTCCGTGCGCCGTGAGATCGGCATGGTCTTCCAGCGCCCGAACCCGTTCCCCACGATGTCGATCTTCGACAACGTCGCGGCGGGCCTGCGCCTGAACGGCAACTACCGCAAGAGCGAGCTGAGCGAGATCGTCGAGAAGTCGCTCAAGGGCGCGAACCTCTGGAACGAGGTGAAGGACCGCCTGAACAAGCCGGGCTCCGGTCTCTCCGGTGGTCAGCAGCAGCGACTGTGCATCGCCCGCGCCATCGCGGTCGAGCCGAAGGTCCTGCTCATGGACGAGCCCTGCTCCGCTCTGGACCCGATCTCCACCCTCGCCATCGAGGATCTGATCGGTGAGCTGAAGGAGCGTTTCACGATCGTCATCGTGACGCACAACATGCAGCAGGCGGCGCGTGTCTCGGACCGTACGGCGTTCTTCAACCTGTCCGCCGTGGGTCAGCCGGGCCGCCTGATCGAGATCGACGACACCGAGCGGATCTTCTCGAACCCCTCGGTCCAGGCCACGGAGGACTACATCTCCGGCCGCTTCGGCTGAGCCGGCTCCTCTGAACCCCTCGCGGTGCTGCATGGCGGTGCCACCGCGAGGACGCAAAGGGCCCGCCCCCGACTACCGGGGGCGGGCCCACTGCGTTCGGCTTCGGGCCTCGGCACGACGGGGCTTCGCCCTTCCCGGGGCGGCCCCACTGCGTTCGGCTTCGGCTTCGGCTTCGGCTTCGGCTTCGGCCTCGGTCTCGGCTTCGGCGCCGGTTCCGGCACGGTGCGGCTTCGCCCCTCCGGGGCGGCTCCACTGCGTTCGGCTTCGGCTTGGGGCGCCAGCTCCGGCGCGGCGGGGCTTCGCCCCTGGCCCTGGGCACCCCGCCTCCCACCGGCCCACCCCCTGGGGCGGGCCAGGCTGGGGCGGCCGGGCCGGGGGGGCTGGTGAGCCGGGGCGGATGTGCCGGGTCGGCTGGTCGGTCGGGCTGAGGCGGAAGGCCTGGTGGGCTGGGCCGGGTCGGCGGGGTTGGCCGGGTTGCCAGGCCGGGGGGAAAGGCCCGGTGGACCGGCGGGCCGATGGGCCGATGGGCCCGGCCGGGGCGGGGCGGAAGGGGCCGGTGGGTCGGTCGACCCGGCTGGGTGGCCCGAGCCGATGCCCCCGCCGAAGCCGCCCGCCCTGCCCGCTCCGGCGGGGCGGCCGGGCTGGGCGGGCCGGCTGGGGCGGCCGGGCCGGGGGGCCTGGTGAGCCGGGCCGGATGTGCCGGGTCGGCTGGTCGGTCGGGCTGAGTGGAAGGCCTGGCGGGCTGGGCCAGGTCGGTCGGTCGGGTCAGTGGCCGGGTCGGCGGGGTTGGCCGGGTGGGTCAGGCCGGGGGGAAAGGCCCGGCGGGCCGATGGGCCCGGCCGGGGCGGGGCGGAAGGGGCCGGTGGGTCGGTCGACCCGGCTGGGTGGCCCGAGCCGATGCCCCCGCCGAAGCCGCCCGCCCTGCCCGCTCCGGCGAGGCACCCAGGCTGGGCCGGCCGGGCCGGGGCTGATGGGCCTGGTGGGCTGGGGCGGATGTGCAGGTCGGCCGGGCTGGGTGGGTTGGGCCGGGGCGGATGGGCCGGTGGGCCGGTCGGCTGGGGTGGGGGGAGACGGGGGCGTTGGCCGGGGGGCCGGTGGCGGGCCTGGTGCCGTCGGCGGAGGGTGTGAAACGTGCGCCCACCCTCTGGCCGGCCGGGCTGGAGGGTGGGCGGGTGGGGCGGGGCCGTTTTACAGGGCCACGAGTTTGACCACGCCGAAGGCCAGCGCGGCGACCAGCGCTGCCGCCGGCATCGTGATGAACCAGCCCAGCACGATGTTCTTGGCCACGCCCCAGCGGACGGCGTTGACCCGCTTCGTCGCGCCCACGCCCATGATCGCCGAGGTGATGACATGGGTCGTGGAGATCGGCGCCTTGAAGATGAACGCGGTCGTGAACATGATCGACGCGCCCGTCGCCTCCGCCGCGAACCCCTGCGGCGGGTCCAGCTCGATGATCTTGCGGCCCAGCGTCCGCATGATCCGCCAGCCACCGGCGTACGTGCCCAGCGACAGCATCACCGCACAGACGATCTTGACCCAGACCGGGATCGGGTCGCCGAACGTCTCGTGGCCGGAAATGACCAGTGCCAGCACCACGACACCCATCGTCTTCTGGGCGTCCTGCAGGCCGTGGCCCAGGGCCATGCCCGCCGCCGAGACGGTCTGGGCGATCCGGAAGCCGCGCTTGGCCTTGTGCGGGTTGGACCGGCGGAACATCCACATGATCGCCGTCATGACCAGGTAGCCGACGACCAGGCCGACGAGCGGCGACAGGAACATCGGGATGACGATCTTGTCCAGGACGCCGTTCCAGAGCACGTCCGTACCGCCCGCCAGAGCCGCGCCGACCATGCCGCCGAACAGGGCGTGGGAGGAGGAGGACGGCAGACCGAAGTACCAGGTGGCGAGGTTCCAGACGATCGCGCCGATCAGCGCCGCGAAGAGGATCCCCAGTCCCGTGGAGCCCTTCGGCGTCTCGATCAGTCCCTCGCTGACGGTCTTGGCGACACCGGAGCCCAGGAAGGCACCGGCCAGGTTCATCACGGCGGCCATGGCGAGGGCCGCCCGCGGGGTCAGCGCCCGCGTCGACACCGACGTCGCGATCGCGTTCGCCGAGTCGTGGAAACCGTTGGTGTAGGTGAAGAAAAGCGCGACCGCGATGGTCAGGATCAGGGCGAAGGTGTCCATCGACGCCTCAGGACTCCTTGACGGCGATGGTCTCCACCGTGTTCGCCACGTGCTCGAACGCGTCCGCCGCCTCTTCCAGGACGTCCACGATCTGCTTGAGCTTCAGCACCTCGATCGCGTCGTACTTGCCGTTGAAGAGGTGGGCGAGCAGCTTGCGGTGGATCTGGTCGGCCTGGTTCTCCAGCCGGTTGACCTCGATCCAGTACTCGGTGAGGTTGTCCAGGGTGCGGAGGTTCGGCATGGCCTCCGCCGTCAGCTCGGCAGCCCGGGCCAGGACCTCGATCTGCTGCTCGACCCCCTTGGGCAGTTCCTCGACGTTGTAGAGGACGACCAGGTCGACGGCCTCCTCCATGAAGTCCATGATGTCGTCCAGGGAGCCGGCGAGGGTGTAGATGTCCTCCCGGTCGAACGGCGTGATGAACGAGGAGTTCAGCTGGTGGAAGATCGCGTGCGTGGCGTCGTCACCCGCGTGTTCCGCGGCCCGCATACGCTCTGCGATCTCGGCCCGGGCAGACGCGTCCGCCCCGAGCAGTTCCATCAGGAGTTTCGAGCCGGTGACGATGTTGTCCGCGGACGCGGCGAACATGTCGTAGAAGCTCGTCTCCCTGGGGGTCAGACGAAAGCGCACGTGGGGTCCTCGGGGTGCTTCGGTTTCGGTCAGGCTGATGCTAGGCGCATCATCCGGCCACGGCTAATGGGCCGCATCCCAGTGTCGCCCATCGGGCAGAGTGATCAGCACGGGGGCGTACCAAGGGCTCCTTACCCCGCGAAGTCGGTTACCATATACCCTGTAGGGGTATGGACATCTCTTGTCCGAGGCTCGTCCCGAGACGGAGGCCCGCGATGACGACGACCGAGGCCGGCGCCACGCACGGCTACCACAAGCAGAAGGACGAGCACCTCAAGCGGCTGCGCCGCATCGAGGGGCAGATCCGCGGGCTGCAGCGGATGGTGGACGAGGACACCTACTGCATCGACATACTCACGCAGGTCTCCGCCTCCACCAAGGCCCTGCAGTCCTTCGCGCTCCAGCTGCTGGAGGAGCACCTGCGGCACTGCGTCGCGGACGCGGCCGTCAAGGGCGGTGACGAGATCGACGCGAAGGTGGACGAGGCGACGAAGGCGATCGGCCGGCTGCTGCGCACCTGAGCGGAGCGCGCCTCAGTCCCGGTTCCGCTCCTCGGCGACCCGCAGTACCGCGTCGATGCTCTCCAGGCTGAGCCGGTCCTCCGCGGCCGAGGCCGCGATGATCAGCTCTCCGCACAGCTCGATCTCGGCGAGGGCCACGTGGTCCTGAACCGCCGTGCCGCCGACCGGAGCCACCCGCCTCACCTCTTCTCTGCCGCCGCCCGCTTCCTAGGGTAGGCAGCGGCCCACACACCGCGCATGGCACGGACGGGCTACTTACGGGAGGGCGTCCCGGACTAGTTGGCCGGATTCAGGCGCCGTCCCCGGGTCTCGTCGTCGCACCGTCCGCGGGGCCGTCCTCCGCGATCCGGCCCGCGTAGATGTCCGCCGGGTCCGGCAGCCGGACGTCCACGGGCGTGCCGAAGGCGTAGAGCAGCAGGGTCGAGGCGACCGCCACGCTCGCCCGCTGCCGTCCGTTGACGAAGCTGAAGCGCTGCCGGAGCTTGCGGATGCGGCCCTGGTCGTCCAGGTAGGCGTCGAACGGCACGACGGCCGTGGCGAACCCCTTCGCCGCCGCGGCCAGCGACGCCCTGTTCCCGGCCGACGCGTACCGGGCCGCACGTCCCAGGTCGGCGGTGCCCCGGTAGTGCCGCACCGGCGTCCCGGCGACCTCGGTCCGGCCGACGAAGGCCGCCTCCCGCGTCCCGCGCAGCATCTCCGCCGCCGCGTACGGGTCGGTCGCGCCGCCGGTGACCAGGTTGCCGTCGGACAGCGTGGCGGTCTCCACCCGCACCCACTTGTCGGCGGGCACGCCCGCGCCCCGGTTCTTCATGAAGAGGGCGCCCGGGGCGAGGAGTTCGGTGATGGGCCGGTGCCCGGCGGTGCCCGCCGGGTCCTCGGGCAGCATCACGGTGAGCCGGCCGAGGCGGTGCCGGTAGTCGTAGACGCCCCTGCCGCGGATGGTGACCCGGGTGCCGCCGGTGGCCATCTCCATCGAGGTGGTGGCCTTGGAGCTGCCCGCGTCCCGCAGCGCGTCGCCGGCCCGGTGCAGGACGGTGACGGGGTCGCCCCCGCCCTTGACGTCCTCGGCGGCGGCCCCGGTGCCGGTACAGCCCGTGGCGGCCGTCCCGAGGCCGAGGAGGATGCCCACCGCGGCGACCGTGCTGCCCGCGCGTCTGTGCTGCCGCCGATCCATCGCCTGTCTACCCCCAGCCGGTGTGTCCGTCACGGGCCCTCGTTGTCCGGTTAACGACGGGTAGGGGGCCCCGTCACGCGCCGCCGGGGAGGGCGGAAGCCGCAGGGAACCTTTTCCCGCGGGCTGGGTAACGTTGCCAGGGTGGCAGTCACCTCCGCGCAGCACGACGGGCCGGAACACACCCGCTCAGGGCCGGAACACCTAACGAGAACCGACGAACAGGGCCGCTTCTGCGTGGCCCGGTGCAGCTGCGGCTGGCGCGGTCCGGCCCGCCGGGCCCGCAGTCAGGCCCGTACGGACGCGGAGGGGCACATGACGGGCCTGTGACGGCACCCGGTCCGGGAGCCGGCCGGTGAACGGACCGCGCCGGGCCCGGTCGCGAGGGCTCAGCCCTGCCGTTCCCGCAGGCCCGACGGCCGGCCGAGGGCGTCCACCAGGTCCCGGTCGCGGGGCTGGGTGAGCCGGGACCGGGCCGCGGCCGGGGAGAGCCACAGGATGCGGTCCACCTCGGCGTTCGGCGTGAAGTGGCCGGAAACCGCCTCCGCGGCCCAGTAGCGCACCCGCTTCGGCCGCCCGGCCGCCGCATAGTGCACGGTGGGCAGCTCGCCGTCGGGCTCGGCCGTGTACCCGGTCTCCTCCGTGACCTCGCGCAGGGCGCCGGCGAGAGGGTCCTCACCCCGCTTGAGCTTGCCCTTGGGGTGGGACCAGTCGTCGTACTTGGGCCGGTGGACCAGGCAGATCTCCAGGTCACCGGAGACGGGGGAGCGGCGCCACAGCACACAGCCGGCCGCCTGGACCACGGTGTCGTTCACACCGCCTCCTCGTGGGGTTCGGGGCGCGTCAGGGCACGTCGACGGGCTGCCTCTGCCACGCCTGCTGGAACGCGAACCGGGCCGCCTCGACCTCGTGCCGCTGGTCGGCGTGGAGCACGCCGAGCGCGTACGCGGTGGCCGGGGTGATCCGGGGGGTACGGGCCGCCTGGGCCGCCGCCGCTGCCGCCTCCGAGGCGTCCCGGTGCCGGTTCAGCGCCTGCCCCGCCGACAGCAGCCGTACGTCCAGCGGGGCCTCGCCGCCGTGCAGCACCTCACGGGCGTACCGGTGCAGGCGCAGCAGCAGGCGGACCTGGTGCCAGGGGCCGTCCTGCGGGTGCGGGGACGGGTCCGGGGACAGGCCGTGGACCAGCGCCTCCGCGTTGTAGGGGTGGCCGGCGGTGATCAGCGGGAGCGCGGCGACGGCATCGGTGAGGCGTTCCTCGGCCGCGGCGGCGAAGGGGTGCAGGCCGGTCGCGGGAGCGGCGGGGGTGAGGGCGACCTCGCTGGCGAGTACGGCGACCCGGTCGGCCACGGCGTGGAAGCGGGAGGAGCCGAGGGCCTGCAGCGCCGTGGAGTGGGCCCGCGTCCGGGCCAGGGTCAGCTGCCGCTCCAGCAGGGCGCCGGCCTTCGCCGCGCCCACGGTGAGGCTGCCGCGCTCCGCGGGGGCCGGGCCGGCGGGGCCGCCGGTGTGCTCCGGCGCCGCTGTCACGGCGCTCGCCCCGGCGGTCCGGCCGCCCGCGGTCAGGGCGTCGACCGTCTGGGCCGGGAGCGCCGAGGCCCCCGACAGCCTGTGCAGTGCCAGCAACAGCCGTTCCAGGCGCGCCTCGTAGGCGTGCTCAAGTCCCAAGGTGCCTGACAGCCAGGCCAGTTCGGGGCGCATCTCCTCCGACCAGCCGGGGTCGAGGAGGGGGCGGAACGTGTGCAGGCTGCCGCTGATGCGGCGGGCCGAGCGGCGCAGGGCGCGCGCCGCGTCGACGGACTCCTCCGCGCCGACCGCCGCCGCGTAGCCGCGTGCGGGGCCGCCCGTGCCGTTGCCGCCCCTCTCCCGGTGCAGGCGCAGGGCGCGCAGGAACTCCGTGGCCTGGGCGCGCAGGTAGCCCGCGAGGGCGTCTCCCGTCACCGCCTCGGCCGTGGGGTCCGTCGGGTCAAGGTGTTGCTGTGCCACGCCGGCGCCTCCGGGCGTCTATGAGCATCTCCTGGATGTTGCGCAGGGGTTGGCCGTCCGCGTCGGTCGCGTGCCGCGTCCACTCGCCGTCCGGGCCGAGGTGCCAGGAGGCTGTGGTGTCGGACATGCCGGTGTCCAGCAGCCGGTTGAGGGCTGCGCGGTGGCCTGGGTCGACGACCCGGACCAGGGCCTCTATCCGGCGGTCGAGGTTGCGGTGCATCATGTCGGCGCTGCCGATCCACACCTCGGGTTCGCCGCCGTTGCCGAAGGCGAACACCCGCGAGTGTTCGAGGAAGCGGCCGAGGATCGAGCGGACCCGGATGTTCTCCGACAGGCCGGCGACACCGGGGCGGACGGCGCAGATGCCGCGCACCCAGATGTCGACCGGCACGCCCGCCTGGGAGGCCCGGTAGAGGGCGTCGATGACCGCTTCGTCGACCATCGAGTTGACCTTGATGCGGACGAAGGCCGGACGCCCCGCACGGTGGTGCTGGACCTCCTTGTCGATCCTGGCTATCAGCCCGTCCCGCAGGGACTTGGGGGCGACGAGGAGCCGGCGGTAGGTCTCCCGGCGCGAATAGCCGGACAGCCGGTTGAAGAGGTCGGAGAGGTCCGCGCCGACCTGCGGGTCCGCGGTGAGCAGGCCGAGGTCCTCGTACAGCCGGGCCGTCTTCGGGTGGTAGTTGCCGGTGCCGACGTGGCTGTAGCGGCGCAGGGTCTCGCCCTCCTGGCGGACCACCAGGGACAGCTTGCAGTGCGTCTTCAGCCCGACCAGGCCGTAGACGACGTGACAGCCGGCCTCCTCCAGCTTGCGCGCCCACTTGATGTTGGCGTGCTCGTCGAAGCGGGCCTTGATCTCGACCAGGACGAGGACCTGCTTGCCGGACTCGGCGGCGTCGATGAGCGCGTCGACGATCGGGGAGTCGCCCGAGGTGCGGTAGAGGGTCTGCTTGATCGCGAGGACGTCCGGGTCGGCCGCCGCCTGCTCCAGGAACGCCTGCACGGAGGTGGAGAAGCTGTCGTACGGGTGGTGCAGGAGCACGTCACGGGCGCGCAGGGCCGCGAAGATGTCGGGCGCGGACGCCGACTCGACCTCGGCGAGGTCGCGGTGGGTGCCGGCGATGAACTTCGGGTACTTCAGCTCCGGCCGGTCGAGGCCGTGGATGCGGAAGAGACCGGTGAGGTCCAGCGGGCCGGGCAGCGGGTAGACCTCGGCCTCCGAGATCTTCAGCTCGCGGACCAGCAGGTCCAGCACCTCGCGGTCGATGGACTCCTCGACCTCCAGGCGCACCGGCGGCCCGAAGCGGCGCCGCATCAGCTCCTTCTCCAGGGCCTGGAGGAGGTTCTCGGCGTCGTCCTCCTCGACCTCCAGGTCCTCGTTGCGGGTGATCCGGAAGGCGTGGTGCTCCAGGATCTCCATGCCCGGGAACAGCTCTTCCAGGTGGTTGGGGGCCGCGATGACGTCCTCGATGGGGACGTAGCGGCCCGGGGAGGCCTCCAGGAAGCGGGTCAGCAGCGGCGGCACCTTCACCCGCGCGAAGTGCTTGTGGCCGCTGACCGGGTTGCGTACGACGACGGCCAGGTTCAGCGAGAGGCCGGAGATGTACGGGAAGGGGTGGGCCGGGTCGACGGCCAGCGGGGTGAGCACCGGGAAGATCTGGTGCCGGAAGAGCGTGAAGAGCCGTGCCTGCTCCTTGTCGGTCAGCTCGCTCCAGCGGACCAGGTGGATGCCCTCCTCCGCGAGGGCGGGGGCGACGTCCTCGTGGTAGCAGGCGGCGTGCCGGGCCATCAGCTCGCGGGAGCGGGCCCAGATCATCTCCAGCACCTCGCGGGGCTGCAGGCCGGAGGCGGAGCGGGTGGCGACACCGGTGGCGATACGGCGCTTCAGGCCGGCCACCCGGACCATGAAGAACTCGTCCAGGTTGCTGGCGAAGATCGCGAGGAAGTTCGCGCGCTCCAGCAGGGGCGTGTTCGGGTCCTCGGCCAGTTCCAGGACCCGCTCGTTGAAGGCGAGCCAGCTGCGCTCCCGGTCGAGGAAGCGGCCCTGTGGCAGGGCGCCCTCGGCCTGGGTCTCCTCGAACGTGTCGAGGTCCGCGTCGAGGTCGGGTTCCAGGTCGGAGACGGTGGCGGCGACGGCGTGCTGCCGGTGCGCGGCGATGGAGCCCACGGAGGGCTGCGGGTGCTGGGCCTCTGCTGCCTGGGTGTCTTGCTGACTCATGAACCCATTCTTCCGCGCGACGGGCGCCATGGGCGCGTCGGAACGTGCGGGTGGGAGCTTCATGGTCCCGTTCCCCGCGGCGGGCCCCTCGGGGGGCGGCGAAGGCTCTGGCACGGCGGGCTTCATTGGCCGAGCGTCGCAAGCCTGCCTGAATCAATGGTTACGGCGACATGACGTGTGGGATAGCGGGGAGCGGCTCGACGGGGTTCCCGGGTGCGAAAAACACCGGCCCGGTACGTCCCTCCCCCCTGTCGGGGGACGTACCGGGCCGGTGTCGGCCCCGGTGTTCAGGCGGTCAGGCGGCGCAGGACGCCGTACGCGGCGGCCACGGCGGCCCCGGTGAGGACCAGGACCATGCCGGTGGCGGCCAGGTGCAGGGGCCAGAAACCGGTCAGCGGGCCGCGCAGCGGCTGCCACAACTCGCGCAGGTACAGCCGCAGGACCACGGTGGCCGCGCAGGCGACGGCGAGCGCGGGGAGCGACCGGCGCAGGACCAGGCCGGCCAGGGCGCCCGCGGCCAGGGCGAACAGCACGAGCGCGGGCAGCAGCGGGCCGCGCGGGACGAAGACGCGGTCCCAGGTCCAGTTGGTGACCAGGACGTCCTGGTCGGCGGTCCAGGTCAGGCCGAAGGCCAGGGCGAGCACCGAGGCGCCGGTGAGCAGCGGCAGCGCGGCGGCGACCAGTTTCGCGGTCAGCCAGCGCACCGGTGTGACGGCCTGCGTCCAGACCAGCGACGCGGTTCCGGACTCCAGTTCGCGGCCGATCAGCGCGGCGCCGGCCCAGGCGGCCACCGCGCAGGGGGCGTAGCAGAGGACCTCGCCGAGGAAGTTCATGACGTTGTCGGTGTCGGTGAACGCGGTGTAGGTGCACCAGCCGCCGGGCCGCCGGCAGGCCCGGTCCCGGGGCGCGGCGGAGTAGTGGACCCGGAGCAGTTCACCGGCCGTGAGGAGGACGAAGGCGGTCCAGGCCAGCAGGGCCGGGCGGTGCAGCCGCAGCAGGGTGCGGCGGGTGGCCGGGCGGTCGGGGGCGAGGACGGTCATACGGCGGCCTCCACGGCCCGGACGGCGCCCGTGGCGCGGCGCAGCGCCAGGAAGGAGCCGAACACCAGCAGCCCGGTGACGGCCACGATCAGCGCGCAGGTGGTGAGCTGGAGCGGCCAGTAGTGGGAGGAGGGGTGGTAGGTGATCCAGCGGCCGGTGATGTCGGCGTACGCGGCCCGGCACGCGGCTTCGCTGCCGCAGGCCGGGACCGGTACGCGGGCGCCGGAGCGGGTCACCACGCCCTGGGCGACGCCGAGGCCGTCACCCCCAAGGCCCTGGTCCGTCGTGGAGACGTGGGTGACCGCGGGCCACAGGTGCGGCAGGGCGAACTCGAGCGCGGCCCGCAGGCACGTGATGACCACCATGGCGACGACGAGGGCGGGCAGCGTACGGCGCAGCACCAGGCCCGCGAGCGCGCCGAGCGCGAGTCCGGCGAGGGCCAGGGCGACGGTGGTGGGGCCGTTGGCGTAGAAGGTGAACCGGTCGTACCAGTCCTTGGCGCTGTCGATGCGGCCCTCGCCCGCGCGCCAGGCGAGGCGGTGCAGCCAGAACAGCGCGGCGGACCCCGCCACAACGGCGACCGCCGGCACGGCCAGCCGGACCGCCAGCCAGCGCGCCGGTGAGGTGCCCTGCGTCCAGGCGAGCCGGGCGGTGCCGGACTCCAGTTCCCGGCCGACGAGCGCGGCGCCCGCCCAGCCGGCCACCAGCATGGGCAGCGCGTTCAGGGCCGTGGTGGCGTAGTTGGCGTAGTCCTTGTACCGGAGGATGGCCGCCTGGTCGTAGGAGCACCTGGCCGGGCCCGCGCAGGCGTGGTACTGCCGCCAGCCCTCGGCGGCGGCGTCGGCGAGCGGGCCGCGCAGGCCGAGCAGCAGGGCGGCCAGCGCGAGCACCAGGCCCGTCCAGGCGTACAGCGCGGGCCGGTGCAGGCGCAGCACCCACCGGGTCAGCCGGGGTGTGCCGGCGGCCCGGGGGACGGCGGTGCCGGTCAGGGCGGCGGTCACGCGGCACTCTCCTCGGTCAGGGCGGGCGCGCCGGGGTTGCGCAGGTGGGCGAGGACCAGCTCCTCCAGGGAGGGCGCCGCGGTGCGCAGGCCGCCGGGGAGCGGTCCGGCCGGGCGGACCAGCGCGGTGAGCTGGCGGCCGGTGATCCGGGACTCCACCACCGTGTGCGCGCCGAGGTCGGCGGAGTCGGCGGCGCCGGCCACCCGCAGGTGGGCGGCGAGCAGCTCGTCTATCTCGCCGGCCAGCCGGATCCGGCCGCCGCCGACCAGCAGCAGGTGGTCGCAGGAGTCCTCCAGCTCGGCGACGACGTGCGAGGACATCATGATGGTGGTGCCGTACTGGGCGGCCTGCGCCATCAGCGTGCCCATCAGCTCGTGCCGGGCCAGCGGGTCGAGGTCGGCCATCGGCTCGTCCAGGAGCAGCAGGCCGGGCCGTTTGCCGAGGGCGAGGGCGAGCGCGACCCGGGTGCGCTGGCCCCCGGAGAGGGAGCGGACGCGGGCCTTGCCGTCCAGGCCGCCGCCCGCGACGACCTGCTCCGCGACGGCCGGGTCCCAGTGGCCGGGGTTCAGGTCGGCCCCCATGCGCAGTGTCTCGGCGATGGTGAGCTGCGGGTACAGCGGCTTGTCCTGGGCGACGAAGCCGACCCGGGGGCGGGCCGCGGCCGGGGTGGTGCCGAGGACGGTCAGGCTGCCCTCGGTGGGCGAGGTGAGCCCGGCGGCCAGGGCCAGCAGGGTGGACTTGCCGGCGCCGTTGGGGCCGACGACGGCGCACACGCGTCCGGCGGGCAGCCGGAACGAGCAGTCCCGCAGTGCCCATCCCCCACGGCGGCCGAACCGTTTCCCCAGAGCGTCGGCCCTCAACGCCGTGTCGCTGCTCATGACGGGTCTCCCTGGAAGTGCTTGTCGAGTACGGCAGTGAAGAGTGCGGACACGTCGTCCCGCTCCAGACCGGCGGCGCGGGCGCGCAGCGCCCACTCCTCCAGTTCCGTGCGCAGCGGGGAGTCGGCGGGGGTGGCGCCCAGGGACCGGCGGACGAAGGTGCCGAGTCCGCGCCGCGCCTCCACCAGGCCCTCGCGCTCCAGCTCGCGGTACGCCTTCAGCACGGTGTTGGGGTTGATGGCGGTCGCCTCCACCACCTCGCGCGCCGTGGGCAGCCGGTCACCCGGCTCCAGCAGGCCGAGCCGGAGGGCCTGTTTGGTCTGCTGGACGATCTGCACATAGGTGGCCACGCCGCTGTGCCGGTCGATGCGGTACTCGACCATCGGTACAACCACCCTTTCACTAATTGAGTAGTGAAAGGGTGGTGCAAAAGAGAGGCGGCCGTCAACACGGCCGCCCCTCACGTCCGGGTATGTCAGGTTTCGGTGCGGTACATCAGGTCCGTCTCGTGGACGCTGAAGCCCAGCCGCTCGTACACCGCCACCGCCGCCTTGTTGTCGGCGTCGACGTAGAGCATCGCGGTCGGCAGCTGCTGGGCGGCCAGGTGGCGCAGCCCGATGGTGGTGAGCGCCTTGCCGAGCCCGCCGCCCTGCTCGCCGGGCCGCACGCCGAGGACGTACACCTCGCCGAGGCCCTCCTCGGCGTGCACCTTGGTCCAGTGGAAGCCGATCAGCTCCCCGCGCCGCTCGGCGAGGAAGAACCCGGCCGGGTCGAACCACGCCTCGGCCTTGCGGTCGTCCAGGTCCCGCTGGGTGAGCGAGCCCTGCTCCGGGTGGTGGGCGAAGGCGGCGGCGTTCACCGCGAGCCAGGCGGCGTCGTCCTTGCCGGGCACGAAGGCGCGCACGCTCACGCCCTCCGGCAGCACCGGCTCGGGCAGCTCCAGGTCCGCCAACGGCCGCCGCATCTGGCGCAGTTCGCGGAACAGGGTCAGACCGAGCACCTGGGCGAGATGCCGGGCGGCCGGATGTCCGCCGTGCGCCCACACCCGCAGCCGCTTGCCGGAGGCGGCGAGCAGGGCCGAGCCGAGCGCCCGGCCGTGCCCGTGTCCGCGCTGCGCGGGGTGCACGACCAGCTCCGCGGCCGGTGCCTCGACCGGGTCGGTGTCCTCCAGCTGGGCGTACCCGGCGAGTTCGTCCTCGACCGTCAGCAGCAGGTGCGAGACGCCCTCGCGGGATCCGCCGCGCAGTTGCAGCCGGCCCTGCTCGGACACCGGTTGCTGCCCGTCGATCCGGGCGGCCTCGCCGAGCAGGCGCAGGACGGCCTCGGCCTGGTCCGGGGTGAGCGCGGAGTGGGTCTCGATGGAGCGGGCGGGGAAGCCCCGTACGGTGTCGTCGCTGCTCATGCGTACGAGGGTACGGGGCGGCCGGGGTGAAGTCCCGGCATACCGGCCGCAAAGGAATCGCCAAAGGGAAACCATGATGTAACCCTGAACCCCCTGTCGCGCTACGCGCGTTGACCCTAGGCTGCGCCGAGCCACACAGCCGACCCACAGGGGGGTTCTCCATGCCAGCCGCGCCCCGGCGCACCAGACGCCGTACCCATGGCCTCCTCGCTGCCGCAGCCGGCCTCGCCACGGCGGCGGCGCTGACCGCCGCCCTCCCGGCGGACGCGCACGAGAGCGACCACGGGCACCGTCCGGGCCGCTACCAGGACGTCCAGCTGCTCTCCTTCAACGACCTGCACGGCAACCTGGAGCCGCCGTCCGGCTCTTCCGGCCGGGTCACCGAGCTCCAGCCGGACGGCACGACGAAGACGATCGACGCGGGCGGTGTCGAGTACCTGGCCACCCACCTCCGCCGGGCCCGCGAGGGCCACCCGTACTCGATCACCGCGGCCGGCGGCGACATGGTCGGCGCCTCCCCGCTGCTGTCGGGTCTGTTCCACGACGAGCCCACCGTCGAGGCGCTCAACAAGCTGGACCTGGACGTCACCTCGGTCGGCAACCACGAGTTCGACGAGGGCGCCCGGGAGCTGGCCCGTCTGCAGAACGGCGGCTGCCACCCGACGGACGGCTGCTACGCGGGCAAGAGGTTCAAGGGCGCCGACTTCCCGTACCTCGCGGCGAACGTCCTGGACGAGAAGACGAAGAAGCCGATCCTGAAGCCGTACTGGGTCTGGAGGAAGGACGGCGTCAGGATCGGCTTCATCGGCGTCACGCTCGAGGGCACCCCGGGCATCGTCTCCGCCGACGGAGTCAAGGGCCTGACCTTCAAGGACGAGGCCGAGACCATCAACAAGTACGCCAAGGTGCTCCAGCGCCAGGGCGTGCAGTCGATCGTGGCCCTGATCCACGAGGGCGGCTACCCGGCCTCCGGCTCCTACAACTACGACTGTGACTCCGCGGGCGCGGGCAGCGGCATCTCCGGCCCGATCGTGGACATCGCCAGGAACGTCACGCCCGCGGTGGACGCCCTGGTCACCGGCCACACCCACAACGCGTACGTCTGCACGGTCCCGGACCCCTCCGGCCGGCCCCGCATGGTCACCTCGGCGGCCTCCTTCGGCCGGCTGTACACCGACACCACGCTGACCTACGACCGCTACACCGGCGACATCGCCCGGACGGCCGTGAAGTCCGCGAACCGCGTGGTCACCCGGGACGTCCCGAAGGCGCCGGACATGACCGACCTGATCGCCAGGTGGAACACCCTGGCCGCCCCGATCGGCAACCGCGCCATCGGCTACATCTCCGCCGACGTCAACAACACCGGCACCGAGTCCCCGATGGGCGACCTGATCGCCGACGCCCAGCTCGCCCACGGCCGGGAACTGGACCCGAGGACCAGCCTGGCCCTGATGAACCCGGGCGGGGTCCGGGCCGGCCTGACCTACGCGGCCAAGGGCGCCGAGGGCGACGGCGTGGTCACCTACGCCGAGGGCTTCACGGTCCAGCCGTTCGCCAACACCGTGAACCTCCAGGACTTCACCGGCGCCGAGCTGGTCCAGGTGCTCAAGGAGCAGGTCAGCGGTGCCAACGCGGCGGCGCCGAAGATCCTCCAGCCGTCCGCCGGGCTCACCTACACCCTGGACCTCACCCAGTCCGGTGCGGACCGCGTGGTCACCGGCTCCATCCGGCTGAACGGCGCCCCGATCGACCCGGCGGCCACCTACCGGGTCGCCACCAACAGCTTCCTCGCGGGCGGCGGCGACGGCTTCCCGACGCTGGGCCGGGGCACGAACGACCTGGTCGGCGCGGACGACCTGACGGCCCTGGAGAAGTACCTGACGGCGAACTCGTCGGCCACGAACCCGATCGCCCCGCCGAAGGCCGACCGGATCACCGTCGTGCGGTAGAAGACCGGCAGCAGAACCGGTGTGAACACCTCCGCGGTCCCGGGATACCCCTGAGAACTCCTCTCAGGGGTATCCCGGCAGGCCGTCGGCCCCGGGCCCCGGTGCCGGCACGCGAGGACACGATGACCCTGCGCCGCCGGCGGCCTCAGCCTTTCTTGTGCCGGTCGAACCAGATGGTGGCGGCCGTCGGGGCCAGCCCCGCCCAGAAGACGATCTGCGGAACCGTCCGGTCCGTCCACGGCAGCTGGGTGAGGAGCAGCGCGCAGAGCATGGCCCAGGCGGCCTGACCGAGCACGATCCGGGGCCAGCGGCGGCGCCGGATCAGGGAGCGGATGTTGTACTGGACGCCCTTGCGCAGCCGCCGGAAGCGCAGCAGCGCGCCCACCGCCCAGAGGGCGGCGAACGGGGCCAGCGTCCACAGCCGTTGGCCGACGGGCACCGGCAGGTCGCGCTGGGCGTGGCCGTCGGTGGCGAAGAGATCGAGCATGACCCCGGCGAGCGCCACGCACAGCAGGGCGAGCCAGCGCACCCCGCGCAGCAGCCGGTACGAGGCGTCGTCCAGGCCCTGCCGCAGCTGTGCCGAGTCCGGGGTGACGGCGAGGGCGTCGGCGTACAGCGTGGCGGACTCGGCGGCCTTCACGCCCGGTGCGGCGGCGGCCTCCCGGGTGCGCCGGGCCAGGGCCTGCGGGTGGTTCGGGTCGAGCCGCAGGATGGCCTCGTCCATCTCGGCGGCGACGGCCCGGTCACCCGACAGGGAGGCGATGCTCCAGCGCACCTCGTACGGGAACACCTCCTCGGGCGCCAGCCGGACGGCCTCGCGGGCCAGTTCGTCCGACTCCCGGAGGAAGGAGACCATGGCCTCCCGGGTGACCTCGCCACCGTTCGCCTGCCCGAAGCGCAGCGCCCGGATGCGGTACAGCCAGGAGCCGAGCTGCGCGTACCCGGCCCAGTTGTCGGGGTCCAGCCGGATGACCTCCCGCAGGATCTCCTCGGTGTCCACGAGCCGGCCGGTGGCCTGCAGGGCGAAGGCACGCTGCATGAGGGCGTCCGTGTCGTGCGGAGCGAGCGCGAGCGCCCGGTCCGTCGCCTCCAGCGCCCGGTCCGCCTCGCCCTCCACCCGCAGATGGCAGCGGGCGAGCCGGACCCAGGCGCGGACGTCCTCCGGGGCCTCGGCGAGCCGCTGCGCGAGCAGCGTCTTCGCCTCGTCGTACCGGCCCAGTGCGTACAGGGCGTCTGCCCGCTCCAGGGCGGGGGGCAGTCCGGTGCTCACAGTTTCCGCCGCTTCTTCAGGTAGGTGATCAGGTCGTCGTACGTCCCGCCCTCGTTGGCGAACATCGCCACGTTCCGGGCGGCGGCGAACCACGGCTCGGCCGACGGTACGACCTCTTTCGCGGCGGCCAGCAGGTCCTTCATGGTGATCAGGCGCACCGTGCCGGTCCGGGCGGAGTCGAGGAGGGCACGCTCGGCGGCGGCCTCGCAGACATGGGCCAGGTCGGCCCCGGAGAGCCCGTCGGTGGCCTTGGCGAGCCTGGGCAGGTCGATGTTCTCGATGGGCCGGTCGCGCAGGTGGTACCGGAGGATCGCCTCGCGGGCCGGTGCGTCGGGCGGCAGCACGAGCAGGGTGCGGTCCAGCCGCCCGGGCCGCCGCAGGGCGTTGTCCACGTCCCAGGGAACGTTGGTGGCGGCGAGGACGAACACCCCTTCGTTGGCGGCGGAGTCGATGCCGTCCAGCTCGGTCAGGAGCTGGTTGACGGTGTTGCGCATCCCGCTGTGCGCGGTACGGCTGCGCTTGGCGCCGAGCGCGTCCAGCTCGTCCAGGAAGACCACGCAGGGTGCCTGCCGGCGGGCGGTCTGGAAGATCTCGTGCATGTTGCGCTCGGAGTTGCCGATCCACATGTCGAGCACGTCGTTGACCGACACGGACAGGAAGGAGGCGCCGAGTTCCCCGGCGACGGCCCGCGCGATGAACGTCTTGCCGCATCCGGGCGGTCCGTACAGCAGCAGCCCGCCCCGCAGGCTCTTCCCGTACAGCTTCCGCAACTCGGGATTGCGCAGCGGTGCGAGAAAGGCGGCCTCCAGCCGCTCCTTGACCTCCCGCATCCCGCCGACGTCGGCGAGCCGCACGGCACCGGGCTTGTCGACGTCCCACGCACCGGCGTCCCCGGGGTCTCCCTCCCCGTCGGCCCGCATCGGGACCTCGACGAACCGGGGCGGTACGACGTCCCCGACCTGATCCTCCGCGGCCTGCCAGTCGAACCGGGGCCGGCCACCGGACACCGTCGCCCGCGGCTCGTCGGGCACCTGACGGCTCTCCGGGACCGGCGCCTGCCGAACGTCCTGGACCGGTGTCTGCGGGGGCACCCCCATGGCCCGGACCATGAGCTGCCGGGCCTGCTCGTCCCCGGGCGCGTGCTGCAGGGCGACGGCCACCTCGGCGACGGCCGCCTCGGGCCGACCGGTGTTCAGGAGCAGTTCGGCCAGGTGCAGTCGGAGTGGCACGTCGGCGGGCGCGGCGGCAACCGCCGTACGCAGACTGTGTATCAGCGGTGAGTCTTCCGGCATGGCGCTCACCCTACGGAACCGGCCCGGGGCAGGACGCGGCAGGCGTCCGGTCCCCCGTCCGGTCGCCGGTATCACCCGGCACATGCGCCGGGCGCACGGCCTCGGCCGGACCCGGATCGCACGTCTGCGTCCCATGCCCGGGCCCGACGGAGGGGCCGGGTCAGCCGACGGGTGTCTCCGGCGGCGGGGTCGCCGCCCCCGGCAGCCGTACCGTCGCCACCGAGCCGCCGCCCTCCGCGCGGGCCAGGGCGACCTCGCCGCCCGCCTGCTGGACCGTACGGGCCACGATGGACAGGCCGAGGCCGGAGCCCGGGAGGGCCCGCGCGCTGGGGGAGCGCCAGAAGCGGTCGAAGACGTAAGGGAGTTCGTCCTCGGGGATGCCGGGGCCGTGGTCGCGGACGGTCAGCACCCCCTCGTTCAGCCGCACCTCGACCGTGCCGCTGCCGGGGCTGAACTTCACCGCGTTGTCGAGGATGTTGACGACCGCGCGCTCCAGCGCCGAGGGCTCCGCCCGGACGAACCAGGGCTCCAGGTCCGCCGTGATCGACAGCTCCGGACCGCGCAGCCGGGCCCGGCGCAGGGCCGCCTCGACGGTGTCCTGGAAGGCGACCACCTGCACCCGCTCACCACGCTGCCCCTCCGAGCGGGACAGCTCCTGCAGGTCACCGATGAGCGCGGCCAGTTCGGTCATCTGCGCCTTCACCGAGGCGAGCAGCGCCTTGCGGTCCTCCGGCGGGATCGGGCGGCCCGTCTCCTCGCTGCGGGTGAGCAGTTCGATGTTCGTACGCAACGACGTCAGGGGCGTGCGGAGTTCGTGCCCGGCGTCGGCGATCAGCTGCTGCTGGAGGTCGCGGGAGCTGGCCAGCGAGGCGGTCATCGAGTTGAAGGACCGCGACAGCCGGGCGACCTCGTCCTCACTGTCGTCGGCCACGGGGATCCGGACGCTCAGGTCCTCGGTGCGGGCCACGTGCTCGACGGCCTCGGTCAGCTCGTCGACCGGCCGCAGCCCGACCCGGGCGACCGCGAGACCCGCGGCACCGGCGCCGACGACCCCGATGGCGGACACGAGGAGCAGGATCAGGGCGAGGTCGTTGAGGTTCTTCTGGGTGCTCTTCAGCGGTGCGGCGACGAGCACGCCGACGTTCGGCCCCCGCCGGCCCTCCGGGGTCGTGGTGGCGAGGACGGGCTTGGTGAGCACCCGCAGCTCGTTGCCCTCGGTGTCGGTGCCGTTGCGGAGGTAGGCCGTGTTGACGTCCAGGTTCCTGATCTCCGTCTTGTCCACCTCGGTGACCTTGATCCTGCCCGAGGCGCCGCCGAAGAGGCAGACCTTGCCGTCCTCCGTGACCACCTGGGAGTACCTGTCCCCGAAGAAGGTGTCACCGGACGGAGTGTCCGTGCAGTGGCCGAGGGCGGGCAGCAGCTGGTCCGGCTCCGTGGTGTTGCGCAGGGACTTCTGCAGGTCCCTGTCGAGCTGCTCGTACAGCTTCCGCTCCACGATGAACCAGCACGTCACCGACACCGCCGCCACCGCGAACGCCACCGCCGCCGCGACCAGCATGGCCAGGCGGGCCCGGATCGGCAGCGCACGGTACCGGCGCGCCAGGTGCTTCACTCGGCGCCGCCCTGCCTCAGGACGTAGCCCACTCCGCGCACGGTGTGGACCAGCCGCGGCTCGCCGCCTGCCTCGGTCTTGCGGCGCAGGTACATCACGTAGACGTCGAGGGAGTTGGACGAGGGCTCGAAGTCGAAGCCCCACACCGATTTCAGGATCTGCTCACGGGTGAGGACCTGGCGCGGGTGTGCCATGAACATCTCCAGCAGGGTGAACTCCGTGCGGGTCAGCTCGACCTGCCGGCCGCCGCGCGTGACCTCCCGGGTCGCGAGGTCCATGCGCAGGTCGCCGAAGGTGAGCGCCTCGTCCTCCTGCGCCTCGGCGGACACCGTCGTCGCGTACGAGATGCGGCGCAGCAGCGCGCGGATGCGGGCGAACAGCTCGTCCAGTTCGAAGGGCTTGACCAGGTAGTCGTCGGCGCCCGCGTCCAGCCCGGTCACCCGGTCGCCGACCGTGTCGCGGGCCGTGAGCATCAGGATCGGGGTGGTGTCCCCCGCACCCCGGATGCGACGGGCCGCCGTCAGACCGTCCATGCGCGGCATCTGGATGTCCAGCACGACCAGGTCCGGACGGTAGGCGGCGGCCTTGTCCAGGGCGTCCGCGCCGTCGACGGCGACCTCCGTGTCGTACCCCTCGAAGGCGAGGCTGCGCTGCAGTGCCTCGCGTACGGCCGGCTCGTCGTCGACGATCAGGATGCGCTGGGGGTCACGGTCGCCTTCGGCGGGGCTCATCGCTCGCGGTTCCTCGGGGTGCGGTGGTCGGGTGGGGCTGCCTCTCAGCGTGCCACGTCCCGCGGGCCGGTGAGCGGCACGCGGGCCGGTCAGGCCCGGACCGTGCTCAGGCGGTGCAGCGGCACCTTGCGGCGGTGCGGGCGGGCGGCGGAGGTGCGCAGGCCCATCATCTGGGGGACCGGGTTCACGGTGACCTCCGGGGCCCGGGGCGGCGGAACGGGCACGTGCAGCTGGGACACGACGGACAGGGCCAGGGTGAGGCCGGCCGGACCGCGTTCGGCCCAGTGGTGGGGAACGTGCTTGATCATGACCTGCTCCTTGCTGTCTCTCGCGCGGTCTGTCGCGCTGTGTGGTGCTAGCTGCCGGAGCCCGCCCGCAGTGCCGCCAGGTCGGACTTGACGGTGTTGACGGGGATGGCGAAGCCGAGGCCGATGCTGCCCGCGTCCGAGGACGAGGACGCCTGCGAACTCGACGAGTACATGGCGGAGTTGATGCCGATCACCCGGCCGCTCGAGTCGATGAGCGCACCGCCGGAGTTGCCGGGGTTGAGGGAGGCGTCGGTCTGGATGGCCTTGTACGTGGTCGTGGAGGAGCCGGTGTCGCCGTTGAACTCACGGCCGCCGAACTGGAACGGCCACTGTCCGTCGCCGCCCTGCCCCTGGCTCCGGCCCTCGTCGGTGGACACGGTGACGTCCCGGTCGAGGGCGGAGACGATGCCGCTGGTGACCGTGCCGGTCAGCCCCTCGGGGGAGCCGATCGCCACGACCGAGTCGCCGACCTGGACGCTGCCGGAGTCGCCGAGCGCCGCCGCCTTCAGTCCCGAGGCACCCCGGAGCTTGATCAGCGCGAGGTCCTTGGAGCTGTCGGTGCCGACCACCTCGGCGGTGTAGCTCTTGCCGTCGCTGGTGCGCACCTTGACCGAGGTGGCGCCGGAGACGACGTGGTTGTTGGTGACGATCTCGCCGTCCGGGGTGACGACCACCCCGGAGCCGGTGGAGGAGCCGCCCGGGAGCGTCGCGTTGACCTCGACGACGCTGGGGCTGACCGCGGCGGCTATCGCGGCGACGTCACCCCTCTTGGCGGTCGGCACCACGGTGGTGCTGCCGCCGGTGGTGGCGACGGTGTCCTTGCCGGCCAGCTCCTGGAAGGTGTACGCCGTGCCGCCGCCGACCGCCGCCGCCACAATGGCGACCGCCGCGAGGAGGGCGACGGGGCCACGGGAGCGCTTCCTCCCGTGCGGCGCGGGGTCCACCGCCGGCCGGTGCGGGGGCGGGGGCGGCCACTCCGGGTTCCCGGGGTTCACCGGCGCGGAGTAGGTGTACGGCGGCTCGTGGGTGCCCTGGCTCTCGGTCATGACACAAGAGTCCCCCGTGACCATGAGAGCTTCCTTAGGGCACCCTGAGAAGCCCGGCAGAACCTCGTTTGCCCGATATGAGGACGTCCGGGGTCAGCTCGCGCAGCCGCAGCTCGTGCGCACCACGAGCCGCGACGGGAACGTCTTCAGCCGCTCGCGCCGCGACCCGGCGACCCGCAGGCCGTCGTCCAGCACCAGGTCGACGGCCGCGCGGGCCATGGCCGAGCGGTCCGAGGCGACCGTGGTCAGCGGCGGGTCGGCGAGCGCGGCCTCCTTGATGTCGTCGAAGCCGGCCACCGCCAGCTGCCCCGGGACGTCGATGCGCAGCTCGCGCGCGGCCCGCAGCACGCCGATCGCCTGGTCGTCGGTGGAGCAGAAGACCGCGGGCGGCCGGTTCGGCCCGGCGAGGAGGTCCAGGGCCACGCGGTAGGCGTCGTAGCGGTTGTACGGCGCCTCGAACAGCCGGCCCTCGGTGGACAGCCCCGCCTCGGCCATGGCCCGCCGCCAGCCCTCGACGTGGTCGGAGACCGGGTCGCCGACGGCCGGCGTCTGCGCCGTGCCGCCCATACAGGCGACGTAGTCGTAGCCGTGCTCCAACAGGTGGCGCACGGCGAGCTGGGCGCCGCCCAGGTCGTCCGTCACCACGGCCACGTCGTCGATGGCCTCCGGACGCTCGTGCAGCAGCACCACCCGGGCGTCCCAGGCGTCGATCTCGGCCGCGGCCAGGTCGTTCAGGGCGTGCGAGACGAGGATCAGGCCCGAGACGCGCATGCCGAGGAAGGCGCGCAGGTAGTGGACCTCGCGTTCGCCGATGTAGTCGGTGTTGCCGACGAGGACCATCTTGCCGCGCTCGGAGGCGGCCTGTTCGACCGCGTGCGCCATCTCGCCGAAGAAGGGCTGCCGGGCGTCCGGGATGATCAGACCTATCAGGTCGGTGCGCCGGGAGGCCATCGCCTGGGCGACCCGGTCGGGGCGGTACCCCAGCTCCTTGATCGCGGCGAGGACACGCTCGCGCGTGGCCGGGGCGACCGGCCGGGGTCCGTTGTTGATGACATAGCTGACGACGGCGGTCGAGGTCCCCGCCAGCCGCGCCACGTCATCCCGAGTCACCTTGGCCACGCGCGGAGTCTACGCGGATTGACCCACTCTGGGCAGGGCGTTTCGCATGGCGGCCGGGTGAGGGGGAAGGCCCCTGCGGACGCCTGTCGTACGGGGCCTACGCCTCGATGTGGGCCTCCACGCCACCGAGGAGGGCGGATGCGTCCACATCTTCCCGCTTTGCCCGGCCGGACGTGCCCTTGGCACCCTTGGCGTCCTCGGCGGACCGGTCGGCCTTCTCGGGCGTAACGAATCGATAACCGACGTTCCGGACGGTGCCGATCAGCGACTCGTGCTCCGGGCCGAGCTTGGCCCGCAGCCGCCGTACGTGCACGTCGACCGTCCGGGTGCCGCCGAAGTAGTCGTAGCCCCACACCTCCTGGAGCAGCTGGGCGCGGGTGAAGACCCGGCCGGGGTGCTGCGCGAGGTACTTGAGCAGTTCGAACTCCTTGAAGGTCAGGTCCAGGACCCGCCCCTTGAGCTTCGCGCTGTAGGTGGCCTCGTCCACCGACAGATCGCCGTTGCGGATCTCCATCGGCGAGTCGTCGTTGACGATCTGCTGCCGGCCCATCGCGAGCCGCAGCCGGGCCTCCACCTCGGCGGGACCGGCGGTGTCGAGGAGGACGTCGTCGATGCCCCAGTCGGCGGTGACGGCGGCGAGACCGCCCTCGGTGACGACGAGGACCAGCGGACAGCCGGGACCGGTGGACCGCAGCAGCTGGCACAGGCTGCGCACCTGGGGGAGGTCGCGCCGGCCGTCGACCAGGATGACGTCGGCGCCGGGTGTGTCGACGAGGGCGGGGCCCTCCGCCGGAGCCACCCGCACGTTGTGCAGGAGCAGGCCGAGGGCCGGGAGCACCTCCGTCGACGGCTGGAGGGCGTTGGTCAGGAGCAGCAGAGAACTCATACGTCTGGTTCCTCCTCGGTCCCTGCGAGGACGCTGTGCGGACGGGCACTGCTCTGCGATCCCGGGGCTCCGTACACCGGCGGTCACCTGAGGTTTCCCGCTGTGTATACAACGCTTCCGAAAGCACAAAAGGACCCGGGGGCTACGCTGCCCGAGTCCTCTGCCAGCAGAATAGCCCACATGAGCAACCGTCCGGCAGGTCATGCGGCACGTTCCACCGTTCGTCCGAATCGCGAGACGGGCAGACGGGGCCCTATCCGGACGTTTCTGCGCACGCCCGACGGGATTGCGGTCGATTCCGTATACGACCCGGGCGCGGCCGTATACGAAGCGTTCCCGCACGCGCCGGAAGCCTCCTCTTCGCCCTCCCGTGACCTGGTGTTCGTGGTCGCGCACGGCTTCACCGGGGACGTGGACCGGCCGCACGTTCGACGGGTGGCCGGCGTCCTGCGCGGTCACGGCGCCGTCGTCACCTTCTCCTTCCGCGGCCACGGACGCTCCGGCGGCCGGTCCACGGTCGGCGACAAGGAGGTGCTGGACCTCGCCGCCGCCGTGGAGTGGGCCCGCGGCTTCGGGCACGCGCGGGTGGTGACCGTCGGCTTCTCCATGGGCGGCTCGGTGGTCCTGCGGCACGCGGCCCTGCACCCCGGCACGGTCGACGCGGTGGTCGCGGTGAGCGCGCCGGCCCGCTGGTACTACCGGGGCACGGCCCCCATGCGCCGCCTGCACTGGCTGGTCACTCGCCCCGAAGGCCGCCTGGTCGGCCGCTACGGACTGCGCACGCGCATCCACCACCGCGACTGGGACCCGGTGCCGCTGGCCCCGGTGGACGCGGTCTCCCGGCTGGCCCCGACGCCGCTGCTCGTCGTCCACGGCGACCGCGACGGCTACTTCCCGCTCGACCACCCCCGGATGCTCGCCGAGGCGGCCGGCGACCACGGGGAACTCTGGGTCGAACCGGGCATGGGCCACGCGGAGCACGCGGCGGACGACGCCCTGGTGGCCCGGATCGGGGACTGGGCGGCGTCGGCGGCGGGCTAGCCTGGCCCCGCACAGACTTTCTTTCCCAGCCGTCGATTGAGGATCGAGATGCCCAAGGTCACCGTGCGCTACTGGGCCGCCGCCAAGGCCGCGGCCCAGGTCGCCGAGGAGCCGTACGAGGCGGACACGCTGGCCGGCGCGCTGGACGCCGTGCGCACGCGCCACCCCGGTGAACTCACGCGGGTGCTGCGGCGCTGCTCCTTCCTCATCGACGGTGACCCCGTCGGGACCCGCGCGCATGAGACGGTACGGCTGGCCGAGGGCGGCACGGTCGAGGTGCTCCCGCCGTTCGCAGGAGGGTGAGCGATGACCAACCAGCCGTACCAGGACGGGCCCCACGAGGGCTACGACCCCTACCAGCAGCAGCACTGGCCCGGCCAGGAGCCGCAGTACGGGCAGCAGCCCGGCCACGACCCGGAACTCACCCAGCAGTGGCAGGGCCAGACCTGGGAGACGCAGACGCACGCGCCGGTGCAGGCCGCGTACCTGCCGCGACAGGAGCAGCAGCCCTACCAGCAGCAGCCGTACCAGGAGCCCCAGTACCAGCAGGCGCAGCAGTTCCCGGAGGCGTACGCGCAGGACCCGTACGCGCACCAGAGCTACGCGCCCGCTCCGGCCCCGGCGGTGACCGAACCGGCGCCCGCACCGGCGGCCGAGGCTCCGGCCGAACCCGCCGGGGCCGCCGCCGGGCCCGCCGCCGGGCCCGCCTACGGCCCCGCCACCGTCGCCGGCAACGCGCGGATCACCGACGCCCAGCGGGCGCGCCTGGAGGGCCGCTCGCCCATCATCGAGCCCGGCATGCAGCCGGCGCTGCTCACCGCCGGCCTGGGCCTGCTGCTCGCCGCGGCGGCCCCCGTCGCCTCGTACGCCCTCGTCGTACCGCTGGTGCTGCTCCAGGCCGTGACGGCGGCGGGCTGGTTCCGGCTGAACGGCATGTGGCCCGCCCGGCAGGGCATCGCGCTGGCGTTCGCCGGCGCGCTGACAGCCGACGTGGCGGTCCTGGCCACCGGCCGTGCGAACGCCCTGGTGGCCATCCTGGGCTCGCTCGGCCTGTGGGTCCTGCTCTCCCTCGTCCTCCAGCTGCGCTCGCACGCCTCGCCGGACGAGCGGATGTACGGCCTGATGGCGACGGTCGCCTCGGCCGCGCTCGCGGTCCTGGCGACGGGCTTCCTGGCCGCCGACCCGCACGCGGTGTCGGTGGGCGCGGCGGCGGTGGCGGTGGCCGTACTGGCCCGCGCCCTGCCCCTGCCGACCCCCGCGTCGGTCGTGGTCGCCCTGCTGGCGGCGGCGGGCGCGGGCATCGCCGTGGGCGACATGACCGGTTTCGGCACGAAGGGCGCGCTGCTGGGCGGCGCCGCCGGGGCGTGCGCGCTGATCGGCCACCGCGCGGCGAGCTACGACTACCCGTCCCGCTTCGTCCACTTCACGGCGGGCGTCTCGCTGCCCCTGTCCGCGGCGGCACCGGTGGTGTGGGTACTGGGGCGGGCGCTGGGTTAGTCAGCCTCCGCGCTTGACGCCGTCGACGAAGGCCGCCCAGGCGGCGGCCTGGAAGACGAGCGCTCCGCGCGCGGGGGCCTTGCTGTCCCGGACGGGAACGAGGGAGGGGAAGCCGTCGGAGACTTCGAGGCAGTCGCCGCCGCTTGTGTTGCTGTAGCTGCTCTTGCGCCAGGTCACGCCGCTCAGGTCGATGGCTCGCACCGCGTCTCCTCCAACATTCGCAGGATGAACTTGCGCGACTCGGCAGGCGACAGCGCCAGGTCGCGCATCGCATCGTACCTACGCTGTAGCAGCTCAACTGTGGCGATATCTTCAATGAGTTCGCCACGGAGATCGTTCTCCGTGTATGCGACCGTATGGCCGTTCAGCAGTCGCAGGAACTTCACGGCAGTGTTCATCAACCCGTGGAGACCGGTGCAGAACGGCAGCACCTGAAGCGTGATGTTCGGGCGTTCGGCGGCTTCCGCCAAGTAGTCCAGTTGCTCCTGCCATGCCCCTCGGTCGTGCAGTGTCGTGCGCAAGACTGCCTCGGAGAGGATGACGCGAAAGGGCGGCGGGTCGTCGCCCTCCAGCAATTGCCTTCGTCCCAGGCGGGCTTCGACCTGCTGGTCCAGTTCCGGGCCCTTGAGCCAGCCTGCCCCGAGGGCTTCGCGCGCGTACCCAGCGGTCTGGAGAAGACCCGGTGGCGCGCTCACCGCGTAGTGCCACAGGCTGATCGCCTCGGCTTCAAGGATCATGTATCGCCGATACTGCTCCTTGAACTGCGTCGGGTCCCCGACCGCCAGCTCCCACAGTGCCAGCAGCAGTCCGGGTGTGCCGTAGTGCTGGTCCAGCGCCTCCACGATCTCCGGGCTGCCCAGACTCCGACCGCTTTCCATCTTCCCGAAGGTCGAGGCGTCCCAGCCCAGTTGATCGGCGAGTTCCCGCAGACTTCCGCCCTTCGCGGCCCTCAGTGACCGGAGTTCCTCCGCGAACCGCAGCCTGGGTTCATGGCTCCTCCCCGTGATCGCCCTCCTCTGCGGCACCGCACCCTCCCTGCTGTGGAATTTGTGGAATTTGATGAGCCCCGCGTTGAATTTGGGCCCCTCACCAGCCCAAACGCCATTTTGATGCGCTATGCTCGTGGGTACTGAACACGCAGCGTAGCTCCACGTGCGCGCTGCGTTCAGGTCTTCATGGAAAGGAGCTGGCCAGTGATGGCAACGACGTCGGAGCCCTACGAGCCCGGACGCCTCCTCTACGACCCGGTCACCGACAAGGTCGGCGAGTACCGGGACCGGGCCGGTCCCTACGTGCTGCTGCGGCCCGTCGGCGGGGGAGTGGAGTGGCAGGCCGATCCGGGGGCGGTGCGGCCGGCCACGGACCGGGAGCGGATCGGTGCGACCGTCCGGGCCGTCAACCACCGGGCCCGGACACTGCCGTCGCTGCCCGCGCCCCTGGACGACGCGAGCAGGCCGCCGCGTCCGGTCCCCGGCTGCGCCTCCTGTCTGGAGCTGGCGGAGCGGCGGGAGGCCGCCCGGGAGGCGCACGACCGCAGCGCCGAGAGTGACGCGAACGTGCTGCTGCGCCAGCACCAGCGCAAGGAGCACCTCGCGTGACGGCCGGGGGCCTGCCGTACGAGGCGTGCCGGCGGGCGCAGCGGGAGCACACGCGGCCGGGAGGCCGGACGGACCAGTGGCCCGCCTACGCGCTTCCGCCGTTCCACCCCGGCGCGTACGGCGGGCGTGAGGCGCGTGGGACGGCGGTCGCCCGGCCCGCGCCCCGGCGCGGTCCGCGTCCCGTGCGCCGCTCCGGGCGCCGGCGGGACGGGGCGGCGATGAGCGGGATGCTCATCGCCCTGTGTGTCGGCGCGCTGCTCGCGGCGGTCGTGCTCGCGGGCGCCCGGGGGCGCTGCTGACGGGCCCGGCGGACAGCCGAAGGGCCGCATCCCCACTGGCGTCCAACCCAGGGGATACGGCCCTTCGGCTCGTCACCGAGCCCTCTTCGGCCCGCTCAGACCGCGATCGCGACCTCGGCGAGCCCGCCCTGCTGGGCGACCACCGTGCGGTCCGCGGTCCCGCCCGGCACCAGGGCGCGGACGGTCCACGTGCCTTCGGCCGCGTAGAAACGGAACTGGCCGGTCGCGGAGGTGGGGACCTCCGCCGTGAACTCGCCGGTCGAGTCCAGGAGACGGACGTAGCCCGTCACCGGCTCGCCGTCGCGGGTCACCTGACCCTGGATCGTGGTCTCACCGGGCTTGATCGTCGAGGCGTCCGGGCCGCCGGCCTTCGCTCCGCACATGCTGTTTCTCCAGAGGGGTCTGACCGGGAGGTCGGTCGGGATGGGTTACGGGACTTACTTGTTGGCGCCGAGCTCGATCGGTACGCCGACGAGGGAGCCGTACTCGGTCCAGGAGCCGTCGTAGTTCTTGACGTTGTCCACGCCGAGCAGCTCGTGCAGCACGAACCAGGTCAGGGCCGAGCGCTCACCGATGCGGCAGTAGGCGATCGTGTCCTTGGCGAGGTCGACGTTCTCCTCCTCGTAGAGGGCCTTCAGCTCCTCGTCCGACTTGAAGGTGCCGTCGTCGTTGGCGTTCTTCGACCACGGGATGTTGCGGGCGGACGGGACGTGGCCCGGACGCTGCGACTGCTCCTGCGGGAGGTGGGCCGGGGCGAGCAGCTTGCCGGAGAACTCGTCGGGCGAGCGGACGTCCACCAGGTTCTGGGAGCCGATCGCGGCCACGACGTCGTCGCGGAAGGCGCGGATGGAGGCGTCCTGCGGCTTGGCCTTGTAGTCGGTCGCGGCACGCTCGGGCACCTCGGTGCCGTCGACCAGCTCGCGGGCGTCCAGTTCCCACTTCTTGCGGCCGCCGTCGAGGAGCTTGACGTTCTCGTGGCCGTACAGCTTGAAGTACCAGTAGGCGTAGGACGCGAACCAGTTGTTGTTGCCGCCGTAGAGGACCACCAGGGTGTCGTTGGCGATGCCCTTCTTCGACAGGAGCTTCTCGAAGCCCTCCTGGTCGATGAAGTCACGGCGGACCGGGTCCTGGAGGTCCTTGGTCCAGTCGATGCGGATCGCGTTCTTGATGTGGTTCTTCTCGTAGGCGGACGTGTCCTCGTCCACCTCGACGATGGCGATGGCCGGGTCGTCCAGGTGCTGCTCCAGCCAGTCGGCGTCGACCAGGACGTCGGTGCGGCTCATGCTCTTCTCCTCCGGGGCAGTTACGGCGGGGCGTGCGAGTGGCGAAAGAGTGCGCGCTCGATGCGCGAGCGGCGCACGGGTGCCCTGAGGGCAGGGCGGGGTGAGGCGCGGGAGCGCGGGGCTTCCGCTCAGAAGGGGCGACAGAGCATGGCGGCGACGCGGCACAGGTCAACTGCCCGCCGCTTCGTGAGAACCGCCTGTCCCCGCGGCTGGAGGACGCTCGTCGAATACCGCATGGGCCCGATCGTAGGGATGTCCGGGCGGGCGTGCCACCGCCGTGTCATATGGCGAGATCCGATCGTCCGTATGCTGGGATGAAGAAAGCGCCCGGAGGTCCTCGCGGACCTCCGGGCGCTCGGATGCCTCCGTCGCATCTACGGTGCGGACGGGGCCGTCTCGCCAGCCGGACAACCGGCTCCCGTGCGCGTTCCCGGTCCCTACCCCGCCAGCCTGACGCCCGAACCCTTCACGCTGATCTCCACACCGTCCGGCGCGGCCTGCACCTTGTCCAGCTTGATGCCGCCGGGCAGCTGGTCGATGGCCTGCTGGAAGTCGGTGATCGCGCGCATGCGGTCCTCGGCGATCGCGGCGGCGCCCAGGCGGGGCAGCGAGTCCGCGTGGACCTCGACCTTGTCGTTCACCACGCTCACCGAGCTGAGCACGGACACCGTCTGGTCGATCGGCAGGGGGCCGAGCGTGCCGGTCACCTTGGCGGCCACCTTGATCTTGCCGTTGCCGCCGTCGGACAGGGCGACGACCTTGGCCGTCACGCCGGGGATGACCTCGGTCGGCTCGGGCTTCGCGGTCTTCAGCAGCTCGGCGTAGGAGACCGTCGCGGTGCCGGTCGCGGTGGCCGCGGTGGCGGAGCTGTAGTCGCTCGAGAACTCGACGTCCTTCATGTCGGCCTTCAGGTCGTCGACCCGGACGGTCTGGCCGGCCTTGCCGGTGGCCGCGTCGTAGGACTTGATGCCGACCTCGACGTCGTCCAGGGAGCCGCCCGCGACCTGGGTGAGGAAGGGGAAGCCCTTGATGCTCACGTCCGGGGAGGAGGCCAGGTGCTCGTTCGCCTTCAGCTTGTCCGCGGCCTTGCCCTCCGCGAAGTGCACCGCGACCCGGTCCACGACGACGAACAGCGCGCCCAGGATCACGACGACGATCAGCAGTATTCGCAGGCCTCGCATGTGGTGGTTCCCCCGGGTCGGTGGCGGATTCGGCATCCGGAACGGATACGCCACGGTAACCCCGTGGCGCCCGGCGGCGGGGAATTTGTGGATCAGTTGTGACAGGTGGCGCCGGACCTACCCTGGAACCATGTACGCCCGGCGCCGGCACATCTACTTCGCCATGATGGGGACCTGTATCGGCCTCTTCGTCCTGGCCTGGGCGGTCGTGCGCATCTGGTCCGTCCCGGCCGCCGTGGGCCTGTGCGTCGTGGCCATGCTCATCCCGCCGGTCGCCGCGATGGTCGCCAACCGGCGGGGCCCGGAGGACCGCTGGTGGGACGACCCCTCCGGTGACCCGCAGTCGGACGACTGGTGGGACGAGCTGGACGGCAAGAAGCGTCCTCCCCGGTAGACCGCCGCCGAGGGGTGGCCGCCGGGCCGCCGCCCGCCCGCTGCTTCCTCGTCAGCGGTATCAGTAGACGAGCGCCTGCGCCCCGTCCGCCAGGGCCTCCTGCACGAAGACCTGGGCGCCCGCGATCCGTACGCCCTCGATGACGTCCTTCTCCGTGATCTCCCGGCGGGCGGCGCACTGCGTGCACAGCGTGATCCGCCCGGCGGCGAGGATCGAGCCGATCAGGTCCGGCAGCGGAGCGGCGTGCGGCAGCTCGAACTCCGCGGCCCGCCCCGGCAGTGCGAACCAGGACGACTCCCCGGTCAGCCACAGGGAGACCTCCACCCCGCTGGCCACCGCCACCGCCGCCACCGTGAACGCCTGCGAGCAGCGCTCGGGGGCGTCCGCCCCGGCCGTCACCTTGATCACGAGCTTCTTCGCCATGACCGAAGCGTAATCCGCTCGCCACAACTCCATGCGCATGCACGGAAGGGCGGCGCGGGTGCCGTGCCGTTCCCGCGGACCGCCGCCCTCCGGAGCGAGCCGCCCGGCTGGGCCGCCCTCGTCAGGAGGGCCGGGATCCAGCCGCGTAAGCTGGGCTGCGGCTCTGTCGTATGACCACCCTCGCTCAAGGAGCACCCGTGGAGATCTTCTTCGAAACCCTGCTGGTCCTGGTCTGCGTCGGCGTGCTCGCCTTCGCGTTCCTGACCGTGAAGAAGCTGTACCAGGGCCAGCGCTGACCCCCATCCAGGAAAGCTTCCGCTCATGATCGAGATCCCGTCCGACCTGCACAAGGACCTCGTCCCCCTCGCCTTTCTGCTCGGCACATGGGCCGGCGCGGGCGTGCACGACTTCCCCGGCTCGGAGAAGTGCAACTTCGGACAGGAGGTCACCTTCGCCCACGACGGCCGGGACTTCCTGGAGTACCACTCCCACACCTGGGTGCTGGACAAGGACGGCGACAAGGTCCGCCCCCTGGAGTCGGAGTCCGGCTTCTGGCGGATCGACGCCGACCGCAAGGTCGAGGTCACGATGACCCGCGACGACGGTGTCATCGAGATCTGGTACGGCGAGATGGCCGACAAGAAGCCCCAGATCGACCTGGCGACGGACGCCGTCGCCCGCACCGCCGCCTCGCAGCCCTACAGCGGCGGCAAGCGGCTGTACGGGTACGTGAAGAGCGACCTGATGTGGGTCGGTGAGAAGCAGACCCCCGAGGTCCCGCTGCGCCCCTACATGTCGGCCCAGCTGAAGAAGGTCGTCACCCCGGAGGACGTCGAGCGCTGGGCCAAGGCCCTGCCGGACGACATGCCGGACGACGGCATCGCCTTCTTCAAGTAGTCCTAGACTCGTCGGTGTGGTGAGCACCGACTGGAAGAGCGACCTCAGGCAGCGCGGCTACCGGCTGACGCCGCAGCGACAGCTTGTCCTCGAAGCCGTCGACACCCTTGAACACGCGACCCCCGACGACATCCTCGTGGAAGTGAGGAAGACGGCGTCGGGGGTCAACATCTCCACCGTCTACCGGACGCTGGAGCTGCTGGAGGAACTGGGCCTGGTCAGCCACGCCCACCTCGGGCACGGTGCGCCCACCTACCACCTCGCCGACCGCCACCACCACCTGCACCTGGTGTGCCGGGAGTGCGAGAACGTCATCGAGGCGGACGTGGACGTGGCCGCCGAGTTCACGGCCAAGCTGCGCACGCAGTTCGGGTTCGACACCGACATGAAGCACTTCGCGATCTTCGGCCGGTGCCAGGACTGTTCCCTGAAGGGTTCAAGTACCACGTCGTAGGCTTGCCGTATGAAGAGCCCCCTGCTGTCCCTGCCCGGTGCCGTCCCAGCCGAGGGCGTGGACGAAGGTGTCGCCGCCCATTACGGCGACTTGTTCCGTGAGCAGCGCGCACTCGCCGACGGGACCGGTTTCGTCGACCTCTCGCACCGCGGTGTCGTCACCGTCACCGGCGAGGACCGGCTGAGCTGGCTGCATCTGCTGCTCACCCAGCACGTCAGCGACCTGCCCGCCGGAGAGGCCACCGAGGCCCTGATCCTCTCCGCGCACGGGCACATCGAGCACGCGCTGTACCTCGTCGACGACGGTACGACCGCCTGGGCGCATGTGGAACCCGGCACCCAGGACGCGCTGATCGCCTACCTGGAGTCGATGAAGTTCTTCTACCGGGTGGAGGTGGCCGACCGGACCGCCGAGTACGCGGTCGTCCACCTGCCCGCCGGGTCCATCGCCGAGGTGCCCGGGGACGCCGTCGTACGCGAGACGGCGTACGGCCGTGACCTGTTCCTGCCGCGCGCCGGCCTGGAGTCCTTCGCCGCGGCCCACGGTCCCGCGGCCGGACTCCTCGCGTACGAGGCGCTGCGGGTGGAGCACCACCGCCCCCGCCTCGGCTTCGAGACCGACCACCGCACCATCCCGCACGAGCTGGGCTGGATCGGCACGGCCGTGCACCTGCAGAAGGGCTGCTACCGGGGTCAGGAGACGGTCGCCCGCGTCCAGAACCTGGGCAAGCCGCCGCGCCGGCTGGTCTTCCTGCACCTGGACGGCAGCGACGTCCACCTGCCGGTGGCGGGCACCGAGATCCGGCTCGCCGACGAGGGCCCGGAGGGCCGCAGGATCGGCTTCGTGACGACCTCGGTACGGCACCACGAGCTGGGCCCGGTGGCGCTGGCGCTGGTCAAGCGGAACGTGCCGCTCGACGCGCGGCTGATCGCCGGGGACACGGCCGCCGCCCAGGAAGTCGTCGTAGAGCCCTAGCCCCGCAGTGCCTAGATCTCCAGCAGTACGGTGAACGGGCCGTCGTTCGTCAGGGACACCCTCATCTGTGCGCCGAACCGGCCCGTCGCCACGGTCGCGCCCAGCTCGCGCAGCCGGGCCACCACCTCGTCGACCAGCGGCTCGGCGACGTCTGCGGGGGCCGCCGCGTTCCAGGTCGGGCGGCGGCCCTTGCGGGCGTCGCCGTAGAGGGTGAACTGGCTGATCACCAGCAGCGGTGCGGCGGTGTCGCTGCACGACCTCTCGTCGCCGAGCATGCGGATCGTCCACAGCTTGCGGGCCAGCTGGGCCGCCTTCTCCTTGGTGTCCTCATGGGTCACGCCGACGAGGACGCACAGTCCCTCGCCCTCGATCGCGCCCACCGTCTCGCCGTCCACGACGACGCTCGCGCCGTCCACCCTCTGCACCACCGCACGCATGCGGACCATCATGCCCGGTGTTCCGCGCTCGTCCGCAGGGGGCCCAATTTGGATCCGTTACCCACCATCTAGGGCCGTTCGGGGGGACTCGGTCACATTGCGGTCGGTTGGGGTGGCACCATGCTTCCACACGCGCCGGTCGAGGGGACGGTCACCACTAGATGAGCACACCGAGTACCAGCGGGCGGCTGGGGAAGCAGGGGACGCGCCGGCCGCCCGCGCCGCGCGCGGACGGCACCGCGGGCCCGGCGCTGCCCGTCGAGCCGCTCGAGCACGACCTGCCCCGGCTGAGCCTGCCCGAGCTGCGTGCCCTGCTCCGCGACGCCCAGCGTGACGAGGCGGATCTCAGCTATGTGCGGCGCCTGTTGCAGGGCCGGATCGACATCCTGCGCGCGGAGCTGGGCCGGCGCGGCCGGACGTCCCTGCCGGCGCCGACGGACGGCTCCGTGGTCGACCGGCTCCCGGAGATCCTCCAGGACGCCCCGGCCAGACAGCGCTCCTCGGCCCGCCATGTCACGCTCGGCACCCCGCACAACGAGGAGTACCGGCTGCTGGCCGCCGAGATGCTGGGTGAGGTCGAGCTGTCCGACCTGACGGCGCGGACCGATCCCGAACTGACCGCGGCCATGGGGAGACTGGTGCGCTACGAGCAGGAGGTCTCGCGGCGCCGGCAGCGGCTGCAGCGCACGGCCGACGGCTGCAGCGGGGAGATCGCGCGGCGCTACCGGGTCGGCGAGGCGCAGGTGGACGACCTGCTGACATGACGCGGCCGGCCCAGGGAGCGGGCGCGGCGCGGCGCGCGGAGGGCGCCGCCTCCGAAGAGGCCGACGCCCCGGTGCGCTCGTCCGGGCGGCTGTGCTGCCCGGGCCTTCGCCGCAGTCTCCCCTCCGGCGACCCTGACGGTGTATCCGTAGTGAGCTGTTCAGTTGTGGCTGTGCGATGGTGCCCGTCTTCAGTTGTGGCTGTGCCGTGCCGGGCACCCGGCTCCCCTCCGGAGGGGGCCCCGGCCAACCGTCGCCGACTTCGACCATATGGGAGAACTTGGTCACCAACTTATGCAACTTGGCGTCGACTTGGAAGTGTCCGGTAACCATCTGACGCACAACTGTAGGAACCTGGCGGGAAGTTGTAGGGTGCGCTCGTGGACCCGGAGCACGTCTCCGCCAGTGGACGGACGAGGTCACAGCGGCCCCGCGCGTCGCACCGCGAGATAGCCGACGAACTGCGCAGCCGGATCAGGTCCGGGGTGCTGCGGCCGGGTGAGCGCATGCCCACGCAGGCCAGGCTGGCCGGCGAGTTCGGCGTGGAGCGGGGCGTCGTACGGCAGGCGTTGCGGACGCTGCACGAGGACGGCCTGCTCAGCGACGTCAGCAAGGGCAGCCCGCCCCGGGTCGCCGGGCCGGCTCCCGCGCACGGGGAACCGCGGCCGACCATGGTGGCCCTCGCCCCCCGGCTGACCGAGGCGTTCTCCGTGCCCCACGTCCGGATCGACGCCGTCTGCCTGACCGCGCAGAGCCTCATTCCCGCTCTCGGCGAGCCGCTGCGCCTGATCCACGAGGGACGCGTCCGCCCCGAGCGGATCGACGTCCGGATCCTGCTGCCGTCCCGGGACATCCACCTCGCCTTCCCGGTCTCGGTCGACGCCGGCCATGACGACGACGCCGTCCACCAGCGCTGGCTGGTGATGCGCAACGCCCAGGGCCAGGTGCTCCGGCACAACCTCCAGGCCCTGCGCCGCACCCACGACATCGACGTCCACGTCACCTTCAGGGCCTTGCCGTTCACCCCGCCGGTGAAGCTTTACCTGCTCAACGGCGCGGAGGCGCTGCACGCGTACTACATGATCACGCGCCGTGAGGAGCCCACCGAGAGCGGAACGCTGGAGATCTACGACGCGCTCGGTTCCGAATCCCTCCTCTTCTCCTTCGACCGGCGGACCGGGCAGCGGGACGCGGCGTTCGTGGAGGAGTCGCAGAAGTGGTTCGACGCGCTCTGGGAGACCATCACCACGGACCTGACGCTCTCCCGGTGACGTCCGGCGGGCGGACCGGCCCGGCGCCCGGCTGCGTAGGCTCCCCTCATGGGTGAGATGGGCCTGCGTGAGCGCAAGAAGCGGCAGATGTACCAGGACGTGTCGGACATCGCCGTGCGGCTGTTCCTGGAGCGGGGTTTCGACGCGGTGTCCGTGGCGGAGGTCGCCGCCGCGGCCGGGATCTCCAAGCCGACCCTGTTCCGGTACTTCCCGGCCAAGGAGGACCTGGTCCTGCACCGGATCGCCGATCACGAGACGGAGGCCGCGCGGGTGGCCGCCGGGGCGGCCGACCCGGTGGACGCGCTGCGCCGGAACTTCCTCGCGGGGCTGGAGCGGCGCGATCCGGTCACCGGGCTGAACGGCCACCCCGCCGTGCTCGCCTTCCACGCCCTGCTGTACGGCACTCCGTCCCTGGTGGCGCGGGCGTACGCCCATCTGGAGCGGTCGGAGGCGGCGCTCGCGGAGGTGCTCGGCGGCGGGCTGGACGGGCGGCTGGCCGCCGGGCAGATCATCGCCGTCCAGCGCATCCTCGCCCAGGAGAACTGGCGGCGGATCGCGGCCGGGGAGCCGGTGGAGGAGGTGGCTCCGGACGCTGTCCGGGCGGCGGAGCGGGCGTTCCGTCGGCTGGCCGAGGGGCTGCCCGAGCTGAGGCCGCGGCGATGAGGCAGCCGCGCTCATGAGACTTGGTTAAAAATGTAACTCGGTAACGTTATGGCGGTACGCTGGCGTCATGACGTCACCCGACCCCGCCCTCCCGGAGACCCTGCACGCCGAGCGCGCCTATCACGACACCTGCCGTACGGCCCTCACCGCGATGGTCGAGGGAGCCGCCGAGCAGGTCGTCGTCGGCGAGGACGTCTCCGCCTCCGGAGCCGACGCCGAAGTCCTCGGCTACCGCCTGCGCAGCCAGGCCAAGGCCATGCGCGAACTCCCGCCCGGACCGCTGTTCTTCGGCCGCCTGGACTTCGCGGGCGGCGACCCGGAGCACGGCGGCCAGAGCTACCACGTG
The DNA here is from genome assembly GCF_040647235.1 of Streptomyces sp. NPDC042638. Taxonomy (NCBI): domain Bacteria; kingdom Bacillati; phylum Actinomycetota; class Actinomycetes; order Kitasatosporales; family Streptomycetaceae; genus Streptomyces; species Streptomyces sp. NPDC042638. The sequence continues at coordinate 54,787 of NZ_JBEZBT010000008.1, forward strand.
GGCCGGCTCCGCATCACCGAGGACCCGACCGCCCCGCCCCTCGTGGTCGACTGGCGGGCCCCCGTCTCCCGCGCCTTCTACCAGGCGAGCGCCCGCGACCCCCGGGGCGTCGAGGTGCGGCGCCGGTTCGGCTGGGCGCCGGGCAGCCGCGGCGAGCCCGCCGACCTCACCGGGCTGGAGGACGAGCACCTGGGCCGGGGCGAGTCGCGGACCAGCGACATCGTGGCCCGCGAGATCGAACGGCCGCGCGTCGGACCCATGCGGGACATCGCCGCCACCATCCAGCCCGAGCAGGACGACCTCGTACGCGCCCCCCTCGGCACATCGGTGTGCGTCCAGGGCGCCCCCGGCACCGGCAAGACCGCCGTCGGCCTGCACCGCGCCGCCTACCTGCTGTACACCCACCCCAAGCGGCTCCAGCGCTCCGGGCTGCTCATCCTCGGCCCCAACCGCACCTTCCTGCACTACATCGCCGAGGTGCTGCCCGCCCTCGGCGAGACCGGCGTACGCCAGTCGACCCTGCTGGACGAGATCGCCCGGCACCCGGTCACCGGCACCGACCCCGTCCCCACGGCCACCGTCAAACACGACCCGCGCATGGCCGAGGTGCTGCGCCGGGCGCTGTACGCGCGCGTGAACACCGACGGCGTTGGCGACCTCGCCGTACCGGACGGCTCCTACCGGTGGCGGGTGCCCGCCGGTGAACTGGCCGCGGTCGTCGCACGGGTCCGCGCCGAGGAACCGCCGTACGCCGTCGGCCGCGAACGGGTGCGGACCCGGCTGGTACGGCACGTGCGCGAGCGGGCCGAACGGCGCTCCGGGACGCTGCCCGCCTCCTGGGTGCGCCGTATCGAACGGGCCCGGCCGCTCACCGCCCACCTCGACGCGGTCTGGCCGAAGGCCCGCCCCGAGGAGGTCCTCGCGGAACTCCTCACCGACGGCGCGGTACTGGCCCGGGCCGCCGACGGCCTGCTCGACCCCGACGAGCGGGCGGCGCTCCTGTGGCCCCGGCCGCCGCGCTCGTACAAGTCGGCCCGCTGGTCGGCCGCCGACCTGGTCCTGCTGGACGAACTCGCCGGGCTCATCGAACACCCCGAGGGCCACGGCCACATCGTCGTGGACGAGGCGCAGGACCTCTCACCGATGGAGTGCCGGGCCATCGCCCGCCGGGTGGTCTTCGGCTCACTGACCGTCCTCGGCGACCTCGCCCAGGGCACCACGCCGTGGGCCGCCCGGGACTGGTCCGTACAGCTGCGCCACCTCGGCCGTCCGGACGCGGCCGTGGTGCCGCTGACCACCGGGTTCCGGGTGCCGGCGGCCGTCGTGGAGCTGGCCAACCGGCTGCTCGGCCGCCTCGGCGTCGCCGTACCCGCCGCGCGCTCCCTGCGTACCGACGGGGAGCTGACCCTCCGGCCGACCGAGGACGTGCTCGGCACCACCGTCGCCGCCGTACGCGACGCCCTGGCCCGGGAGGGCTCGGTCGGAGTGGTCACGGCGGACGCGGACACGGACCGGGTGCGGGCGGCGCTCACCGTGGCCGGCCTCGACCCGGCCGGGCCGGACACGCTCGGCGCCCGGCTGACCGTCGTACCCGCGAGCCTGGTCAAGGGCCTGGAGTACGACCACGTCATCGCCGTCGAACCGGCGGCGGTGGCGGAGGCGGAGGAACGCGGCGCCCACCGCCTGTACGTGGTCCTGACCCGCGCGGTCTCCCGCCTGGACGTGGTCCACACCCACCCCCTCCCGTTCTGACCTCCGCCCCCCGAGGCACCCCGAAGGGGCGCGGGGAACCGCGCGACCGGCCACGACGCACCCGGCACCCGCAAGCGCCACGCGGCGCCCTGAAGGGGCGCGGGGAACTGCGCGACCGGCCACGACGCACCCGCACCCGCAAGGGCCACGCGGCGCCCTGAAGGGGCGCGGGGAACTGCGCGACCGGCCACGACGCACCCGCACCCGCAAGCGCCACGCGGCGCCCTGAAGGG
>NZ_JBEZBT010000008.1:56870-132319 GCF_040647235.1 Streptomyces sp. NPDC042638
GGCGCGGGGAACTGCGCGACCGGCCACAGCGCACCCGCACCCGCAAGCGCCACGCGGCGCCCCGAAGGGGCGCGAGGAACTGCGCGACCGGCCACGACGCACCCGCACCCGGAGGCCACGCGGCGCCCTGAAGGGGCGCGGGGAACGGCGCGACCGGCCACAGCGCACCCGCACCCGGAGGCCCCGCGGCGGCGCAACGGCGGGGAACCGCGCGACCGGCCACAGCGCACCCGCACCCGGGCGAACACCCGTCGGCTGACCGGCACCGCTCTACCCGCCCCCCCCGCCGGCAGGCGTCACGCGCCGACGTACTCCGCCAAGTGCTCGCCGGTGACGGTCGAGCGCGCCGCGACCAGCTCGGCCGGGGTGCCCTCGAAGACGACCCGGCCGCCGTCGTGACCGGCGCCCGGCCCGAGGTCGATGATCCAGTCGGCGTGCGCCATGACCGCTTGGTGGTGCTCGATGACGATCACCGACTTGCCGGCGTCGACCAGCCGGTCGAGCAGGCCGAGCAGTTGCTCCACATCGGCCAGGTGCAGGCCCGTGGTCGGCTCGTCCAGGACGTAGACGCCGCCCTTCTCGCTCATGTGCGTCGCCAGCTTCAGCCGCTGTCGTTCGCCGCCCGAGAGCGTGGTGAGCGGCTGGCCGAGGGTGAGGTAGCCGAGGCCGACGTCGGCCATGTTCCGCAGGATGCGGTGGGCGGCCGGGGTGCGGGCCTCCCCGGCGCCGAAGAACTCCTCGGCCTCGGTCACCGTCATCGCCAGCACCTCGCTGACGTCCCGGCCGCCGAGGTGGTACTCCAGCACCGAGGCGTCGAACCGCTTGCCCTCGCACTCCTCGCAGGTCGTGGCGACTCCGGCCATCATCGCCAGGTCGGTGTAGACGACACCGGCGCCGTTGCAGGCGGGGCAGGCGCCCTCGGAGTTGGGGCTGAACAGCGCCGGCTTCACGCCGTTGACCTTGGCGAACGCCTTGCGGATCGGGTCCAGCAGCCCGGTGTACGTCGCCGGGTTGCTGCGCCGCGAGCCGCGGATCGGCGCCTGGTCGACCGAGACCACGCCCTCGTGGGCCGGGACGGACCCGTGCACCAGCGAACTCTTGCCGGATCCGGCCACGCCGGTGACGACGGCCAGCACGCCGAGCGGGATGTCCACGTCCACGCCCTGGAGGTTGTGCGTGGTCGCGCCGCGGATCTCCAGGGCCCCGGTCGGCTTGCGCACCGTCTCCTTCAGCGCGGCCCGGTCGTCCAGGTGCCGCCCGGTGAGCGTGCCGCTCGCCCGCAGCCCGGCGACGCTGCCCTCGAAGCAGACGGTGCCGCCCGCCGTGCCGGCGCCGGGGCCGAGGTCCACCACGTGGTCGGCGATCGCGATGACCTCCGGCTTGTGCTCCACGACCAGCACCGTGTTGCCCTTGTCCCGCAGCCGCAGCAGCAGGTCGTTCATCCGCCGGATGTCGTGCGGGTGCAGGCCGGTGGTCGGCTCGTCGAAGACGTACGTGACGTCGGTCAGCGAGGAGCCGAGGTGGCGGATCATCTTCGTACGCTGGGCCTCGCCGCCCGAGAGCGTGCCGGCCGGCCGGTCCAGCGAGAGATAGCCGAGGCCGATCTCCACGAACGAGTCGAGGGTGCCGCCCAGCGAGGTGAGCAGCGGTGCCACCGACGGCTCGGCCAGGCCGCGTACCCACTCGGCGAGGTCGCTGATCTGCATGGCGCAGGCGTCGGCGATGCTGACGCCCTCGATCTTCGAGGAGCGGGCCGCCTCGCTCAGCCGGGTGCCGTCGCAGTCGGGGCAGGTCGTGAAGGTGACCGCCCGGTCCACGAACTCCCGGATGTGCGGCTGCATCGCCTCCCGGTCCTTGGCGAGCATCGACTTCTGGATCCGCGGGACCAGACCCTCGTAGGTCATGTTGATGCCCGCGATCTTCATCCGGGTCGGCTCCCGGTACAGGAAGTCGTCCAGCTGCCGCTTGGTGAACGTGCGGATCGGCTTGTCCGCGTCGAAGAGGCCCGACTCGGCGTAGAGGCGGTGGTTCCAGCCGCCGGACTTGTAGCCGGGGATGGTGAGCGCGCCCTCGTTCAGCGACTTGTCGGCGTCGTAGAGCTGGGTGAGGTCGATGTCGGTGACCGTGCCCCGGCCCTCGCAGCGCGGACACATCCCGCCGGTGATGCTGAACTCGCGGCGCTCCCTGACCGTCTTCCCGCCGCGCTCCAGGGTGACCGCGCCCGCTCCGCTGATCGAGGCGACGTTGAAGGAGAACGCCTTGGGCGAGCCGATGTGCGGGGTGCCGAGCCGGCTGAAGAGGATGCGCAGCATCGCGTGGGCGTCGGTGGCGGTGCCGACCGTGGAGCGCGGGTCGGCGCCCATCCGCTGCTGGTCGACGATGATGGCGGTGGTCAGCCCGTCGAGCACGTCGACGTCGGGCCGGGCCAGGGTGGGCATGAAGCCCTGGACGAACGCGCTGTACGTCTCGTTGATCAGCCGCTGCGACTCCGCGGCGATGGTGTCGAACACCAGCGAGCTCTTGCCCGATCCGGAGACGCCGGTGAACACCGTCAGCCGTCGCTTGGGGATCTCGACGCTGACGTCCCTGAGGTTGTTCTCGCGGGCGCCGTGCACGCGGATCAGCTCGTGGCTGTCGGCGACGTGCGAGGCGTTCGCCGGCGCGTCGGTCCTCATGGTCATGCTCATCGTCTTCGTCACTCCGTCCGTGGGGCCGCCTCCGCCACGCTAACCGCGACGGCCCGGACGGTGCTTCTCGATTCCTGACGAGTTCGGCGGCGCGGCCCCAGTGGTGGGGATGACATGGTCACGCCTGGCGCCCGGCCCTTCCTCCGCGGGACCGCTTCGGGCGGCGGGTCGGTCAGGGCGGGGAAGCGCCGAGGAATCTCAGGACGGCGAGAACGCGCCGGTGGCCGGCGTCGGCTGCGGGCAGGTCGAGTTTGGCGAGGATGTTGTTGATGTGCTTGGCCACTGCGCTGTCGCTGACGACCAGGGCCTCGGCGATCGCGGTGTTGGAGCGTCCCTCGGCCATCAGGGCGAGTACCTCCCGTTCGCGTGGCGTCAGCCGGTCGAGCGGGTCACTGCGGCGGCGCACGAGCAGCTGGGCGACCACCTGTGGATCCAGTGCCGTGCCCCCGGCTGCGACCCGCCGAACGGAAGCCACGAACTCCTCCACGTCGGCGACGCGTTGCTTGAGCAGGTAGCCGACGCCGCTGGTGTTGGCCGCCAGCAGGTCGGCCGCATACCGCTCCTCGACGTACTGCGAGAGCAGTACCACCGCGGTCTGCGGCCATTGCTCACGGATCACCAGCGCGGCGCGCACGCCTTCGTCGGTGAAGCCGGGTGGCATGCGGACATCGACCAGGGCCAGCCCGGGCCGGTGTTCCTCGACGGCCGCAAGCAGGGCTTCGGCGTCGCCGACTTCGGCGGCGATCTCGAAGCCGGCCATTTCCAGGACCTTGACGAGCCCGACGCGCAGCAGCAGTGAGTCCTCGGCGATCACGGCTCGCACGGCAGCCCCACGGCGATGGTGGTCGGGCCCCCGACCGGGCTGCTGATGTGGAAGGTGCCGTCGACGGAACCGACCCGTTTGGCCAGCCCGCCCAGTCCGCTGCCGGTGGAGGTGTCGGCGCCGCCGATCCCGTCGTCGGTGATGTTCACGCGCAGCATTCTCCCGATCTGTTTGACAGTGACGTCCACGCGGGTGGCGCGGGCGTGCTTGGTGACGTTGGTGAGCGCCTCGCAGACCACGAAGTAGGCGACCGACTCCACGGTGGGCGCCGCTCGCTCCTCGAGGTCGACTCGCAGCCGTACCGGGATCGGTACCCGGGCGGCCAGCCCGGACAGCGCCGCGTCCAGCCCGCGGTCTTCGAGGACGGCCGGGTGCAGGCCGCGCACCAGGTCGTTGAGTTCGGCGATGGCCTCCTTCGCCTCGCGGTGCGCCTCGTCGATCACCGTGCGGGCCTCGTCCGGCAGGTTGGTGAGGGTGGCCTTGGCCAGGCCCAGGTTGACCGCGAGGGAGACCAGGCGCTGCTGGGTGCCGTCGTGCAGGTCGCGTTCGATGCGGCGGCGTTCGGTATCGACGGCGTCGATCAGGTCGGTGCGGCTCTCGGACAGGTGCTCGACACGCTGCTGAAGCTGCTGGGAGCGGCTGGTCCCGAGCAGTGCGAGCGCGATCCGGGTCTCGGCGCGGGTCACCGGCCCGGTCAGCCAGGGTGCGGCGCACAGCAGCAGCGCGCCGGCCGCGGTGTAGTACACCGCTTGGGTCGCGTAGTCGACATAGTCCAGGCGGACCTGTACCGGCAACATCCAGGCCCACCCGTTGACGGTGACGCCAGCAAGGCCCGCGACCCACGCAGCGAGCACCCCCAGCTCGACCAGAGCCAGGAGCGGACCGACAAGCAGGTGGTATCCGGCCTGCCGCCAGGTCTGGGCCACGGACAGCCACCGTTGAGCGCGCCTCAGCCACCCTTGCTCGCGCGCGGTCGGCAGCCGGAGGATCTCCACTCCCAGCAGTGCCCGGTAACGGCGTCGCTGCACGGCGGTGAGCGCAAGCACACCGAGCAGGATCAGCACAAACGGGAGCGGGAGCCACGGCCACGCCCTCGAGTTCGCGGCACTCGCCATCCAGCTCCACAACGGCACCAGCGCAAGGTGCGGCGGAATCCCGGCCGCCAAGAAACCGGTGTCCCGCCGGACCCGAACAACTCTGCGGCGCAGCCCCCGGGGAATCGTCATGGCTCGACGGTAAAACGCCAGGTGAGGGCTATGCCATGCACCGTGCGTCCGGATCGGTGGTGAAGCTGGCACCACCCTGGGAACGGCAGCCGGCATTACTGATTGTGATCGCTGTGCGGCTCAGGCTGAAGGGCATGCAGGAAATCATCGAACTGTTCCCGGAGCCGGACGCCGAGCGCGGCATACGCAGGCCGCACGGCCCGCGCACGGGATCGCTCCCCAGCCCGCAGCGCCGTCCTCCGGACCGCCTTCCAGGCCGACGGCGGGGTCTTGTCCTGGCCGGCTGCGGGGTGGCGCTGCTGCCGTGGCTCGTCGTGTTGGCCACCAGCCTGCCGACCACCTCCCGTGTCTCGCACTGGTCCGCCGCCTGGGTGGGTCTGGACGCGCTGGAGGCGGTCGGCCTGATCACCACAGGTCTGCTGGCCACCCGCGGGGATCGGCGACTGGCACCGGCCGCCGCCGCGACGGCCGCCCTGCTCACCGTCGACGCCTGGTTCGACACGATGACCGCGGCCGGCGGGAGCGAACTGCGCGCGGCGCTGGTCATGGCGTTGTTCGCAGAACTTCCGCTCGCAGCGGTATGCGTCCGCCTGGCGGTTCGAACGCTGCCCCGCACCCCATGAAACCCGCCACACCGACCCGGGCTGCAACCACGGCTGGTCGTGGGCGAGTTCTTCGACCGGCACTGGATCCCCTTCGGCCCTCTGCACCGTCTCGCCGACGCGTCCGGCCGTAGCCCACCTCACTGCGCCAAGGCTGACTCACCGCTTCGGGCCGCCCCGCGGCACACTCTTGCAAGCGGGTGCTTGCAATTGTTAGCGTTGGTGGGGCAAGGTGGAGGCATGGCATCGCTGAACGTCGGCAATCTCGGTGAGTACCTGCGCGAGCAGCGGCGGAACGCCCAGCTGTCGCTGCGGCAGCTCGCCGACGCCGCCGGGGTGTCCAATCCGTACCTGAGCCAGATCGAGCGCGGGCTGCGCAAGCCCAGCGCGGAGGTGCTCCAGCAGGTCGCCAAGGCCCTGCGCATCTCCGCCGAGACCCTGTACGTCCGCGCCGGCATCCTCGACGCCGAGCGGGACCGCGACGAGGTGGAGACGCGCGCCGTCATCCTCGCCGATCCCTCGCTCAACGAGCGGCAGAAGCAGGTGCTGCTCCAGATCTACGAGTCCTTCCGCAAGGAGAACGGATTCGGGTTCGGCGAGAGCGCCGACGGCGAGGCGGACGGGGACGGAGCCGTGGACCAGGGGACCGGCGGCGGCAGCCGTACGGCCGGCGGACGCGATGCCGCCGTGAATGACACGGACGCCGGTCCGCGGCGGACGGCCGGGTAACGCCGGACCAGGGCTCCGGACGCCCGCCGCGGACCACACCAACCCAGTCGAACGCGAATCCGATCCGGGAGGACCCTCACCATGGCCATCACCGACGACCTGCGCAAGACCCTCAGCGACCCGACCCCGTTCTACTTCGCCGCCGGCACCGCCGACCTGGCGCTTCAGCAGGCCAGGAAGGTGCCGGCCCTGGTCGAGCAGCTGCGTGTCGAGGCCCCGGCCCGTATCGAGGCCGTACGCAACACCGACCCCAAGGCCGTGCAGGAGAAGGCCGCCGCACGTGCCAAGGAGGCACAGGAGAGCCTCCAGACCAAGGTCAACGAGTTCATCGGCGCCCTCGACGTCGACCTGAAGAAGCTCGGTGAGACCGCCCAGGACCTGGCGCTGCGCAGTGTCGGCGTCGCCGCCGAGTACGCCGTCCGGGCCCGCGAGACCTACGAGAAGGTCGCCGAGCACGGCGAGCAGGCCGTGAAGACCTGGCGCGGCGAGGCAGCCGAGGAGATCGAGGACCTGGCGATCGCCGTCGAGGGCAAGCCGGACCCGGTCGAGACCAAGGACGACGAGCCGAGCCCGGCCGAGTCCGCCGAGGCGAGGAACGCGGCGAAGAAGGGACCGGCCACCCGCAAGCCCACCACCAACGCGAGGAAGACCACCCCGCCGGTCAAGTGACCGGGACCGGCGGAACGTGCGGGCCGGGCACCTTCGGGGTGTCCGGTCCGTTCTATGGGTACGGTGGCGGCGTAGCAGGGATCGGGAATCAAACGGGCGGTGGGCGGCATGCTGATGTTGGGCTTCGCGGGGTTCTTGGGCATTCTGAAGATCATTCTGATGGCCCTGTCCGCGTTCGGGCTGTTCGACGCCGCGTTCCGGCGTGAGGACGCCTTCCGTGCGGCCGACAAGCAGAACAAGGTCTTCTGGCTGATCATCCTCGGCATCGCGCTCGTGGTCAGCTATCTGTTCTCGCTCCTGTCCATCCTGCCGATCGCCGGCGCGGTGGCGAGCATCGTCTACCTGGTGGACGTACGCCCCGCGCTCGCGCAGGTCGGCGGTGGCCGCGGCTGGGGCCGCCGCGGGAAGGGCAGCAGCAGCGACGGCCCCTACGGGCCGTGGAACGGCGGCCGTTAGCGGCATCCCGCCGAGAGGTCGCCCGGCCGTCGCCGGGCGCGGTCGTCGTTCGTGACGGTCACGTCACCCGCGGCGCCCCTGGGGCGGGCAGGCTGCTGCTCGCCTGCCCGAGGGCGCCGCTCCTCCGGCTGAACGCCGAGGCCGAGAACCGCGCGGGGTGAGCGCCGGTCACCGTCACCCGTCGATGGCGGGAGGCCCGGTCGGGCGGGCTCCCCCGCGGGAAGACCCGGCTTACGCCGCCCGGTCCAGCAGGACGACCGCCACGTCGTCCGTCAGCTCGCCCCCGTTGAGCTCACCCACCTCGTGGACCGCGGCCCGCAGCAGTTCCTCCCCCCGCAAGCCCTGGGAGAGCTGGCGGCGGATCATCTCCAGCATGCCGTCCTGGCCGAGCCGCTCCCCGGCCGTGCCGACCCGGCCCTCGATCAGGCCGTCGGTGTAGAGCATCAGGCTCCACTCGGGGCCCAGCTCCACCTGCGTCCGCGGCCAGCGGGCGCCGGGCAGCAGGCCCAGGGCGGGGCCGTTGTTGTCGTACGGGAGCAGCCGCGCCGGCCGGCCCGGGCGGGCGATCAGCGGGGCCGGGTGGCCGGCCAGGCACAGGCCCGCGCGGCGGCCGTCGGGGGCGATGTCCACCGTGCACAGCGTCGCGAAGATCTCCTCGTCGGCGCGCTCGTGCTCCAGCACCTGCTGCAGGGTGTTCAGCAGCTCGTCCCCGCACAGTCCGGCCAGGGTCAGCGCCCGCCAGGCGATGCGCAGCTCCACGCCGAGCGCGGCCTCGTCCGGGCCGTGCCCGCAGACGTCGCCGATCATGGCGTGCACGGTGCCGTCCGGGGTGCGGACGGCGTCGTAGAAGTCGCCGCCGAGCAGGGCCCGGGAGCGGCCCGGACGGTAGCGGGCGGCGAACCGCAGCGAGGAGCCCTCCAGCAGCGGGGTGGGCAGCAGACCGCGCTCCAGGCGGCGGTTCTCCTGCGCGCGCAGTTTGCCCTCGGCGAGCCGCCGCTCGGCCGTGTCGGAGCGTTTCCGCTCCACCGCGTAGCGAATGGCGCGGCTGAGCAGCCGGCCGTCCAGCTCGTCCCGGAACAGGTAGTCCTGGGCGCCCACGCGCACGGCCTCGGCGCCGCGCTCGGCGTCGCCGGAGGCGGTCAGCGCGAGCACGGCGTGCCGGGGCGCGAGCCGGAGGACGTGCCTGAGCACGGCCAGCTCGTCGTCGGTGTCGCCGCCGCCCGGCGCCGGGAGCGCCAGGTCCAGCAGGATGCAGTGGACGTCGTCGGTGAGCAGCCGCTCGGCCTCGGTGAGGTTGCGGGCGGTGCGCACGCGGATCGGCTTGCCGGCCGGGTCCAGCAGTTCGGGCACGATCGGCGAGCCGGCCGGATCGTCCTCGATCAGCAGCAGGGTGAGAGTGGCGCCGGTGCCGTTCACGGCCGTGGCGTCGCGGTGGGCCTCTTCCTTGAGGGGGCCGCCTGCTGTGGGGGCGGCCTGCGCCTGACCACTCTCCACGGCCGGGATCGCTCTCTGCCGCGGTATGGGTACGGGCATCGTCTTGGGTTCCTTCCCTCCCCCCGAGGGCACGGCGGCGTCGAGGGGTCTCGACCCACCGACCGGGACCATAGCGGCTACGACCGCCCCGATGGAATGGTGTGAGCCGCGTCGCTCCGGCGTCCGCCGCTGTCATATGCCGCGTTCCGTACCGCAGTTGGACACGTCGGCGGTCCGGAGGGGATGACGAAGCTCACGTCCGGGACAGTCCGGGCCGCAACGCCGTGGGGTGGGTCACATGAGGTGCGTCACCGGGCACATGGGCGAGCCGCCCGCCGTGCCGGGGTGCCCGCGCGGCAGGCCTCACGCGTCCGGTCGTACGACCCCGAGGATGGGCATCGAGCCGGCGCCCGCGATCGTCACCGTGCGCCCGGGGCGGGGGGCGTGGATGATCGCGCCGTCGCCGATGTACATGGCGACATGGCTGGCGTCGTGGAAGTAGATGATGAGGTCGCCGGGGCGCATGTCCTTGACGTCGACGTGCGGGAGCTGCTTCCACTGCTCCTGTGAGGTGCGCGGGACGGCGTGGCCGGCCGACGCCCAGGCCTGCGAGGTCAGGCCCGAGCAGTCGAAGGCGTCCGGCCCCTCGGCGCCCCACACGTACGGCTTGCCGAGCTGCTCGGTGGCGTACTTCACGGCCTTCTCGTCCTGTTCGGACGCCTTGCCGCCGACGTCCTTGAGGACGCCGGTGTCCAGCCAGGCGGTCTGTGCCCGCTCCGCGGCCTCCCGCTCCAGCTGGGCGAGGCGCTCCTTCTCCTTCTTCTCCAGCCGGGACTGGAGCTTCTCGGCCGCGTCGATCTGCTTCTCGATCTTCTTCTTGGCGGCGGCCTTGGCTTCGCGGTTGGCGTCCAGCTCCTTCCAGCGGTCGGCGGCGTCGGCGGCGTACTCCCGCAACTCCTTCTGGGTGCGGTTCATTTCGGCCATCAGCTTGGTCGCCGCCTGCTGGCCCTGGAGCACCCGGCCGGCGCCGTCGAGGAACTGCCCCGGGTCGTCGCTGAGCAGGAACTGGGCGGTGGACGACAGACCGCCGGTGCGGTACTGGTCCCGGGCGGCCGCTCCCGCCTGGTTCTTGAGCCGGTCCAGGCGCTGCTGGCCCTGGTCGATCCGCTTCGCCAGCGCCACGATCTCCGCGGACTGCTTCTCGGCCTTCTCCTCTGCCGCGTTGTAGGCGTCGGTGGCCACGGCGGCGTCGTGGTAGAGCGTGTCGAGCTTCTGCCGTATCCGCTCAAGGTCCTTGCCGGGACGGGGAGTCTGTGAGGGGGCCGGCGCACCGCCGGTCGTCGGTGTGGGAGCGGGGGCCGCGAACGCCGTGCCCGGTGCCGCGAGGACGGTCACCGCGCACACCACGGTCAGGGCGGCCGTAAGGAGGCCGCGCTTGCCCGAACCCATACCTCTTCCCCCAAACTGATTTACCGTCAGTAACTTACGGTCGTCTGAGGGATCGTGCCACGGCCGCGCGCAAAGCGACAGAGGCCGCCGGAAACCGGACTTCCCCCACCGGCTCCCGGGAACCCGAAATCCCCACCGGCCGCCCGGAAGCCCGTAATTCCCCACCGGCCGCCGGATACGACGATCTACCCACCCATGTGACGAACGGCGCAGGCGGAGCGTTCCCCCGTCCTCCGACGGGCGCGGGGCGCCGGCACGTCCGCGGGGCGACCCGCGCGCCGACGGCGGGAGGTCAGCGCACCGGCGCCAACGCCTCCCAGGCCACCGTCACTTCGCCCTGCCGCCAGCGGGCCGGGGAGTCCGTCACCGGCCAGTCGGCCGCCAGGTCCCGTACCGCGCGGATCCAGCGCTGGCGGGCGCCGTAGGAGGCGTAGGGCGCCGCGGCGGCCCAGGCGCGGTCGAAGTCGCGGAGGAAGGCGTGCACCGGCTCGCCCGGGACGTTGTGGTGGATCAGCGCCTTCGGCAGCCGTTCGGCGAGGTCGGAGGGGCGCTCCAGGGAGCCCAGCCGGGTCGCGAAGGTGACCGTGCGGGGGCCTTCGGGGCCGAGCGCCACCCACACGTGCCGGCGGCCGATCTCGTCGCAGGTGCCCTCCACCAGCAGCCCGCCGCGCGAGCCGCCGCCGGCCGGGGCGAGCCGCGCGCACAGCCGCTCCCACACCGCGGCGACCTCGGCCTCGTCGTACTGCCGCAGCACGTTGGCGGCCCGGATGAGCGGCGGGCGCCCGGCGACCGGTACCTCGAAGCCGCCGTGCCGGAAGGTGAGCCCCTCGCGCTCGTAGGGCCGCGCGGCCGCCACCCGTTCCGGCTCGATCTCGACACCGACCACGCGCGCGCGTGGGGCGGCGGTGCGCAGCCGGCCGAGCAGTTCCACGGCCGTCCAGGGGGCGGCGCCGTAGCCGAGGTCGACCGCCACCGGGTCGGCGGCGCGCCGCAGCTCGGCGCCGTGCACGGCCGCGATCCAGCGGTCCATGCGGCGCAGCCGGTTGGGGTTCGTCGTCCCGCGCGTCACCGTTCCCACGACGGGCGTGCCCCCGGCCGGGCGCGGCCGGGAGTGCGGGAGGGCCGATGCGCGGGCTGTCATGGATACGAGGGTAAGCGGGGCCGGGGGAGGGGCCGGACCGGCGGTCCGTCGAACGGTTGATCGACACGAGGTAATGATTCGGCAAAGCCGCCTGATCCGGAAATGGCCGGGCACCCGCTCGCTGTTGACCCCCCTTGGAGGGCGCGGTGGCCCCTCCCCGGCATGCCCGCAGCAAGGAGGACCGCCACGTGAGCCAGTACGTCAGCAGGCTCGGGCGCCGCTCCCCGTCGGCCGCCCAGCGCCTCCGGCTGTACCGCAGGCCCCGGCGCGTCGCCATGCTCTCCGTGCACACCTCGCCGCTCCACCAGCCCGGCACGGGCGACGCGGGCGGGATGAACGTCTACATCGTGGAGCTGGCCCAGCGGCTGGCCGCGATCAACATCGAGGTCGAGATCTTCACCCGGGCCACGGCCGGCGGCCTGCCCCCGGTCGTCGAGCTGGCCCCCGGCGTGCTCGTCCGGCACGTCGACGCGGGCCCCTACGAGGGCCTCGCCAAGGAGGACCTCCCCGCCCAGCTGTGCGCCTTCACGCACGGCGTGATGCAGGCGTGGGCCGGCCACCGCCCCGGCTACTACGACCTGGTCCACTCCCACTACTGGCTCTCCGGCCATGTGGGCTGGCTGGCCGCCCAGCGCTGGGGCGTGCCCCTGGTGCACGCCATGCACACCATGGCCAAGGTCAAGAACGCCCACCTCGCCGACGGCGACAGCCCCGAGCCGGCCGCCCGGGTCATCGGCGAGACGCAGATCGTCGCCGCCGCCGACCGGCTCATCGCCAACACCGCCGAGGAGGCCGAGGAGCTGGCCCGGCACTACGCGGCCGATCCCGCCAAGGTGGCCGTCGTCCACCCCGGCGTGAACCTGGAGCGCTTCCGGCCCTTCCCCGACGCCGGCGGCCCGCAGCGCTCCGCCGCGGCCGACCACCGGGCCGCGGCCGACTCGCGTGCCGCCGCCCGCGCCCGCCTGGGGCTCCCGCAGGAAGCGCTGATCCCGCTCTTCGCGGGCCGCATACAGCCCCTGAAGGCGCCGGACGTCCTGCTGCGCGCCGTGGCCGTCCTGCTGGAGGAGCGCCCCGAGCTGCGCTCCCGCATCCATGTCCCGGTCGTCGGCGGCCCCAGCGGCAGCGGGCTCGCCAAGCCTGAGGGCCTGCAGAAGCTCGCGGCCCGGCTGGGCGTCGCGGACGTCGTACGGTTCCGTCCGCCGGTCGGCCAGGAGCAGCTCGCGGACTGGTTCCGGGCCGCGTCGGTCCTCGTCATGCCGTCGTACAGCGAGTCCTTCGGCCTGGTCGCCATAGAGGCGCAGGCGGCCGGGACCCCGGTGCTCGCCGCCGCGGTCGGCGGCCTGCCGGTGGCCGTGCGCGACGGCGAGACCGGCTTCCTCGTCCGGGGGCACGATCCGGCCGACTACGCGCGCGTGCTGGCCCGTTTCGCCGACGAGCCGGACCTCTCGGTGCGCATGGGGCAGGCCGCCGCCCGGCACGCCCAGTCCTTCGGCTGGGACACGGCCGCCGCCGCCACCGCCGACGTCTACACGGCCGCGACCCAGTCCCACCGTCGTCGCGTACGCTCCCACCATGGGTGATGTCGAGAAGGCGGGACAGGTCCTGGAGGACGTCCTCAAGGACGCCGAACTGGAGTGGGAGAGCCCCGGGCCCGGCAACTACGTGGTCAAGCTCCCCGGCACCCGCAAGCTGTCCACGACGGTGTCCTTCCTCGTGGGCCGGCACTCCTTGTCGCTGAACGCCTTCGTCATCCGCCATCCCGACGAGAACGAACCGGGCGTCCACCGCTGGCTGCTGGAGCGCAACCTCAAGCTGTACGGCGTGAGTTACGCCGTCGACCACCTCGGCGACATCTACGTCACCGCCCGGCTGCCCCTGGCCTCCGTCACCCCGGACACGGTCGACCGCATCCTCGGCCAGGTCCTGGAAGCGGCCGACGGCGCCTTCAACACCCTGCTGGAGCTGGGCTTCGCCTCCTCGATCCGCCGGGAGTACGAGTGGCGGGTGTCCCGGGGTGAGTCGACGCGGAACCTGGACGCGTTCGCGCATCTGACCCGGCGTCCGGCCGACTGACCCCGGGCGGGACGCTCAGGAGGGGTCCGGGGCGGGCGTCGCGCCGGTGCCGCTCCTGTCGAGCTGGTCGGCGAAGGCCCGCAGGGCGTCGGCCAGTTCCTTCTTGGTCGGCAGCTGATCGACCTTCTTGTCGAGTTCGGTGATGCGCCGGTCGAGTTCGGCCAGCTCGTCGGAGGAGGTGGGCGTCGGGCTCGGCTCGGCACCGCCGGTGCCGCCGCCGTCGCTCGCGCCGACGCTTCCGCCTCCGCCGATGGTGGTGGTGTCACCGCCGGTCACGCCCGTGGAGTCCCCGTCCGGCGGGACGGAGCTCGTGACGCCGTGCCGGGAGCCGGAGGCGTCGCCCGAGGTCGCCGCGAGGGCCACGCCGACGCTCAGGCCGACGAGGGCCACGGCGCCCACGACGGCGGTGGTGACCCGGCGCAGCGGCAGCGGGCGGTTCTTGATGGATGGATCGCGAGGAGTCTGTTCTTCCTGTGCTTTCTGTGTGTCATCCATGGAGGTGAAGCTAGCCCGCCGTGATCACCGGACGCGAGACTTCCGCGCGACTCTTCCCCGCCGAGGGTCGGTGGTGGAATGCTCACCGCCAACGCATTCCTGAACCGTATTCATATCCGTGGATTAAAGGGGCGGGTGGACATGAGCAACGCGCACCTCACCAGACGGACCCTGCTCGCGACCGCGACCGCGGTGGCCCTGGGCGCCGCGACCGGCACCGCCCGGGCGGCCCAGCCGCCCTCGCCTCCCCGGGCACCCGCCCTCTGGGGCGAGTTCACCCGCACCCCGTTCACCCACCCGCAGATCCCGTACATCGGCCGGGCGGGCTGCCGGGGCGGAGCCACCCGCTTCCCCCGCCCCCGGACCGTCGCCGACGTCACCGCGTACGGCGCCGTACCCGACGGCACCACGGACTGCGCCCCCGCGATCAACCGTGCCATCGCCGCCGCCGGAAGGGCCGGCGGTGGCACGGTCACCATCCCGCCCGGCACGTACCGGATCGACGACGTCATCCGCATCGGTGACTCGAACGTCGTCCTGCGCGGTGCCGGCAGCGGCCGTACGACGCTGTACGCGACCAAGAACCTCACCGAGCTGATCGGCGTCTACGGCTCCCGTTACGGCGGAGACAAGTCCTCCTGGTCCTGGGCCGGCGGACTGCTCTGGCTGGCACCGAGGGCCCGCTGGGACTCGCTGGTCGCCGCCATCCGGTCGCGCGCCTGGCCCTTCGAGGGCTGGACCGGCAACCGGCGGGACGAGTGGACCACCCTGACGACCGTGGCACCGGCCAGGCAGGGCTCATGGACGGTCACGGTCGCCGACGCCACCGCGTTGCGCCCGGGCCGGCTCGTCCTCCTCCGCCTCGCCGACGACGCCGACCACACCCTCCTCCAGCACATGGCGGGCGGCGGTCCCGGCCCGGCGTCGTACGTCTGGGACGACAAGACGAAACTGACGTCCTACGTCCCCTACGAGTGGCCCGTCCGCATCACCCGCGTCCACGGCGACCGCGTCACCCTCGAACGCCCCCTCCCTCTGGACGTCCGCCCGGAGTGGGACCCCCGGCTGACCACGCACGCCGGGGAGTTGGCGGGGTCGGGTGTCGAGGGCCTGACCCTGGAGGCGGTCGAGACCCCGCAGTCGCCCCACCTCCTCGACAAGGGCTACAACGGCGTCGTCCTCCAGTGCGCCTACGACTGCTGGGTGGACGACGTCACGGTCCGCCACGTCGACAACGGCTTCGGTCTGGTCGCCGCGTCCGCCTGCACCCTGCGCCGCACCCGGGTCGCCGGCCGCGGCTCGCACCACCCGTACTTCTGCCGCGAGGGCTCCCACGACAACCTGATCGAGGACTTCACCATCGAGGAGCGCACGGTCCCCGCGCCCGCGGACACCCAGCTGCACGGCATCAACGTCGAGGGGCTGTCCTCCTACAACGTCTGGTCACGCGGCGACATGCGGATGGGCACCTTCGACAGCCACCGGGGCCTGCCCTTCGCCGACGTCCGCACCGACATCACCGTGAACAACGACGGCCGGCACGGCGGGGACGCCAGCGCCGGACCGCTCTTCGGCGCCCGCTTCACCCACTGGAACATCCGGGTCACCAACGGCCGGGCGGGCCTGATGAGGATCGACGGCCTGGCCCCTTACTCGGCGACGGTGGGGCTGAACGAGGTCCGGGAGTTCGGCCAGACCGACGTCCCCGACTTCACCGGCGACCTGCACTCCCGCCTGGAGCTGTACGGCACCACGGACGCCGTACGCCCGCGCAACCTCCACGAGGCTCAGCGGGCCCTGTTCCGGTAGCGCCCCGGGGTGACCCCGACCAGCTTCTTGAAGTGCCGGGTGAGATGGGCCTGGTCGTAGAACCCGGTCAGCGACGCCACCCCGCCCGGCGGCACCCCGTCCAGGAGCAGCCGCCGGGCGCGGCCGACCCGACGTGACATGAGGTACTGGTGCGGGGCGATGCCGTACGCAGCGCTGAACGCCCGCACCAGATGGGCGGGGTGGGCGTGCAGCAGGGCGGCGGCCTCCTCCAGCGCCACCCCCTCGACGACCCGCGCGTCCAGCAACTCCCGCAGTTCCCGGGCGATCACCGGGTCCCGCGGCCGGTGCGGCGGGTCGGTGCGGTGCCGCAGATGTCCGCACAGCCGCTCCGCTACCAGGGTCAGCCTGCTCTCCGCCTCCAGCTCGTCACCGGGCCTGGCCAGGGCGGCGTGCAGCCGGCCGACGCGCAGCCGGAGCACGGGGTCACGCAGGTCGGGCGAGTCCACGGCCGGCCCGATCAGCTCGTCGCCGAGCCGGCTGCCGTCCAGGTAGACGACCCGTTTCCGGAAGCCGCCCGGGGTGGCCGGCGAGCCGTTGTGCGGCACGTGCGGCGGCAGCAGCGACACGGTGTCGTGCGGGGTGCCGTGCTCGTGCCGGTCCAGGTCGTACCGTACGGCCCCGTCGTCCACGATGAGCAGCGTCCAGGCGTCGTGGACGTGCATCGGATAGGCGTACTCGGTGAAGCGCGCGTGGAAGACCTCGGTGACGCCCGGGACGGAGGGACGCCACGCGGTGACTTCCTGCCCGGTGGCCATGCAAAGAACGTACAAGACGCCGCCGCGCGCCGACCGGCAGTCTCAGCCCATGAACGAGTCCACGACCGAGTCCACGACCGAGTCCACGACCGAGTCCACGAACGAGCCCCGGAACGGGCCCATGAGCACGGAGCCCGTCCGCTTCGAGACGAAGATCGCCGTACTGCTGCGCGCGGACCTGGAGCCCTGGCAGCGGCTGAACGTCACCGCCTTCCTGGTCAGCGGCCTGGGCACCACGCTCCCCGAGGTGATCGGGGAGCGGTACGAGGACGCGGACGGCGTGCCCTACCAGCCGATGTTCCGGCAGCCGGTGCTGGTCTTCGAGGGCACGAAGGAGATCCTGAAGGCGGCCCACGGCAGGGCACTGAGCCGTGCCCTGCCGTGTGCGGTGTTCACCGCGGACCTGTTCGCCACGGGCAACGACCGCGACAACCGCGCGGCGGTCCGGGCCGTACCCACGGCCGACCTGGACCTGGTGGGGCTGGCGGTGTACGGCCCCCGGAACGGCGTGGACAAGGTGCTGAAGGGCGCCCGGATGCACCCGTGACTCCGGTGCACCCGTGACTCCGGTGCACCTGTGAGCGCCGCTGTCCTCTCTCAGCCGAACATGCCGGGCACGTAGTCTCCGGCGGGCTGCCGGACGACGACGTTCGCGCGGTTGTAGGCGTTGATCAGGGCGATGATGCCCACCAGGGCGGCGAGCTGCTCCTCGTCGTAGTGCTTGGCGGCGTTCGCCCACGCCTCGTCCGTGACCCCGCCGGCCGCGTCGGCGATGCGGGTGCCCTGCTCGGCCAGCTCCAGAGCGGCCCGCTCGGCGTCGGTGAACACGGTGGCCTCGCGCCACACCGCGATCAGGTTCAGCCGCGTGGCGGTCTCGCCGGCCGCGACGGCGTCCTTGGTGTGCATGTCGGTGCAGAAGCCGCAGCCGTTGATCTGGCTGGCACGGATCTTCACCAGCTCCTGGGTGGCGGCCGACAGCGCGGAGTCCGTGATCACCTTGCCCGCGGCGTTGAGGTGCTTGAAGATCCTGCCGAGGACGGGGCTGGTGTGGAGGTTGAGCCGAGCATCCATGACCTGCTCCTGTGTGGTCGCGACGGTTTACACCTCACTGACGGACGGGACCGGAGGGGTGTGACACGGGCTGGAGTGAGCTGGGTCACTGTTCGACACGGTGGCGCTGCCGACCGCGCCTGACCGCCTAGGCGGTACGGACCTCGGCCCCCGCGTCCGCAGGCAGCGGCACCGGAGCCGGGTGCTCCCGGGGCAGGCGGCGCATGAGGACGCCGTAGCCGACGCCGGCCGCCGAGCCGACCACCGCGCACATGCCCCACAGCCACTCCGCGCCGAGGCGGTCGATGACCGTGCCCGACATCAGCGGGGCGACCAGGGCGGCGACGGACCAGGACAGGGTGTACATGCCCTGGTAGCGTCCGCGGCCGTGCACGGGGGAGAGGCGGACGACGAGACCGGTCTGGGTGGGGGCGTTGACGATCTCGGCGAGGGTCCACACGCACACGGTCAGCATGAAGACACCGACCGACCCGGCGAACGCGGTCAGCCCGAAGCCGTACCCGGCCAGGAGCGAGGAGGCGACCAGCAGCGTGCGCGGGTCGCGGTGTTCGAGGAAACGGGTGACGGGGATCTGCAGCGCGACGATCAGGACGCCGTTGACGGCGATGGCCAGGCCGTAGTCGGCGGGGGAGAACCCGGCCCGCCCCATGGCCACCGGCAGCCCGACCGAGCCCTGCTGGAAGACCAGGGCGACCAGGAAGGACAGCCCGACGACGGCCATGTACCGCCTGTCCCGCAGCACCGTGCCCAGCCGGACCGCGGCCTCCGCCTCCGCCTGCCTGGCCGTGGCCGTGGGCCGGGACTCCGGCAGCTTGGCGAAGACGACGACCGCGCAGACCAGGGTCATCCCGGCCTCGATCAGGAACCCGGCCAGATAGCTGAACTCGGCGATGAACCCGGCGGCCATGGAAGAGACGGCGAAGCCCAGGTTGATGGCCCAGTAGTTGAGGGAGAAGGCGCGCACCCGGTCCTCGGGGCGGACGATGTCGGCCATCATGGCCTGCACGGCCGGCCGGGAGGCGTTGGAGGCCATGCCGACGACGAAGGCGACGGCCGCGATGGCGGCCGGGGTGGTCATGAAGCCCAGCAGGGCGACGGAGGCCGCGGTGGCGGTCTGGGCGATGAGCAGGGTGGGCCGCCTGCCGAGCCGGTCGGCCATCACGCCGGCGCCCAGCGAGGAGACGACCCCGCCGAGCCCGTGCAGCGAGGCGACGAGCCCGGCGTACGAGGCGGAGTAACCGCGGTCGAGGGTGAGGTACAGGGCCATGAACGTGGCCACGAAGGCGCCCAGCCGGTTGACGAGGGTGCTGGTCCACAGCCACCAGAACTCCCGGGGGAGTCCGGAGACGGACTCCCGGACGGCACGTCTCACACGGGCTGGTGACATCGACGATCCCCCACGTCTGTAAGCGGCTCAAGCGGCAGCCACAACTTACAAACGGGGGGTTCCGGGTCGCCAGTCAATTAGCAGGTCGCGTCAATCGACGCGCCGCGCCTCTTCCAGTCCCACCGGCCGCGCCTGCCGCCTGGGCCGCCCCACGCGGCGGGCGGCCGGGCGGCGCCGGGACACCTCGCGCGGCTCGGCCGGAACCGCGGCGGCCCGCGGTACCTGCTCGAAGCGGCTCGGGAACGGGAACCTCCGCTCCAGGAAGGCGTGGATGGCCGCCTGGGCCGGTGCCCGGTCCTTCGGATCGGTGTCCACGTCGTTGAGGCAGAAGAAGTCCACGTCCTCGCCGGCCGCGAGCCGCGCCAGCCGCCGCCGCATGTCGGGCGTGCCCAGCTGCACGTACCGGAAGCTGTAGTCGGCCGGCACGGCACGGCCCGTCGCGATCGCCCAGTGGTGGTGCAGCGTGGACGCGGGAGCGACGTCGGCGGTGGACCGGAAGCGGGAGTACGACGTCCGCTCCAGCTCCTCGATGCCGAGGCTCTCCATCTCCCGCATGACCGACAGCAGTTGCGGATGCGGGGTGTGCAGCGACTTGTGCGTGATGTACCTGCCGTGGAAGCGGCGGATCACCTCGCGGGTGTTCTTCCCGGCGGAGTTCGGCGCGGGCTCCAGCGGGTGCGGGGCGCCGACCCCCAGCTTGAGCGGGGACAGCGGGATGCGGGCTATGCCGCTGCCGTGGAAGAACTGCTCGGCCCCTACCGGGCGGTTGATGAAGACGTCGTCGTTGAAGTAGAGGTAGTGCTCCGACAGGCCCGGTATGTGGTGCAGCCGGCTCTCGATCGCGTGCGAGTTGAAGACGGGCAGCGCGTCCGCCGGGAGGATGTCCCGGTGGTCGATCACGGTCAGGCCCGCCGCGTCCGGGTCCAGCCAGTCCGGAGTCTGGGAGTCGGTCACCAGGTAGACGTGCCGGACGAATCCGGCGTACATCTCCAGCGACCGCAGCGCGTACTTCAGCTCGTCGTGGCTGGTGTAGCGGGAGGCGCCGGTCTCGCGCGGGGCGATGACGTTGTCGGACGCCGCCTGGTGGGCACGGCGCTTGGCGGCCAGCACCGGGTCGTCCCCGTCGACCCAGGTGTACACCGCGTCGACGGGGAAGCGCACCTGGTCGATGCCGTGCTCGGCGAACGCCGCGAACGTCGGCACACCGCGCGCCGGCCCCGGGACCGCAGCCGGCCGCTGCTCCGCCGGCGCGAGGGGCGGCTGCCCGCCCGCCGTGACCGGCCGCTGCCGCGACGGGGCGGACGGCTGCGACCCGGGCACCGCGTCGGCGCGCTGCCCGGCGACCGCACCGGCCGCCCGCTGCCCGGCGACCGCACCGGCCGCCCGCTGACCAGGCAACACCGTGGCCGGCTGCCCCGCCACCGGAGTCTGCTGATCCGCACCCACGGCGGGTTCCTCCGCCACCACGGCGGGTTGCTCCGCCACCACGGCGGGTTGCTCCGCCACCACGGCGGGCTGCCAGGCCGTTGCCGGGAGCACCTCGGAGACGGCGTTGCGGCGCGGAGCGACCAGCGCCGGGCCGAAGTCGTCCTGGAGCCGGGTGCCGGGCACGGTGAGGTACGCGGGATCCGCGCCCAGGTCCCGGCCGTACCGCCAGAACTCGACGTCACAGCCCGTGTCCAGGCCGCCGAGCACCTGCCCGGCGGGCCCCAGCCGCACCACACCGGTCCGCAGGACCGGCGCCCCGCGCAGCGCCCGCGGCAGCTTCCCGTCGGCCCACAGCACGGCCCGTGTCACGGCGCCGTCGGCGCCCACCGCGCCGACGTACCCGGCGCTACGTGCCAAGTCCTGCCGGGCCCGGGCGAGGACCGCCCCCCGGTACGACTCCTCCACCCCGACCACCGGCCGCGGCACCCCGGGCCCCTGCTCGGGGGGGACCAGGAAGTACGGGACGCCGGCCGCCTCCAGCACGGCGCACATCTGCTCCAGGTCGGCGGCGGCGGCGTCCGCGGCGGTGTACCCGGTCACCGTACGGCCGTACAGCCGCACCGGGCCGTGGCCGACGCGGCGCAGCCCCGGGACCGCGGCGCGCAGCCGGCGGCGGGCCGGGGCCACGCGCAGCGCCCAGAACCGGGCCGACAGCCACAGCCGCAGGCCCACCAGGAGGCCCCGGGCGACCCGCAGGCCGGGCGGCGCCACCGCGAGCCTGTGGCGGATGTCGATGGCCATGACCGGTCCCGTCAGCTCTGCGTCTCGGCGGAACCAGAGGCCGGCTCCTGCTTCTCGAAGGGGCTCGGGAAGGGGAAGTAGTTCTCGAGGAACTCGTGCATCCGGACGCTGACCTGCTCCCGCTCCTCCGGCGGCACGTCGACGTCGTTGAGGCAGAAGAAGTCGAAACGGCGGTTGCGGCGCAGGTCGGCCAGGCGCCGCTCGGCGTCCGGCCGGCTGATGTTCACGTAGCGGAAGCTGAACTTGCCGGGCACGCCGCGGCCGGTCATCAGCGCGTACTGGTACAGCAGCGGGGCCGTCATGGCGATGTCCTGCGGCGAGCGGAACCGGGACGCGGTGGTGCGGCGGACGTCCTCCGCGAACAGCTCCTCCAGCGCCTGGAGCGCCCCGCGCTGCTGCGGCAGCGGGGTGTGCATGAAGTTGTTCGTCGTCATCCGGCCGAACTTCTCCAGCAGCAGCTGCCGGACGTTCTTGCTGGCGGAGTTGGTCGCGGTCTCCTCGGCGTGCGGCTTGCCGATGCCGATCTTGAGCGGGGACACCGGGATCTTCATCAGACCGCTGCCGAAGAAGAAGTGCTCCGGGGTGACCCGGCGGCCGACGAACACGTCGTCGTTGAAGTACAGGTAGTGCTCGGACAGGCCCGGTATGTGGTGCAGCCGGGTCTCGATCGCGTGCGAGTTGAAGACCGGCAGCACGTCCGCCGGGAAGATGTCGCGGTGGTCGACGACCGTGATCCCCGGGGCGCTGTCGTCGAGCCAGTGCGGCTTCTGGCCGTCGGTCACGATGTAGATGTGCCGCACGAAGTCGGCGTACATCGCGAGCGAGCGCAGCGAGTACTTCAGCTCGTCGTGGCTGGTGTAGCGGGAGGCGTTGGTCTCCTTGTCCAGGATCTCGGCGATGCCGTTCTCCTGGTAGCGGGCCCGCTTGGCCCGCATCGCCGGCTCCTCGCCGTCGACCCAGGTGTAGACGATGTCGACGGGGAAGGTGACCTGGTTCACGGTCGGCAGGGTGAGCGGGACGAAGCTCGGCACCTCGCGGTCGCCGACGCGCACGGTGGCGGGCTTCTGCTCGCTCGCCGGCAGGACGTCCGTCACGCCGTTGTTACGGGGCGTGATGAGCGACTCCGCGAAGACGTCCTCCGAGGCCTGCGGCTGCACCTTGGCCAGCCGCCGGGGCCCGTCGGGGCCGGCGAGGAGCTGTGCTCCGTCCTCCCAGAACTCGATGTCGCAGGCCAGCTCCGGACCGGCGAGCAGCTGGCCGGCGGGCCCGAGGAGGTTCTCGCCGACGCGCAGCACCGGGGCCGTGCGCAGCTGGACCGGCAGTACGCCGTCGAGGAACAGCGCCGGGTGCTTGAGCTGGCCGCCGGGCAGGGGGCGGCCGATGAACACGGCCGTACCGGCGTTCCGGGCCTCCAGGGCGGCGAGGAGACGCTCACGGTCGACGATGTTCACGCCGACCGTGTAGCGGGTACGGGAGGGCGGGACCAGGAAGTAGGCGATGCCCTCCTGCTCCAGCGCGGCGACCACGAGGTCCAGGTTGGACGCGGCCGCCTCGGCCGCGGTGAACCGGTCCACGACACGGCCGTAGAACTGCTGGCCGCGCACCGCCACCGGACGCAGCACCGGGTCCGTGACCGCCGCCTTGCGGCGTCGCCGCATGGTACGCAGCTGCCACACTCGCTCGGCGGCCTTCCGCTCGACTCGCGGTCGCATCCGCCGCGCAAAGGAACGCACGGTCACGTTCTGTGCCCCTCTTCCTGCTGCCTGAACCTTCTGGCGATTACCAGACAGATCAATGTTCTGAAAGGTTGTACATGAGTTAACCCGATTTTTGGGAGAGCCCGACCAGCCAACAGGGCTTATGCGGCCCGGTGTGTCAGGGCCCACACGCGTGGCGCGGCTCTCGGGGCCCTTGGGTAGGCTCAAGGCCATGGCCGACGCACCGTACAAGCTGATCCTCCTCCGCCACGGCGAGAGCGAGTGGAACGCGAAGAACCTGTTCACCGGCTGGGTGGACGTGAACCTGAACGAGAAGGGCGAGAAGGAGGCAGTCCGCGGCGGCGAGCTCCTGAAGGACGCCGACCTCCTGCCCGACGTGGTGCACACGTCCCTCCAGAAGCGCGCGATCCGCACGGCCCAGCTGGCCCTGGAGGCCGCTGACCGCCACTGGATCCCGGTCCACCGCTCCTGGCGTCTGAACGAGCGCCACTACGGTGCTCTGCAGGGCAAGGACAAGGCGGCGACGCTCGCGGAGTTCGGCGAGGAGCAGTTCATGCTCTGGCGCCGCTCGTACGACACCCCGCCCCCGCCGCTCCCGGACGACTCCGAGTTCTCCCAGGCCCACGACGCGCGCTACGCGACGATCCCGCCGGAGCTGCGCCCGAACACGGAGTGCCTCAAGGACGTCGTCGTCCGCATGCTCCCGTACTGGTACGACGGCATCGTCCCCGACCTGCTGGCCGGCCGCACGGTCCTGGTCGCCGCGCACGGCAACAGCCTGCGCGCCCTGGTCAAGCACCTCGACGGCATCTCCGACGCCGACATCGCGGGCCTGAACATCCCGACGGGCATCCCGCTCTACTACGAGCTGGACGCCGACTTCAAGCCGCTCAACCCCGGCGGCACGTACCTCGACCCGGAGGCGGCGGCGGCCGCGATCGAGGCGGTCAAGAACCAGGGCAAGAAGAAGTAAACCTCACTGATCAAGCCCCCTACCTTCGGTTTCTCCGCGAGTAGGGGGCTTGTTGCTGTCTCTGGGCCGTCTCTGGGCCGTCAGGTGCTGGAGGGGACCCGACCGGGCCGTGTCGAAGACGGCGGCGACCGCCTTGCGGGTGCGCTCCTGGCTCGACGGCATGAGGTGCGCGTAGACGCGGAGGGTCAGGCCGGGGTCCGAGTGGCCGAGGTACTGGCGTGAGGTGGTCACGCCGACCGGGGATGCGTGCGGGTGCGGGTCAGTCGGTCACCGGTCGGGGCCGCACGACCGGGCTCGGCGTCTCGACGGGCGGCCGCACGGGTGCGTCGGGCCGGAAGGGCTTGAGCGCGGGCAGCTCGGGGTCGAGGTGGGCCGATTGCGCACACAGCTTCAAGCCCCGCCGCGCAGTGTCGGGTCCCGGCTGATGCTTGACGTTCTGGTCCCAGGTGACGCTTGACGGTGGGCCTATGGGTTGTCCCATCTCCGGCTACCCTCCGGCCATGGAGCAGGAGCAGGACTACCCCCTTGTCCGCGACGTCTTCCCGGAGCTCGTCACGGAGCTGATCACTCTCCTGGAGAACGAAGGAGAACGCGAGCTGGCCATCTGCGCCTGGGACCTTCGCCTGGTAGACGAGTGCCCCTGCGGCGATGACTTCTGCCAGAGCTTCCAGACCGCAGCTCATCCGCAGGGACAGCCATACGGCGCCGGCCACCGGTGCGTGCCGCTCCTGCCCTTGCGAGGCATGCTGTGCCTGGACGTCGTTGATGGCCGGATCATGTACGTCGAAGTGCTCGATCGGCCACCCATGCACCGTCGCAGTGAGCGGTCCTGAGGTCGGTCTCGCAATCGACAACTCCACCAGCGCCAATCCCGGCCTCCCCACACACGCCGCAACGACGCGCGCAGAAAAACCGATCACGGCCACTGTCAACCATCAGCTGGGACCGAAGTGTCAAGCATCTACGGGGACCGGACCTCGTCAAGCCGGATCTGGCACCGCAGACCATCGAGCACGCACCATCAGTTGAGTTCGAACCTGAAGAGGGGGCAGCCGCTAGCGTGCCGCCCGACATGGAGGTGTTCGCTGCTCCCTTCGAAGATGGTGCCGTCCTGCTCCGGCATCGGACCAGTGGCCGTCATCAAGTCAGTCCAGGGGCGGTACAGCATCACGGCTCAGGTCCAGGTCGTCTTGCCCGATGGCCGTGCCTTCGGCGTCACGGACCTGCTGGCAGCCCTGTGGGAGTACGCTGGGCGGTCCGCTCGGGTTCCGTCCTATTCAGCCCTGTGCACTGGACGACCTCG
This sequence comes from Streptomyces sp. NPDC042638, assembly GCF_040647235.1. NCBI lineage: Bacteria > Bacillati > Actinomycetota > Actinomycetes > Kitasatosporales > Streptomycetaceae > Streptomyces > Streptomyces sp. NPDC042638. The sequence continues at coordinate 81,960 of NZ_JBEZBT010000008.1, forward strand.
CCAAGGTGCAGAGGCTCCTCAGCCATAGCGTGGCCAAGGAATGGTGGGACATGGAAGAGGGATGCCTGACCGCGCAGTGGCGGGCTGCCTCCGCCGGCTGAGGCCGCGTTCATGTAATCCGCGGCTGGGCCGTCTCTGGGCCGTCCGAGGGCGCTCAACAGTGGCCAAGGACGTCCAACGACGACCACCACGCTTACGTGCCCACCGCCTCTGAGCAGCGAAGACGCAGGTCGCCAAGGTCCCCGGCAAGACCCAAGCTGGGCGATCATGCCTCCCACCTGTGCCTACGGCGCGGATGGGAGGCATTTTCGTGCCCTGGAACACGAGCCGGGTCACGAACCGGGTGCAGCCTGTCGTCACCGTTCCGTCACAAGTGGTCGCCGCACGGAACCCTGCCGCTGCCCCGCCCTGTCTGCACCCACGTACCACGACCACACGTACCGCGGGGCAACGAACGACGACCGGAACCCGCGGACGAGACGACTCAGGGGGACCACAGCATGCGTCACAGCAACGGCATTCGCAGGGCGGCTCTGGCGACGACGGCGGTCACGGCCGTCGCGGCGGCGGTGACCGGCATCCTGCCCGGCACCGCCATGGCGGAGAGCACCACCACCTCCACCCCGCCGCCCGCCTGCCCGGCCTCCGCCCTCCAGGTCAGCGCCTGGCAGGCCGTCCACCGGCCCGTCGGGACCGGGACCGGGGCGGCGGTCGTGCAGTTCACCAACGCCTCCCGGAGGACGTGCGTCCTGAAGGGCCATCCGACCGTCGCGGGCGCCGGCAACGGCTCCCCCTCCCACAACACCCCGCTCAAGGTCACCCCCACCGGCAGGGCGGCCACCGTGACGGTCCGGCCGCACGGCAAGGCGTGGGTGAAGCTGACCTTCGTCCAGGTCCAGGGGGAGGGCGACGGCTACTGCGTGTCGGGCAAGGCCCCGGTGACGTATCCGACGATGGTCGTCGGGCTGCCGCACTCCGGGAAGCACCAGGTCGCCCTGAACGACGGGGTGTGGGCCGAGTGCGACAACAAGGTGACCGTCACCCCGGTCACGGCGGTCAAGCCTTCCTGACCCCCCGTCCCCGCAAATCGAGCAGCCTGCATGACGATCGCAAGGCTCTGACGACCCCCTGCCTGCGTTACTGCGCCGGCAGGGGGCTTTTCTCCGTCCCTGCGGCATCTGCCGCGCGCGAACTCGGCGTCCGTCGACCCCGGCCCGAGCTCACAGAGATTCGCCGATCAAGGAATGTGCGTGGAAGAGCCTGACGTCGTCTGGGTCCTGGAGGGGTACGGCAAGGCGGATGACGTCCTGCGTGCCGAGCACCCCATCAGCCGGGAGCAGATCCGCCGGTTGCGGGATGTGATCGCGCCGGACGCCGACGACCCCTGGATGCTCCGTTGCTACCCCGTGCCCTTCGACCGGTGGCCGGCGGTGGACGCGATCCTGCGGTGCGGGCCGCCCCGTCCCGACCTCGACTACCTGACGGGTGCCCACACGGCGGGGTGAGAGGTACGGCGGCCGCCGGGACGCGGAAAACGCGCAGATACTTTCCGCGCCCTGGGAACTCGGAAGCCGACGGGATGCTGGTGGAGCATGTCGGGTGTCTGCGTACCGGGGGTGATGTACATGCCGCCCGAGGGATCCGGGCCGTCGGGTCTGACGCCGGAGGCCGAGGCCCGGTTGCGGGTCAGCGAGACGATGGCCGCCGCCGTGCGGGACGCCGGGGAACCCCGGGCGGTGCCAGGCGCGCTGTGCGCGGCGTGCGTGCGGCTGCTGCCGGTCACCGGGGCCTCGGTGTCGATCTCCGGCGGCAAGGGCGTCCGCGTGACCTGGTGTGCCAGCGACCGGGTCGCCGCCCGGATGGCCGAGCTGCAGTACACCGTGGGCGACGGCCCCTGCCAGAGCGCGCTGGACGAGGGCGCCCCGGTCCTCGCCGCCGACCTGACCGAGGGCCCCGCCTCCCGCCGCTGGCCGATCTTCGCGCACGAGGCGGTCGGCCTCGGAGTCCGCGCGGTGTTCTCACTGCCGCTCGGCCCCAGCGGCGCCACCGTGGGCACGCTCGACCTGTACTGCGACCGGGTGGGCGGCCTCGCGGTACTGGACCTGCGCACCGCGCTGTGCGTGCGGGACGCGGTCACCGTCGCGCTGATGAACCTCCAGACAGGCGACCACGCCCGGAACGGCGCCGCGGGAGGCGACACGGAGGAGCGGGTGGCGTCCTGGGTCGCGGCCTCGGAGGCCGACCACACCGAGGTCTACCAGGCGGTCGGCATGCTGATGGTGCAGCTGGACGTGGACCCCGAGCAGGCCCTGGACCGGTTGCGGGGCCGCGCGTACGCCGACGGCCGCACGGTCAGCCAGCTGGCCCGGGACGTCCTGTCCCGCCGGCTGAGCTTCTGGTCCGAGGCGTACGGCGGCGACGCCGGACGCTGATACCGGCCGCGTTCGGCCGAGCGGCGCCGGGCGCGCGGTTCCCGTCGGCCCGGGCCCCTCACGCCTCCAGCGGTATCGGATGCACCTCGTCCGCCGGGTGCCCCGCCCGTTCGTGGACGCGCTGGACGGCCTCGGCCGAGGGCGCCTCGGACAGGCAGTAGACGACGCCGGACACCGGGTCCGCCCAGGCGTGCTCGAAGTGCACGGACTCGTCCTTCTCGATGGCGAGGTCGGCCTGGTGCGCCTCCGCCAGCTGGTCGGCCGTGATGCCCCGCATACCGCGGTGGATGTCCATGAACCTGGCCATGGCCAAGCTCCTTCCCGCAGGTCCTACCCGCACGTCCATGCTGCGCCCCGCGGGAGGGATGGGCATCCGGTACGACGAGATGGGCATCCGGTACGGCGAAGAGCCGGCGGGAGACGTGCTCCCACCGGCCCCGGGGTGTCGTTCAGCCGCACTGGCAGGGATTGCCCGACTGGCACCCGCAGCCGCAGCCCGAGCCGCAGCCGCACGCGCCGAACAGCGGCAGGCTCCTGATCTCGGCGGGCTGCTCGGTCTCTCGGTCCTGCGTGGGGTCGGGCGTGGTGCCGGGGGATTCGGCCATGGGTCCCTCCTAGACCTAGGGGCAGGGATGCCCTCGCCCATTTCATGCCCGTTCGGCCGGGCGCATCAACGGCGCACGGAGGCGCCCGGCCGTGCGGCGTCCCGCTCCCCGCAGGGGTTACGCGCCGTCGACGCCCGTCACCGGCTTGATGTCCGACTGCAGCTCGTCCGCGTGCTCGCCGGTGACCAGATAGACCACGCGCTTGGCGACGGCCACGGCGTGGTCGGCGTACCGCTCGTAGTAACGGCCCAGCAGGGTGACGTCGACGGCCGTCTCGATGCCGTGCTTCCAGCGGTCGTCGATCAGGTGCTGGAAGAGCGTGCGGTGCAGCAGGTCCATCTCGTCGTCGTCCTGCTCCAGCTGGAGCGCGAGGTCGACGTCCTTGGTGATGATCACCTCGGCCGCCTTGGCCATCAGGCGCTGGGCGAGCTGGCCCATCTCCAGGATGGTGGCGTGCAGGTCCTGCGGGACCGCGCGCGACGGGAAGCGCAGCCGCGCGAGCTTCGCCACGTGCTGGGCGAGGTCGCCGGAGCGCTCCAGGTCGGCGGACATGCGCAGCGAGGTGACGACTATGCGCAGGTCCGTCGCCACCGGCTGCTGCCGGGCCAGCAGGGCTATCGCCCGGGCCTCCAGGTCGTGCTGGAGCTCGTCGACCCTCTGGTCGGCCTCGATCACACTCTCGGCCAGCTTCAGATCGGCGTCGAGGATGGCGGTCGTGGCGCGTCCGATCGCCGATCCGACCAGCCGGGCCATCTCCACCAGTCCGTCGCCGATCGAGTCCAGTTCCTCGTGGTACGCGTCCCGCATCAGGGTTCCCTCTCGTGCGTCATCGTTCGGGGGGTCGTTCGGGGTTCGGGAGGGGCCGTCACGTCACGCGTGCGCCCCCGGCGAAACCGGCGGTACGAACCCCACGCTGCCACGCTGTGCCCCCTACGCGTCTGTTTCCGCCACCCCAAATGAATCAATGCTGGCTCCAAGGTGAACTCTGGGCGACGAGTGTTCGAGGTCGCACCCGGACGGCTGTGGGCATCTCGCACGGCATGCCTAACCTTGAGGCATGGACGTGAACGCGGCGGTCGCCGCAGCGGCAGCGATCGCCGGGGTGCTCACCGGTGTCATCGCCATGCTGGCGTTCCGCTGGAGCGAACGCGACCAGAAGCGACCCACCAGGACTTCTTTGCACACCGATCCCGTACTCCCGCCCGGCGTGGACACCGTGCTGTCGGTGCTGCGCTCCTCCGCCGTGGTCCTCGACGAGGCCGACGCCGTGGTCAAGGCGAGCTCCGCCGCCTACGCCCTCGGGCTGGTGCGCGGCGGCAAGCTCGCCGTGGAGCCGATGCTCCAGATGACCCGGGACACCCGAAGGGACGGGGAGATACGCCAGGTCGAGCTGGATCTTCCCCGGCGCGGCACCGGACGCGGCGACGCCCTCGCCGTCTCCGCCCGCGTGGCCCCGCTCGGCTCCCGCCTGGTCCTGCTGCTGGTCGAGGATCTGACCGAGGCCCGCAGGATCGAGGCCGTACGACGCGACTTCGTGGCGAACGTCAGCCATGAGCTGAAGACGCCCGTCGGCGCGCTCTCCCTCCTCTCCGAGGCCGTCATGGACGCCTCCGACGACCCCGAGGCCGTACAGCGCTTCGCCGGCCGTATGCAGATCGAGGCGACCCGCCTGACCAACCTGGTCCAGGAGCTGATCGATCTCTCCCGGGTGCAGAACGACGACCCGCTGGAGGACGCCGAGCCCGTCCGGGTGGACGAGCTGGTCGCCGAGGCCATCGACCGCTGCCGCCACCAGGCGGGCACGAAGCAGATCACCATGGCCGCCGGCGGTACGGCCGACCTGCACGTCTGGGGCAACCGGGGCCAGCTGGCCGCGGCCCTCGGAAACCTCGTCGAGAACGCCGTGAACTACTCCCCGGCCCGCACCCGCGTCGGCATTGCCGCCCGCCGGATCAACGCCCTGGGCGGCGACATGATCGAACTCGCGGTCACCGACCAGGGCATCGGCATCTCCGACAAGGACAAGGAGCGCATCTTCGAGCGCTTCTACCGCGTCGACCCCGCCCGCTCCCGGGCCACCGGGGGCACCGGTCTGGGTCTCGCGATCGTCAAGCACGTGGTCGCCTCGCACGGCGGGGAGGTCACGGTCTGGAGCGCCGAGGGCCAGGGCTCCACTTTCACCCTCAGACTGCCGGAGGCGGCCGCGGCACGCGACCGCGCGCACCAGCACCCCGACCTCGAGGACGAGGCCGGGCCCTCCGAACCATCCCCGTACGAACCGCTTCCCGCCCCGGAGGTCCTTCCGTGACCCGAGTGCTCGTCGTCGAGGACGAGGAGTCCTTCTCCGACGCCCTGTCGTACATGCTCCGCAAGGAGGGCTTCGAGGTCGCCGTCGCGGCGACCGGCCCCGACGGTCTGGACGAGTTCGAGCGTAACGGCGCCGACCTGGTCCTGCTCGACCTGATGCTGCCGGGCCTGCCCGGCACCGAGGTCTGCCGCCAGCTGCGCGGCCGCTCCAACGTCCCCGTGATCATGGTGACCGCGAAGGACAGCGAGATCGACAAGGTCGTCGGTCTCGAGATAGGAGCCGATGACTACGTCACCAAGCCCTTCTCCTCCCGCGAGCTGGTCGCCCGCATCCGCGCGGTGCTGCGCCGCCGGGGCGAGCCGGAGGAGGTCACCCCGGCCGCGCTGGAGGCGGGCCCCGTCCGCATGGACGTCGACCGTCACGTGGTCACCGTCGGCGGCTCCAAGGTCGACCTGCCGCTGAAGGAGTTCGACCTCCTGGAGATGCTGCTGCGCAACGCGGGCCGCGTGCTCACCCGCATGCAGCTCATCGACCGCGTCTGGGGCGCCGACTACGTGGGCGACACCAAGACCCTCGACGTCCACGTCAAGCGCCTGCGCGCCAAGATCGAGCCGGACCCGGGCGCGCCGCGGTACCTGGTGACGGTGCGGGGGCTGGGTTACAAGTTCGAGCCGTAAACCGCCGTCGCCATCAGGCGTACGCCGAAGGGCGGCACCCCCACTGCGGGGTGCCGCCCTTCGGCGTACGTGCGGCCGGTCAGTGGCCGGCGGCCGACTGCGAGGCCGAGTCGCTCGGGGTGACGGAGGAACCCGAGGCGGAGCCGGACGGGGCCGGCTTGCCGCCCTTCTGCGGCTTGCCGCTGCTGGACGCGCCCGCGCCCGGCGCGCCGGAGCCGGAAGCCGAGGCGGACGCCGACGCGGAGGCGGACGCCGGGGCGGACGGGATCTGGGAGGGGCCCCACTTGTCGAAGTAGCTGGTGGCCGGGACCACGAAGCCGCTCAGGGTGACCTTGCCCGTCTTGCTGAAGGTGAAGGTGATCTTCTGGACGTTGCCGTCCTGGACGGCCTCCCGGCCGCCGGGCAGCGACGCGGAGGCGTTGCCCTTGCCGCCGAGGATCAGCGAGCCGCCCGGCGGAACGGTCAGGCTCCCGCCCTTGGCCGGCTTCAGGTCGGCGGACGTGCCGGTGCCTTCCAGGGTGACCGACTGGAGGGTCTCGGGGCTGTTGCCGGAGTTGAACACGGTCGCGGAGATCACCGCGGGACCCGTCGACTTCCGGTCGGGCTGGGTGATGACCAGGGCGTTCTGGATCTTGATGTTGCCTACACTGGTCGCCGCGTTGTCCGGCTTGATCTCCAGGGTCTGCGAGTTGTTGCCGGCGCCACAGGCGGCGAGCGAGGCGAGCGAGAAAACGATGGCGGAGGCGGCGAGGGCGCCGCGTCGAAGGCTGCTGCTCACGGCGGCGGCAACTCCTTGAACGCGCGGGCGGCTCCCCTTATAAAGCCACCCTAAGTGTCTGTCAGCGGCCTTAGGTTACCGAGCCGTTCCCGCGCCACCGCACCCGACCCTCCCCCAAGCCCCGGGCTTCCCTCCAGGTGGGGGTACCCGCCGGGACGCAGGTGACTCCCCGGCCACATTGCGGATCTGCTCGTCTGTCATTCACATAACGCGACGGCGCGCACCTCTCATCACCCCTCGCGAATTTTCCGTGGAGGAATGCGCGCCCCTCCCGATATCGATCACGGAGCACCCCTTCGGGGACCGTTGATCAATTCCGGATTCGTCTCACAGCCACCTCCGGTCACCGAACGGAGTAGCGGAAGTCGTACGCTTGGGACCGGACAAATCGGGATGTTCCGCCACTTGGAACGAGCTCTCGGAGTGTGTAGCGTACGAGTTTCCCCTTGCCTGGAGAGCCCCTCCGACCTGCGAATACCCGCTTCCGCAGGCTCCTCACAGCACGTTCCGGTTGCTGTTGTCAAGCCCCGAGATATGCCCTGACCTGCGAAAACGCCATTCAGAAGACGCCGTATCCGTGTTACCCTGGATAGCCACGGAAGGGGTACCTGTCACATGACGTTCAAGGTTGGCGACACCGTGGTCTATCCCCATCACGGGGCCGCGCTGATCGAGGCCATCGAAACTCGCCAGATCAAAGGCGTGGACAAGACCTACTTGGTGCTGAAGGTTGCCCAGGGTGACCTGACGGTACGTGTGCCAGCGGACAATGCGGAGTTCGTCGGCGTGCGTGATGTGGTCGGTCAGGATGGACTGGACCGGGTCTTCGAGGTGCTGCGCGCGCCGTACGCCGAGGAGCCCACCAACTGGTCCCGTCGCTACAAGGCAAACCTGGAGAAGCTCGCCTCCGGCGATGTCATCAAGGTCGCCGAGGTCGTGCGCGACCTGTGGCGTCGCGAGCGCGAGCGCGGACTGTCCGCCGGTGAGAAGCGCATGCTCGCCAAGGCCCGCCAGATCCTGGTGAGCGAGCTGGCTCTCGCGGAGAACACGAACGAGGACAAGGCAGAGGCCCTGCTCGACGAGGTGCTCGCCTCCTGACGCGCAGCGGCAGCGAACCCTCGCTTCCGGCACGCTCAGCACAGTAAATGCCGCGGTGCCCGATGACACTGATCCTGTCGCCGGGCGCTGCGGCATGTTCGTCCCCGCAGTTCCCCGCCGGGGTGTTCCTCGGGGAATCCTGCGGATCGACCCCCTGATACTTGATGTGCCGGGCCCGGGCGGTCGGCTCGACCAGGGTCACGGAAAGGGTCCGGTCAAGGCGTCGCGCCCGGCACTCCTCCAGGCCATACCCACGTAGGTCGAGCACACAAACCTGACAGGATCCGATGTCTGACGAATCACGTTCCACGCCCGTGCAGACCCCCGTCGCCGCCGTGATTCCCGCCGCCGGCCGGGGCGTGCGCCTCGGTCCGGGCGCCCCCAAGGCGCTGCGCGCGCTGAACGGCACGCCCATGCTCATCCACGCGGTCCGCGCCCTCGCCGCGTCCCGGCATGTCTCGCTCGTCGTCGTCGTGGCCCCGCCGGACGGCGCCGCGGAGGTCAAGTCCCTGCTCGACGCGCACGCGCTGCCCGACCGCACGGACTTCCTGGTGGTGCCCGGCGGGGAGTCCCGCCAGGAGTCGGTCCGGCTCGGCCTGGACGCGCTGCCGCCGCAGCACGGCATCGTCCTGGTGCACGACGCGGCCCGCCCGCTCGTCCCGGTCGACACGGTCGACGCGGTCATCGAGGCCGTACGGGACGGCGCCCCCGCCGTGGTGCCCGCGCTGCCGCTGGCCGACACGGTCAAGGAGGTCGAGCCCGCGGCCGTCGCCGGTGACCCGGAGCCGGTCGTCGCCACCCCGGAGCGGGCCCGGCTGCGTGCGGTCCAGACCCCGCAGGGCTTCGACCGCGCCACCCTGGTCCGCGCCCACGAGACCGTCACCGGGAACGTCACCGACGACGCGGGCATGGTGGAGCAGCTGGGGCTGACGGTCGTGGCCGTTCCCGGTCACGAGGAGGCGTTCAAGGTCACCCGTCCCCTGGACCTGGTCCTCGCCGAGGCGGTCCTGGCCCGCAGGAGGCTGAACGATGGCTTCTGAGCTTCCCTTCGCGCTTCCCCGGGTCGGCATCGGCACCGACATCCACGCCTTCGAGGAGGGCCGCGAGCTGTGGTGCGCGGGCCTGAGGTGGGAGGGGGAGGGGACCGGTCTGGCCGGGCACTCCGACGCCGACGTCGTCGCCCACGCGGCCTGCAACGCGCTCTTCTCCGCCGCCGGGCTCGGTGACCTGGGACAGCACTTCGGCACCGGCCGCCCGCAGTGGTCCGGAGCCTCCGGGGTCACCCTGCTCACCGAGGCGGCCCGGATCGTGCGCGAGGCGGGCTTCGCCATCGGCAACGTCGCCGTCCAGGTGGTCGGCCCCCGCCCGAAGATCGGCAAGCGCCGCGACGAGGCGCAGAAGATCCTCTCCGAGGCGGCCGGCGCCCCGGTGTCCGTCTCCGGAGCGACGACCGACGGCCTCGGCTTCCCGGGCCGTGAGGAGGGGCTGATGGCGGTGGCCACGGCACTCGTGGTGCGGGTGAGCTGAGCGCGTGCGAGGGTACCCGGAGAGTCACCGCTGATCGGCCTCCGGGAGGTACCCGTGTCCACTGCTCTGCCCGACCGAGTGAAGTCCCTGCTCGACGACAAGGTGTTCATCGTCGTCGGCACCATCCAGCCCGACGGCAGCCCGCAGATGTCCCCGGTGTGGGTGAAGCGCGACGGCGACGACGTCCTGTTCTCCACCACGATGGGCCGCCGCAAGGAGAAGAACCTGCGGCGGGACCCGCGGGTGACGGTGGTCGTCATGAACCCCGAGCAGCCGTACGAGTACGCCGAGATCCGCGGCACCGCCGAGCTGACGACGGAGGGCGGCGCGGAACTCATCGACGAGCTGAGCCGCAAGTACACGGGCAAGGACTACGCGGACTTCAACCCGGCGTCGGCGCAGGACGCCCAGCGCGTGGTGGTGCGCATCCGGCCGCAGAAGGTCGTCGGCATGATGTGAGGCGCCCTCCCCGGCGGTACGGCGCATGGCACTGCCCGCCGCCCACTACCCTGGAGGGGTGAGTATTCGCCTGTACGACACCAGCGCCCGGCAGATCCGTGACTTCGCCCCGCTCAAGCCGGGCTGTGTCTCGATCTACCTGTGTGGCGCCACCGTGCAGGCGGCACCCCATATCGGCCACATCCGATCGGGCCTCAACTTCGACATCATGCGCCGCTGGTTCGAGTACCGCGGCTACGAGGTGACGTTCATCCGCAACGTCACCGACATCGACGACAAGATCATCGCCAAGAGCCGCGAGCAGAACCGGCCCTGGTGGTCGATCGGATACGCGAACGAGCGCGCGTTCAACGAGGGTTACGACGCCCTCGGCTGCCTGCCGCCGACGTACGAGCCGCGCGCCACCGGCCACATCACCGAGATGATCGAGATGATGCAGGGCCTCATCGAGCGCGGGCACGCCTACGAGGCCGACGGCAACGTCTACTTCGACGTGCGCTCCTTCCCCGGCTACCTCCAGCTGTCCCGGCAGGAGCTGGACAACCTGCTCCAGCCGTCCGGCGAGGGCGAGACCGGCAAGCGGGACCCGCGCGACTTCGCCATGTGGAAGGCGGCGAAGCCGGGCGAGCCGACCTGGCCGACCCCGTGGGGCCCCGGCCGCCCCGGCTGGCACCTGGAGTGCTCGGCGATGGCCCACAAGTACCTGGGCACCGCCTTCGACATCCACGGCGGCGGCCTGGACCTGATCTTCCCGCACCACGAGAACGAGATCGCCCAGGCCAGGGCCTTCGGCGACGACTTCGCCCAGTACTGGGTGCACAACGCCTGGGTGACCATGGCCGGCGACAAGATGTCCAAGTCGCTCGGCAACAGCGTCCTGGTCGGCGAGATGGTCAAGCAGTGGCGCCCGATCGTCCTGCGCTACTACCTGGGCACCCCGCACTACCGCTCGATGATCGAGTTCAGCGAGGAGTCGCTGCGCGAGGCCGAGTCCGCGTTCGCCCGGATCGAGGGCTTCGTCCAGCGGGTCACCGAGCTGGCCGGGAAGACCGTGGAGCCGGCCGCCGAGGTGCCGCCCGCCTTCGCCGAGGCGATGGACGACGACCTGGGCGTCCCGCAGGCCCTCGCCGTCGTGCACACCACCGTCCGGCAGGGCAACAGCGCGCTCGCCGCCGACGACAAGGACGCGGCCGTCGCCCGGCTCGCCGAGGTGCGGGCCATGCTCGGCGTCCTCGGTCTCGACCCGCTCGACCCGCACTGGGCCGGCGACACCGGCGACCATGGCGAGGACCTGCACGGAGTGGTCGACAGCCTCGTCCGCCTGGTGCTGGACCAGCGCGAGTCGGCCCGGGCCCGCAAGGACTGGGCCACCGCCGACGCCATCCGCGACCAGCTGGGCCAGGCGGGTCTGGTCATCGAGGACAGCCCCCAGGGGCCCCGGTGGAGTCTCGGCCCGCGCTGAGCACCGGCGCTTGATCGATTGTGCCGCCCGGCCCTCCGGGCGGCACACTGCATAGACGTACGCATCCGCACGCACCACAGAGACAGGTAGGTCATGGCCGCGAACAACCGTCGCATGTCCGGCAAGAAGGGCGCGCAGGTCGGCAGTGGCGGCCAGCGGCGCAAGGGCCTGGAGGGCAGGGGGCCGACCCCGCCGGCCGAGATGCGCAAGGGCCACAAGAAGAACCGCGTCGCCAACGCCAAGGCGAAGCAGGCCGTGCGCCGCCCCGTGGCCCGCGGCCGCGGCGGCAAGTCCGCCTCCGAGCTGGTCGTCGGCCGTAACCCGGTGGTCGAGGCACTCCGCGAGGGCGTCCCCGCCTCGACCCTCTACGTCCAGCAGTTCATCGACAACGACGAGCGCGTCCGCGAGGCCCTCCAGCTCGCCGCCGAGCGCGGCGGCATCAACCTCATGGAGGCCCCGCGCCCCGAGCTGGACCGCATGACGAACGGCCTCAACCACCAGGGCCTGGTCCTGCAGGTCCCGCCGTACGAGTACGCGCACCCGGAGGACCTGCTCGACGCCGCGGCCGACGAGGGCGACGCCCCGCTGGTGGTCGCCCTCGACGGCGTGACCGACCCGCGCAACCTGGGCGCCGTCGTCCGCTCGGTCTCCGCCTTCGGCGGCCACGGCGTGGTCGTCCCCGAGCGCCGCTCGGCCGGCATGACCGCCGGTGCCTGGAAGACCTCCGCCGGTACGGCCGCCCGCACGCCGGTCGCCCGCGCCACGAACCTCACCCGGGTCCTGGAGGCCTACAAGAAGGCCGGGCTCACGGTGGTCGGCCTGGCGGCGGACGGCGAGGTGGAACTTGGCGACCTGGAGGCCCTGGGCGGCCCCGTCGTCATCGTCGTCGGCAGTGAGGGCAAGGGTCTGTCCCGCCTGGTCGGCGAGACGTGCGACCACCGGGTCCGCATCCCCATGCCGGGCGGCGCCGAGTCGCTCAACGCCGGTGTGGCCGCCGGTGTCGTGCTGTACGAGGCGTCACGCAGGCGGAGCTGAACCGGAGCTGAACAAGGATCCGGACGGGACTGAACACCCGTCCGGAACTTCACCCTCGCGGGGTAATCGAGGCGCCCATATGGCGCTCGGAACGGGTTTGACGGAGTCCGGACACATCCGGCCGGTCAAAGCAGTGTCCTAACGCCACGTCACTCGGTTAGATGAGTGTGGACACCAGAACACCCCGCACACCCACGGGGGACCGCTCGTCGGGATTCGACGACGCTCCCGCGCTGAGCATGGTGAAGGTGCCGAGCGATCCGGCGCAGGTCATCGTCAACCACGCCAGTTTCCGCGTGCAGCTGGGCGCGGCGGCCAGGGGCACCCAATCCCCGCGGATCTCCCGGCACCTGAGCGCCGGCCAGAACACCGCCCGGACGCCCGTCGTGGGCACGGCGGGCCGGGCGGCCGCCGCCGGCCGCCGCCGTCCCGTCGTGTGGAGCGGCAAGTCCGCCCCCGACGACACCGGCGCCCACCGGCTCCTCCAGGCCGTGCGGGGCAGCAGCGTCCGCCACGCCGACGAGCCCGAGGCCGGCGCCACCCAGGTCATCCCGCGGGTCCAGACGGGCTACGCCGACACCTACGACACACTCGACCAGACCGTCGAGACCCCGGTCGTGGGCCACCAGCGCACCGCCCCGGACGCCGCCGGCACCCGCCTGCTACCGCACATGCGCACGGTCACCGGCGCCTACGACGACCCGTCCCGCACCGACGCCGGCTACGAGCCGTACGACTCCTACCCGGCCGATCCCGGCACCGAGCCGGAGACCGACGAACCGCGGGCCGCCAGGCGCCAGGGCGACGACCCGGCCCGGCACGCCTACTACCCGGGCCGCCGGATGAACCTCGGCGTCGTCCTGCTCCCGCTGCGCATCTTCCTCGGCTTCATCTCCATCTACGCCGGCATGGGCAAGCTGTGCGACCCCGTCTACTTCGACGGCGGCAAGCGCGGCTCCATGGTCAAGTGGCTGAACACCCTGCACCCCTGGGACGTCGCCGAGCCGCTGCGCCAGTTCGCCCTGCAGCACCCGGTCGGCTCCGGCCTGGTCATCGCCTTCCTCCAGGTCGTCGTCGGTGTCCTGACCATCCTGGGCTGCTGGCAGCGCGTGGCCGCGGTCTTCGGCGCCCTGCTCTCGGCCGCCCTGATCGTCACCGTCAGCTGGAAGACGGTCCCGGCCTACGACGCCCCGGACATCATCTACCTCGCCGCCTGGTCGCCGCTGGTCATCGCCGGCGCTCCCGTCTACTCCGTGGACGGCCGCCTCGCGGGCGGCGCCTGGCGCCGGCTCGGTCCCCGCTCCGACCTGTGGGAGCTGCGCCGCTACGTCCTGCGCCGCGGCGCGCTGATCACCGCCGTCACGGTCGGCCTGACCCTGCTCGTCGGCTCCCTGCTGGGCGGCGCGGTCCGTGACTCCAGCCGCGTGGTCGTCCCCGGCCCCGGCGAGGCGCCCCGCAACCAGCTCCCCGGCTCCCCGCTGCCGCAGCAGCCCGGCAAGCGGCACAAGAAGGCCCCGGCGGCCTCCGCCTCGCCGACGGGCGGCGCCACGGCCGGCGCGAGCCCCTCCGGGGCGGCGACGACCCCGGGCGCGAGCCGCAGCACCGGCGCCACCGTCACGACACCCAGCCAGACGCAGGGCACCACGGGCCAGGTCCCGCCCCGGCAGACCGCCCCCACGGGCGGCGTCCCGAGCACGACGGCGGGTCCGACGAGCACGGGCGGCACGAGTACCTCCGGCGGCGGCGGTACGACGTCGACGGGCGGTACCACCGGCTCGGGCGGCACCTCCTCCTCCGGCCAGCCGGGCCTGGTGGGCGGCCTGCTGGGCTAGCCGACCGGCACGCGAAGGGCCCCGTACCCGGGAAGGTACGGGGCCTTTTCGCGGCGTGTGCTCCGCGGGGCGCGGGGGCTGGGCCGGCGGCAGCCGCGACGCGCCCGCGCCCCGATCACCGTCCCGCGCTTTTGGATCACCGTCCCGGAGCCGCCAGCTCCTTGGCCGCTTCCGTCAGGTCCTTGGCCGTGTCGATGGCCCGCCAGTACGCCCCCTGCGGAAGGGGGAACCCGGCGAGCTTCCTCTCCCGGGCCAGCCGCGGAAACGTCGTCCGCTCGTGATCCCCGCGCTCGGGCAGCAGGGAGGCGAACCCGGGCGAGAACACGTACACGCCCGCGTTGATCTCGAACGTCGACAGCGGTGCCTCGATGAAGTCGGTGATGTGCCCGAACCCGTCGGTGCGCACCGCTCCCCAGGGGATCCGCGGGCGGGCCAGCGCCAGGGTCGCGACCGCGTCCCGCTCGGTGTGGAAGTCGGCCATGTCCCGCAGGGAGAACCGCGTCCAGATGTCGCCGTTCGTGGCGTACCAGGGCCGCTCGGGATGGGGCAGATGGGCAGCCGCGTACCGCAGGCCGCCGCCGCGGCCGAGGGGCTCGGTCTCCACGACCGTGGTGACGGAGACCGGCAGGTCGGCCGAGCCCAGCCATTTCTGCAGGACGTCGGCGAGGTGGCCGCAGGAGACCACCACGTCCGTCACGCCTTCCTCGGCGAGCCAGTTCAGCTGGTGGCCGATGATCGGAGTGCCCGTGCCGGGGATCTCCACCATCGGCTTGGGCCGGTCGTCGGTGTACGGACGCAGCCGGGAGCCCTGGCCACCGGCCAGGACCACGGCTTGAGTGGGGCGCAACGCGGCGTTCGGATGGGTCATGACGGCACTGTACGTGGCGCCCCACCGCTGTGCGTCGGCGGCGGCTCCCGCGCGGAGCCGCCGCCGGCCTCCCGGCCCGGCCGGGCTCAGCCGCGCGCGGCGAGGACGCCCGAGGCGAAGGCGGTGTCGCACACCGGGCGGGCGTACGACTGGGCGCGCGAGACGCCGTACATGCGCACCGCGGCCGTACCGAGGGCACGGGCGATGGAGGAGCAGTGCCGGGCCAGCGCGGGGTGTCCGTTGACGGCCCGCTGGAGGTGGGTGAGCACCACCCCCGGGTCCTTGTCCTGCAGTTCGGTCATCAGCTGGTCGCGGAGCACGTCCTGCGGGGCGCGGGCGGCGGCCCTGGCGGGCAGCTCCGACGAGACGTCGGAGGCGGTCAGCACCGAGCCGGAGGGGTTACCCGTCCAGTTGACCCGGGTGACGGCGAGGGTCCCGGAGAGCACCAGGACGACGGGCAGGACGAGGGCGAGAGTGCGGCCGATCCGGCGGGCAGGGCCGCCCCGGTGGCCGCGTCGCGTCTGTGGGGTGGTGGAGTGCTTCACGCGTGTGAGGGTAGCGCCCGGTAACGACCCGAAGACAATGCGTCACCCTTATGGGGGATGAGATCGCACCTCTTTCTGGGTAATGGGTTGACGGCCACCGCCCGAAACGATTGCTGTGCCGGGGTATCGGCACCCCATGCGAAGGGCCCCGCGGTCAGACCGCGGGGCCCTGTCGTCGGGCGGGTGGGGCGGGTCAGTCGGACAGCCGCTCGCCCGTGGACGTGGAGAACACGTGGATCTCGCCCGGCCGCGGCACGACGTGCAGCGTGGAGCCCTTCTCCGGCACGGCGCGGCTGCTGACGCGGACCACCAGGTCCCTGCGCTCGCCGCCGACCTCCACGGTGCCGTAGACGTAGCCGTCGGCGCCGGTCTCCTCGACGACGTTCACCGAGACGGCGAGGCCGGCCGGGGCGTCGGCGGCGTCCTTCGTCAGGGACGCGGCGGCGCCGCCGCCCAGTTCGACCACGTCGAAGTGCTCGGGGCGGACGCCGACGGTCACCGTGCGGTCACCCTTGTCGGCGGCGGCCTTCAGGGCCTCCCGGTTGACGGGGACGACACTGTTGCCGAACTTCACCCCGCCGTCGGTGATCGGGACCTCGATCAGGTTCATGGCGGGGGAGCCGATGAAGCCGGCGACGAAGAGGTTCGCGGGCTTGTCGTACATGTTCCGCGGCGAGTCGACCTGCTGGAGCAGGCCGTCCTTCAGCACGGCCACCCGGTCGCCCATCGTCATGGCCTCGACCTGGTCGTGGGTGACGTAGACGGTGGTGATGCCGAGACGGCGCTGCAGGGACGCGATCTGCGTACGCGTCGACACACGGAGCTTGGCGTCCAGGTTGGACAGCGGCTCGTCCATGAGGAAGACCTGCGGCTCACGCACGATCGCGCGGCCCATCGCGACGCGCTGGCGCTGACCGCCGGAGAGCGCCTTCGGCTTGCGGTCGAGGTACTCGGTGAGGTCGAGGATCTTCGCGGCCTCCTCGACCTTCTGCCGGATCTCCGCCTTGTTGACGCCGGCGATCTTGAGCGCGAAGCCCATGTTGTCGGCGACCGACATGTGCGGGTAGAGCGCGTAGTTCTGGAACACCATGGCGATGTCCCGGTCCTTGGGCGGCAGGTGCGTGACGTCGCGGTCACCGATGCGGATGGCGCCGCCGTTGACGTCCTCCAGGCCCGCGAGCATCCGCAGGGAGGTGGACTTTCCGCAACCGGACGGGCCGACCAGGACGAGGAACTCGCCGTCCTCGATCGCGATGTCGAGCGAGTCGACGGCGGGCTTGGTGGAACCCGGATAGATCCGGGTCGCCTTGTCGAACGTGACAGTGGCCATGGTGATGGGCCCCCTTCTACCGGCAGGAACGTGCCGGACGATCCGTTGTAGGAAGGTGGTTGGTGTAGTCCACGTGAGTGAACTGGGCGTGACGGTACCCGGCGTTCACCTGCTCTGTCAGTACCCGGGCCGCGGTGAACTTCGCGGAAATTCTCGCCGGTGCACCCGGCGGACCTGGGTACACTGCACGAGCACCTGGTGCACGCCTCCTTAGCTCAGCTGGTCAGAGCGCCGCTCTTGTAAAGCGAAGGTCGTCGGTTCGAATCCGACAGGGGGCTCTTCTCACACCGCTCCGGCCTGGGAGTCTCTCCCGGGGCGCGCCGCGGTCGCGGCGAAGTTCAGGACGGCGCGCCCGTCAGGACTTCCACCTTGCCGCTGTCCAGTGAGTAGTAGGCGCCGACCACGGCCAGGGCGTTCCTGGCCACGAGGGGTGCGAGGTCGCGGTTGGAGCGCAGATCCGTCGCGGTCAGCGTGACCTGGGCGCGGGTCATCGTGTCGACCGGGTCGGCGCCCCCTTCCCGGACCGCCTGCCGGTAGGCCGGCCGCAGCGCGTCGACGATCGCCTGCAGGTTGCCCGGCAGCGGTTTGCCGTCGCGCAGGGACTCGTACGCCGCCTTGACGGCGCCGCAGCGCTGATGGCCGAGGACGACCAGCAGTGGCGTGCCGCTCGTCACGGGCCCGTACTCGGCGGAAGCGGTGACCACCGGGCCGACCGCCTCCCCGCCCGTGCGGAGCACGTAGAGGTCGCCCAGCCCGGTGTCGAAGAGGATCTCCGGCGGCACCCGGGAGTCGATGCAGGACAGGACCGACGCGAAGGGTTCCTGCGTCTGGGCCACGAGCTGACGCCGGTCCGGGTCCCGGTCAGGGTGTCGCAGGTCCCCGCCGACCCAGCGCTCGTTGCCTGCCAGCAGCCGTGCGAGTGCCCCGGCGGGCGTGGTCGGCCGTGCTGTGGGCGAAGGGCTGGACGCCCGCGCGGCGACGCTGGTGGCCGAGCACCCCGCCAGCGCGGCCGTCGTGCCGGCGAGGGCGCCCGCGAGCAGGGCTCTGCGGTGCGGGCGTTCCGCCGGAAGTGGCGCTGCTGCGTGCTCGTCCATGAACGGAATGTAGGCATGCCGCGAGCCCCCGGCCATCGGCGGCGCCCCATCGGGGTGACAGGGCTCCTCCGCTCACCGGGGATGTCAATCACGGGGGCGACGACACCGGCGTGGCTGAATCGGCTCATGGGAATCAACCGGGGCCTGAAGGGGGTGTGGGCGTACGTCCGCAGTGCTCCCGGCACCTACGTGTGGCTGGGGATCCTGTTCGTCACGACCGTGGTGCTGCACTACATGCCGCCGGAGTTCGAGCAGCACTTCCTGCGGCACCGGTCGACGAACATCCACGAGCTGTCGCGCAGCCCCGTGCGGGTGCTGGTGACGAGCGCGATGTGGATCGACAGCGGGCACTGGCTGCCGTACGCCTCGCTGTACACGGTGTTCCACGCGCCGGCCGAGCGCTGGCTGGGGACGGCCCGCTGGCTGGCGGTGTGCGCGCTCGCCCACGTGCTGGCCTCGCTGATCAGCGAGGCCATGCTGCTGGCGGCGATCCGCAAGGGCATGGCCCCGCAGGCGGCGGTCCACACGCTGGACATCGGGGTGAGCTACGCCCTGGCCGGGGTGATCGCGGTGCTCGTGTACCGGATCGCGGCGCCCTGGCGGTACGTGTACCTGCCGGCGGTGCTCGCCGTGTTCGCGCTGCCGCTCGCCGCGGCGCCGAGCTTCACCGACTTCGGTCATTTCCTCGCGATACTGCTCGGTCTGGCCTGCTATCCGCTGGTCAGGGGGCGCGGAAAAGCATGGAATCCGAAGGAGACACTGGCCGCCCTCAGGGGTTAACGTCCCGGCCATGAGCAGCTGGGCAAGCAGTGTCGTCAACGGTGGCATCTCGTTCTGGTACGCGGACGACGGTCTTCCGGCGGTGCGGGAGCCGCTGTCCGGGGACGCGTCGGCCGATGTCGTCATCGTCGGCGGCGGGTACACGGGTCTGTGGACGGCGTACTACCTGAAGAAGGCGGCGCCCTTCCTGCGGATCACCGTGCTGGAACAGAAGTTCTGCGGGTACGGCGCCTCCGGCCGCAACGGAGGCTGGCTGTACAACGGGATCGCGGGCCGGGACCGGTACGCGAAGCTGCACGGCCACGAGGCCGCCGTACGGCTGCAGAAGGCCATGAACGACACGGTCGCCGAGGTGATCGCCGTCGCCGAGGCGGAGGGCGTCGACGCCGACGTGCACCAGGGCGGTGTCCTGGAGGTGGCCACCACGCCGGCGCAGCTGGCGCGGCTGAAGGCGTTCCACGAGCACGAGCTGGCGTTCGGCGAGAAGGACCGGGAGCTGTACGGCGCCCGGGAGACCGCCGAGCGGATCCGGATCGCGGACGCGGTGGGCTCGGCCTGGACCCCGCACGGCGCCCGGCTGCACCCGGTGAAGCTGGTCAAGGGGCTCGCGGCGGCCGTGGAGGCGCTGGGCGTCACGATCCACGAGTCGACGCCGGTGACGGAGATCCGTCCCAAGCACGCGGTCACCCCCTACGGCACCGTCCGCGCCCCCTACGTCCTGCGCTGCACCGAGGGCTTCACCGCGTCCCTCAAGGGCCAGAGGCGGACCTGGCTGCCGATGAACTCCTCGATGATCGCGACCGAGCCGCTGAGCGAGGAGCAGTGGGCCGGGATCGGCTGGACGGGCCGCGAGACCCTCGGCGACATGGCGCACGCCTACATGTACGCCCAGCGCACGGCCGACGGCCGCATCGCGCTCGGCGGGCGCGGGGTGCCCTACCGCTTCGGTTCCCGCACGGACAACGACGGCCGGACGCAAGGGGCGACGGTCGAGGCGCTCCGCGAGATCCTGACCCGCTTCTTCCCGTCGCTGGCGGGGGTGCGGATCGCGTACGCCTGGTCCGGTGTCCTCGGCGTCCCGCGCGACTGGTGCGCGACCGTCACGCTGGACCGCTCCACGGGCCTCGGCTGGGCGGGCGGCTACGTCGGCTCGGGCGTCGCCACCGCCAACCTGGCCGCCCGCACCCTGCGCGACCTGGTCCAGCGGGACTCCGGGCAGAGCGGGCGGACCGAGCTGACGGAGCTGCCCTGGGTGAACCACAAGGTCCGCAGGTGGGAGCCGGAGCCCCTGCGCTGGCTGGGCGTCCAGGGTATGTACGCCACCTACCGCACCGCCGACCGGCGCGAGCGCCTCCACCCGGGTGCGGAGTCCTCGCGGCTGGCCAAGCTGGCGGACCGGGTGGCGGGACGGCACTGACCCGTCCCGGCGGCTCGCATCGCGCGTACGGCGGCCGCGGCCGGTCCGCAAGCGTGGCTCGCCGCTGCCGTGCCCACGTCCTGCCTGGTCAGGGCGGGTTGTCAGTGGTGGGGTGCAGCATGGGCGCATGGTGAGGCGAGCGACGGGGAGCCGGCCCGGGGGCCGGGCGGCGGTGCGGGGCGTGCGGCGGCCGGAGGTGCGGCTGCCGGCCCTGCGGGCGTGGGCCGGCGGCGAGCTGGAGCCGGACGGCGACTATGACGGGCTGGAGTTCCTGGAGCGGGACCTGGCCGGTCAGGACGGTGTGGGCGCCCGGTTCATGGACTGCGCGCTGACGGGCTGCGCGGTGGACGAGACGGCGCTGGGCCGGGCCCGGATCCTGGACTCGGTCCTGACCGGGCTGCGGGGCGTCGGCACACAGCTCGCGGAGTCCACGTTCCGCGATGTCGAGCTGGTCGACGCGCGGCTGGGCGGCACCCAGCTGCACGGCGCCGTGCTGGAACGGGTCGTGATCCGGGGCGGCAAGATCGACTGTCTGAACCTGCGCGAGGCCCGCCTGAAGGACGTGGTCTTCGAGTCCTGCGTCCTGGTCGAGCCGGATTTCGCGGGCGCGCACCTGGAGCGGGTGGAGTTCGCGGACTGCGCCCTGAGAGGGGCCGACTTCGGCAACGCGACGCTGAAGGACGTGGACCTGCGCGGCGCCGGTCCGCTGGAGATCACCCGCGGCCTGGACCGTCTGTCCGGCGCGGTGATCAGTGCGGGGCAGCTGCTGGATCTGGCGCCCGCGCTGGCGGCGGAGCTGGGGATCCGGGTGGAGTAGGGGCGGGAGCCGGGCCGCGCGGGGTCACTTCAGCCGCGGGAAGCGGGCCTGCAGTGTCCACAGGGCCGGGTTCTCCGCCAGGTCCTCGTGGAGGTCGGTGAGGTCCGCGATCAGGTCGTGCAGGAAGTCGCGGGCCTCGCGGCGCAGTTCGGCGTGGGAGAAGGACAGCGGGGACTCCTCGGCCGGCACCCAGTCGGCGGTGACGTCCACCCAGCCGAAGCGGCGCTCGAAGAGCATCCGGTCGGTGGACTCGGTGAAGTCCAGCTCGGCCCGCTGCGGGCGGGCGGCGCGGGAGCCCATCGGGTCCCGGTCCAGCAGCTCCACGATGTCGCACAGCGCCCACGCGAAGTCCAGCACCGGCACCCATCCCCAGGCTGTGGACAGCTCGCGGTCGGTCTTCGTGTCCGCGAGATACACATCACCGCAGAACAGGTCGTGCCGCAGCGCGTGGACGTCCGCGCGGCGGTAGTCGGTCTGCGGGGGGTCCGGGAACCGGTTGGAGAGGGCGTAGCCGATGTCGAGCACGGAAGAGATGGTGTCACGCCCGCGCCCCGGCCCCGGCGCATAAGAACACATAAGATCACTGACATGTCCAGATCCGTGCGCCTCGCCCCGGCCGTCGCGGCCCTGCTCGCCCTCGCCCTCACCGGCACCGCGTGCGACGGCGGGGTCCACGGCACCCCGGGCGGCTCCGGCGTACGCGACCCGTACTTCCCGAAGGCCGGCAACGGCGGCTACGACGTCGGGCACTACGGCCTCACCCTCGGCTACACCCCCGCCACCCGCCGGCTCACCGGCACGGCCGTCATCACCGCCCGGGCCACCCGGGACATGTCCGCCTTCGACCTCGACCTCGCCGGGCTGCACGTCGACTCGGTCACCGTCGAGGGCAGGAAGGCCCGCTTCAACCGCGCGGGCCAGGAACTCACGGTCCGCCCGCACGACGACCTGAGCAAGGGCGAGACCTTCCGCACGACCGTCCGCTACTCCGGCACCCCGCGCACCCTCACCGACCCCGACGGCTCCCAGGAGGGCTGGCTGCCCACCGCCGACGGCGCCCTCGGTCTCGGCGAACCCGTCGGCTCCATGGCCTGGTTCCCCGGCAACCACCACCCCTCCGACAAGGCGGCCTACGACCTCACCGCCACCGTCCCCGAGGGCCTGCAGGCCATCTCCAACGGCGAGTTGACGGCCCAGTCCACCAAGTCCGGCCGGACGACGTACCACTGGCACACCGCCCAGCCCATGGCGAGCTACGTCGCCACGCTCGCCGTCGGCCACTACGACATCTCCCGCACCACCGGCCCGCACGGACTGCCGGTCCTCGTCGCCGTCGACCCCACGCAGGCGAAGGCGACCGAGAAGGTGCTCGCGAAGCTGCCCGGGATCATCGAGTGGGAGGAGACCAACTTCGGCCCGTACCCCTTCTCCTCCACCGGGGCGATCGTCGACCGGCCGGGCGACGCAGGGTACGCGCTGGAGACCCAGAACCGGCCCGTCTTCCCCGGCGACCAGCTCGACACGGAAACGCTCGTGCACGAACTCGCCCACCAGTGGTACGGCGACTCGGTCACCCCGGAGTCCTGGCGGGACATGTGGCTCAACGAGGGCTTCGCCACCTACGCGTGGTGGCTGTACGAGGAGGACCACGGCGACACGAGCGCCCAGGAGATCTTCGAGGACCTCTACGACGGCGACGACGAGGCCGTCTGGGCCTACCCGCCCGCGAGGCCGTCGAGCGCCGCCCACATCTCCGACAGGCCCGTCTACGAGCGCGGTGCGATGGTCCTGCAGAAGATCCGGCAGAAGGTCGGCGACGACACGTTCTACGACATCCTCCAGGGCTGGGCCGCCGCCCACCGGCACGGCAGCGTGAGCACCGCCGACTTCACCGCGTACGTGGAGAAGTCGGCCCCGCACAAGGACTTCACCGCGATCTGGAGGGACTGGCTGTACGGAGACCGCAAGCCGGCCCACGCCTGACCGGCCGCGCACTGCACCGCGGAGCGGGCTCCCGGTTCAGCGCCGCCCGCGCCATCGCCCGGCCAGGCCCTGCCACGGGCCGTGAGCCCCTGGCCGCGGCCCGCCGCGGCGGTGGCCGCCGGTCACCACGGCCAGAGGCTTCCGCGGGGTGCGGTGCCCCGCTGCCGACGGCCCGGCGCCGCCGTCCGCGCGCGGCGGCCCGAGGCCTGGTACGGCGTGCGTCAGACGTTCACGCCGAAATCCTGGGCGATGCCCACCAGGCCCGAGGCGTAGCCCTGGCCCACCGCGCGGAACTTCCACTCGGCGCCGTTGCGGTACAGCTCGCCGAAGACCATGGCCGTCTCGGTGGCCGCGTCCTCCGAGAGGTCGTAGCGCGCGATCTCGGAGCCGCCGGCCTGGTTGACGATGCGGATGTAGGCGTTGCGGACCTGGCCGAAGTTCTGGCCGCGGTTCTCGGCGTCGTAGATGGAGACCGGGAACACGATCTTGTCGATGTCGGCCGGGAGCGCGGCCAGGTTGACGTTGATCGCCTCGTCGTCGCCCGAGCCCTCGCCGGTGCGGTTGTCACCGGTGTGGACGATCGAGTTGTCCGGGGTCTGCTTGTTGTTGAAGAACACGAAGTGCGCGTCCGAGTAGACCTTGCCCTGCGTGTTCACCGCGATGGCGGAGGCGTCCAGGTCGAAGTCGGTGCCGGTGGTGGTGCGGACGTCCCAGCCGAGGCCCACGGTGACGGCGGTCAGGCCCGGAGCCTCCTTGGTCAGCGAGACGTTGCCACCCTTGGACAGGCTTACAGCCATGTTGGGAGTCCCTTCCTTGGACATCTGTGTATCTGTGCCGACGAAGCTACCGTCACCCGGGAGAACGTCGAGGGGGGTCCTGGTGGTTCCGGATCCCTTTACCTTTTTTACCCAGCCGGAAATCCAGGTGACGTACGCCGGGCCGGGCCGGGAACATGGGATGCATGTCCGGGCCCTACTTCATCCGTGGCTCCGTCTCGCTTCCCGAGGCCGAGCTGATGTGGCGTTTCTCCAGGTCGTCCGGGCCCGGCGGACAGCACGTCAACACCAGCGACTCCCAGGTGGAGCTGCGCTTCGACCTCGCCCGCACCGAGGCGCTCCCCCAGGTGTGGAAGGAGCGGGCGCTGCACCGGCTGGCCGGACGCCTCGTCGACGGGGTGGTGTCCGTACGGGCCTCCGAGCACCGCTCGCAGTGGCGCAACCGGGAGGCCGCCGCCGTACGCCTCGCCGCGCTCCTCGCGGAGGCCACCGCGCCGCCGCCCAAGCCCCGCAGACCGACCCGTATCCCGCGGGGCATCAACGAACGCCGGCTGCGGGAGAAGAAGCAGCACTCGGAGCGCAAGCGGGGCCGCTCGGGGCGTGACTGGACCTGACCGGGGGCGCCATGTCACACCGACGGGTTCTCGGGCGTCAGTAGTGGTGAGGAGCACCGCGGATGACGACGGAGAGGCCGGGTTCCCGATGACCGACAACGACTTTCTCGCCGAGCGGTTCGAGGCGTACCGCGGGCATCTGGGGGCCGTCGCCTACCGGATGCTCGGCTCCGCCGCCGAGGCCGAGGACGCCGTGCAGGAGGCGTGGTTCCGGCTGAGCCGGTCCGACACGCGGGAGGTGGAGAACCTCGGCGGCTGGCTGACGACCGTGGTCGGCCGGGTCTGCCTCGACATGCTCCGCTCCCGCCGCTCCCGGGGCGAGGAGCCCCTGGACAGCTGGCAGCCGGCGCCGTCCGCCGAGCCGGACCCCGCGCAGAGCGCGCTGCTCGCCGATTCCGTGGGCCTCGCCCTGCTGGTCGTCCTCGACACGCTCTCACCGGCCGAGCGGCTGGCGTTCGTGCTGCACGATCTGTTCGGAGTGCCCTTCGAGGAGATCGGCGGCATCCTCGGGCGCGCCCCGGCCGCGGCGCGGCAGCTCGCCAGCCGGGCCCGGCGCCGGGTGCGCGGCGTCGAGGCGCCGGAGGCCGACCTGGCCCGGCAGCGGGAGGTGGTGGACGCCTTCCTGGCCGCCGCGCGCGGCGGTGACCTCGACGGGCTGCTCGCGGTGCTCGACCCGGACGTGGTGGCCCGCAGCGAGGGCGGTGTGAACAGCGGTGCGCAGCGGGTCGCCGCCGGCGCGGCGAGCTTCGCCCACCTGGCGCGTGTGGCGCGTCCGGTGCTGGTCGACGGTGCGATCGGCCTGGCCGTGTTCGCCGACGGCCGCCCGGAGCGGGTGCTGGTCTTCACGTTCGTCGCCGACCGCATCTCGGTGATCGACGTCGTCTCGGAGCCGTCCCGCCTGTCGGACCTCACCGTCGAGGAGGTCTAGCGGGCATCAGGGCGGTGCATCAGGGCGGTCCCCTGGCGGCCCGGGGTGGTCGATCACCGGCCAGGGGGCCCGTCGGCGACCCGGGTCTCTCCCCGTGGCGGGCGGGGCGTCCGGCTCAGCCCAACTGCCGGTACCGGCCGCGGAAGTGGAGCAGCGGCCCGCCCTCGGCGCTGGGCACGTGCGCGGTGAGCACGCGGCCGATGACCAGCGTGTGGTCCCCGGCGGCCACCCGCTGCTCGGTGCGGCACTCCAGGGTGGCCAGCGCGCCCCCGACCAGGGGGGCGCCGGTGACCTCGCCGCGGACGTAGGGGATGTCCTCGAAGAGCAGCCGGTCGCTGATCCGGCCCTTCATGGCGAAGCGGCCCGCGATGTGCCGCTGGCTCTCGGAGAGGACCGACACCGCCCACAGCGGCTGCTCGGCCAGCAGGTCGTCCATGCGGGCGCCCTCGCGCAGGCTGACCAGCACCAGCGGCGGGTCGAGGGAGACCGACATGAAGGCGGTGGCGGTCATGCCGACGTCCTCCACGTCCGGCGCCCCGGGGTCGTCCGGGTCCAGCGGCGGTTCCTGCGCGGTGACCAGGACCACACCCGCGGCCAGCCGGGACATCGCGGCCCGGAACTCGTCGTTGCTCACCCCCACAGGATGCCCGGTGGCCAGGGGGGTGACGGCGGAGGGAGTCTTCAGCACGCCGCAAACGCTAGTCTTCGCCCGGCGCGGGCCGCATCGGCCCTTCGCCGGAGCCTGGTCCTAGGACCAGAGGCGCATTTCCGCGTGTCCGATGTGCTCACGTGTGCACACTGTGCGTTCGTCAAACGCACAGGGCAAACGCAGAAACTCCACTCAATTGTTCACGTTCTTCTGTGACTTGAGTCACAAGAGGCAGGAATTGTTGACCCTGTGTACCGAGTGGGCAGCGCGCTGTGATTCAGTGGCGGGAAGCCGCGAAGAGCACCGGAAAGAGCCGCCGCGAAAGACGCGCGAGAAGCGCCGAAGACAACCCTTGATTCGCTGCGAGGTCTCGGGGGGAGGGCGAGCATGGAGACCGAGTCGGAGCCGTATGTCCGCCTTGCGTCCCTGCGACAGCTGCACCAGGTCATGGCCGACATGAACACGGCACGCAGCCTGGCGGACACACTGCAGAGCGTCGCCGACGGCGCCGTGGGCGCCCTCGGATACGAGATGGCGGCCGTCAACCTCGTACGCCCCGACGGCGACCTCGTGGTCGCCGCCTTCTCCGGCAACTCCGCCGCGGAGTCCCTGATCACCGGCCGGGTCGGCTCCCGCGAGTCCTGGGACCGGCGGCTGAACATGGGAGAGCGCTGGGGCGACCTCGTCTTCATACCGCACACCGAGGGCTGGGTGCTCGACGACGACGACGTCCCGCAGTGGTACACCGACGGGCCCGCGCCGCGCTTCGAGGACGAGTGGCACCCCTCGGACCGGCTCTTCGCGCCCATGTACACCCCGGGTGTGCAGGGCGGCTCCTCCGGCGAGCTGCTCGGCGTCATCTCCGTCGACCGGCCGCGCAACGGCCGCCACCCCGGCGCCTGGGGCCGCGAGGCCCTCCAGATGTACGCCTTCCAGGCCGCCATCGCGATCAGCAACGCGCGCCTGCGCGCCAACATGCAGCGCGCCCTGGTGCGGCTGGAGCGCGACCAGCAGGCCCTGCGCGCCAGCGAGGAGTCCTTCCGGCAGGCCTTCGAGTACGCCCCCTCCGGCATGGCCATCGCCGAGATGGGCGGCGACCAGCACGGCCGGATCCTGCGGACCAACGACGCCCTGTGCCGCCTGCTGGGCCGGCCGGCCTCCGCGATGCGCCGCTACTCCTTCTCCGACCTGGTCCACCCCGAGGACATCGGCACCCTGCTGCGCACCTCGGCGGAGGGCGGGCGCGCGGAGCTGCGGCTCGGCCGCCGGGACGGCACGTACGTGTGGGTGTCGCTGCGCAACTCGGTCGTCGCGGACGCCGCCGACGGCCCCCGCTTCCTGCTCACCCACGTCGAGGACATAGAGGAGCGCAAGCGGCGCGAGCTGCAGCTCGCCCACCGCGCCTCCCACGACTCGCTGACCGGCCTGCCGAACTCCGCCGAGCTGCGCTCGCGCCTGGCGGCCCGGCTCTGCCGGCGTCCCGCCCACGCCGACACCCTGGCCTCCCTGGACGCGGCCTACGGCCATCCGGCCTTCGACGCCCCCGCCGGCCACGGCTTCGACTTCGCGCCGGGTGCGGAGGCGTACGACGCCTACGACCACCATGTGCACGCCGTCGCCCCCGAGGACGGCCGCGACGACGGCACCAAGGGTCTCGCGGTGCTCTTCTGCGACCTCGACGGCTTCAAGTCGATCAACGACCGCTTCGGGCACAACGCGGGTGACGCGGTGCTCATCGAGGTCGCCCGACGCCTCTCGGGGGGTGTCCGCGACGGCGACACGGTGGCCCGCCTCGGCGGCGACGAGTTCGTGATCCTCGCCGACGGCCTCGGCCGGGCGGACGCGCAGGACCTCGCCGTACGGCTGCGCAACGAGATCATCCAGCCGATCCGGGCCGAGGGCCGGGCCGTCCGGGTGGGCGCGAGCTTCGGCATCGGGTGGGCACACTGCGGCATGACGGCGGACGAAGTGCTGAAGTCCGCTGACGAGCGGATGTACGTAGAGAAACGATCTCGTCCCAAACAGCACCGACGCGCCGGATGATCCCCAGGTCAGCGAGCTGATGCGGTCTGAGTCACCCGTTTGGCCGAGTGAGAGCGGGTAGGCTCGCCATTCCAACCCCAACCGCATCCGCCCGCACCTGTTGAGGAGTACCAAGGGATGACGCCCGGCGACAACGGCGCGAGCACGCCCGAGGACGACGACCCGTTCGGCTACCTGTACGCAGACGGCCAGGCACGGGGAGCCCAGCCACCGTCCGGCGGCGGTTACGGCTACCCGAACTCGGTCAGCAGGGTGCGCGCGGTCGGCGAGCGTTCGTACCAGCCGCAGCAAGCCCCCTACGGTCAGCCGGGCCCCCAGCAGCAGGGCGCCTACGGCCAGCCGAACGTCCGCTACCAGGCCCCCGAGACCCTCCCCGGCGGCGCCCCGGCCGGCCGCCAGCAGACGCCGCCCGCCGGCCGCCGGGGCCCGAACACCAAGGGCCTGCTGATCGGTGCGATCGCGGTGGTCGCCGCGGTCGTCATCGGCATCGGCGTGGCGATGATCAACGGCAACACGGACGACGGCAAGTCCGGCGACCAGGCCGGTTCCGGCCCGTCCCAGTCCCAGAGCAGCGAGCCGAGCCCGTCGGGCAGCAACTCGGCGGCGCCGGGCGAGCTGCCGAAGGCCGACGCGAAGACCCTCCAGCTGGCCGGCGGCGCGACCACGGCCTCGGACGTCAAGGGGTCGAAAGCGGCCGGCGGGGTCTATGTGACCGGGTTCAACGCTGCCGGCGCCTCGGTCACCTGGACCGTCAACGGCATCCCCGAGGCCGGCAAATACAGTGTCTACGTCGGTTACAGCGTTCCCGGCAAGGACGCCACCGCCACCCTCACGGTCAACGGCACGGCTTCCAATACGCCTGCCGGCCTGAAGAACTGGGCACACGCCGCTGCGGGCGACTACGAGAACGGCTGGACGAAGACGTACAGCTGGATCCAGCTCGCCAAGGGCTCGAACACCATCAAGCTCTCGTGCGAGCAGGGCAACCAGTGCGACGCCCTCATCGACCAGATGTGGCTGGTGAAGGGCTGGGTCGGGGGCTGAGTCCTGAAGCGGTGTCGCGACCTCGCCTGCCGCCGAGGTCGCGACACCCTCTGCTCAGATGCGTCCGCCTTCGACACACAGGACGGCCACCCGGCCCGTCCTTCCGTCCCCCTTCGCCCACGGGGTCGTGGATCGGCCGGTTTCAGGCCGCGGTGACCTCACTTGCCACTGCCACCCGCCCCCGCAACTCCTCATACGCGGACCGGTCGAACTCGCCCGCCGCCGGAGCCACCACCGTCGCCGCCGACAGAGCGACCGCGCGGGCCAGGCGGGTCGGCCATGGGAGTTGCCGTATCAGGCCCGACAGCAGGGCCGCCACCGCCGAGTCGCCCGCGCCGGTCGGGTTGCCGTGGAGCGGGGCGGGCGGGGCGGCGCGCCAGCGGCCCTCGGGGGTGACCGCGAGGAGGCCGTCGGCGCCGAGGGAGGCGACCACCGCGTGGGCGCCGCGCCGGCGGGCGTCCTGGGTGGCGCGCAACGGCTCGTGGGAGCCGGTGAGTTCGGCCAGTTCGTCGGCGTTCGGCTTGATGATGTCCGGGCGGGCGGCCACCCCGCGGCGCAGTGGCTCGCCGCTGGTGTCCAGCAGGACCGGCACGCCGGCGGAGCGGGCGGTGCGGATCAGGTTCGCGTACGCCCCCACCGGCACCCCCGGCGGCAGGCTGCCGCACAGCGCCACCGCCGAGCTGCCGGACAGCAACTCCTCGTACCGGCCCAGGAAAGTCGCCCACTCGGCCGGGGTGATGTGCGGGCCCGGTTCGTTCAGCTGGGTGGTGTCGCCGGTCAGCTGGGACACGACCGCGATGGTGCGCCGGGTCGCCCCGGAGACCGGCACCAGCGCGTCCACCGGCCCGGCCCCGTCCGCGAGCCGCTCGCGCAGCACCTGGCCGGTCGGGCCGCCGGCGAACCCGGTCACCGTCACCTCGTGCCCGAGGGCGGCCAGCACCCGGGCCACGTTCACGCCCTTGCCGCCGGGCCGCTCGACGACCTCCGAGACCCGGTGCGAGGCGTGCGGCCGCAGCGACGGCACCCGGTAGGTGATGTCGAGAGCGGTGTTCAGCGTGACCGTGAGGATCACCCGGCCCGACCTCCCTCGCAGTTCATGTCCCCGTCATCGGTTTCCGGGGCCACGATCATGCCAAAGAGACGGCGGCCGGCCCAGTCGCGAGTCGGCCGCCGTCAGCGGAAAAGACGGACGGATCAGGCCAGTTGGGGCACTACGACCCACTCGCCGTGCCGCATCACGCCCTTCAGCTCGAAGTCCGCGTCCAGCAGGACCAGGTCGGCGTCCTTGCCGGGCTCCAGCGAGCCGATGCGGTCGGAGAGGCCGAGGAGGCGGGCGGGGTTGACGGAGAGAGCGGTCACGGCGTCCTCCACCGACAGCCTGTCGACGGTCACCGCCCGCTTAAACGCGCGGTCCAGGGTGAGCGTGGAACCCGCGATGGAACCGCCCTCCACCAGCCGGGCCACCCCCTCGCTGACCTCGACCTCCAGCGGGCCGAGCATGTAGCGGCCGTCGCCGATGCCGGCCGCGTCCATCGCGTCCGTGATGAACGCGACCCGGTCCGCGCCCGCGTGATGGAACGCCAGCTCCAGCGCGGCGGGGTGCAGATGGGTGCCGTCGTTGATCAGCTCGACCGTGACCCGCTCGTCCTCCAGCAGCGCGGCGATGGGTCCGGGGGAACGGTGGCCCAGGGCGGGCATGGCGTTGAACAGGTGCGTGGCGACCGTGGCGCCCGCGTCGATGGCCTCCACCGTCTGCTCGTACGTGGCGTCGGTGTGCCCGATCGCCGCGATCACACCGTGGTCGGCCAGCAGCCGTACGGAGTCGATGCCGCCGGGCAGCTCGGCCGCGAGGGTGAGCATCCGGGCCTTGCCGCGCGCCGCGTCGATCAGCTTGCGGACCTCGGCCGGTTCCGGGTCGCGCAGCAGCTTCTCGGAGTGCGCGCCCTTGCGGCACGGCGAGATGAACGGCCCCTCGAAGTGGATGCCCGCGATGTCGCCCTGCTCGGCCAGTTCGCTCAGCAGCCCGGCCTGGCGGACCAGCAGGTCCATCTCGTCGGTGACGGTGGAGGCGACCAGGGTGGTGGTGCCGTGCGCGCGGTGCGTGCGGATGGCCGTGAGGATGTCGTCCGGCGTGCCGGAGAAGGAGGCTCCGCCGCCGCCGTGGTTGTGGATGTCGACGAAGCCGGGCACCAGCCAGTGGCCGGATACGTCGACGACCTGGGCGTCGGCCGGGGGGTGCGCGGCGATGTACTTGCCGTCGACGGCCAGCTGTCCGTTCTCCACCGTGCCCTGGGGAAGCACCACACGTGCGCCGGTGAGTACCTGCGGGCGCGCCGTGGCTGATCGCGCCCCGCGGCGGAGCCGCATATCAGTACCGCCCCGCGCCCCTGACGGGGCACTGTCGCCGCCCGGAGTCTCCCGCTCAGTGGCCATCAGGTGCTTACCTCCGGAGTCGTAGGGGTGGTCGTCGTCAGCAGGTCCCGCGCGAGCAGTCCCGCGCCCAGACAGCCGGCGGTGTCGCCGAGGGCGGCGGGGACGATGGTGGGCAGTTTCTGGAAGGTGACCCGGCGCCGGACGGCGTCCCGCAGCGGCTGGAACAACACTTCCCCCGCCTCGGCCAGCCCGCCACCGATGATCAGCGTGCGGGGGTCCAGCAGGGTGAGGGCGGTGACCAGCCCGTCGGCGAGCGCGTCCACGGCCTCCTGCCAGACCCGCACGGCCTCCGGGTCGCCGGACGCGACGGCCTTGGCGCAGTCGGCGGCGTCCGCGTCCGGGTCCCCGCAGACCGCCGCCCAGGTCTCGCTGACGGCGGACGCGGAGGCGTACCGCTCCAGACAGCCGTGCTGCCCGCACGGGCAGGCGGTGCCGCCGGGCCGTACGACGATGTGGCCGATCTCGCCCGCGAAGCCGTGCGCGCCCGCCTCGACCCGGCCGTCGATGCCGATGGCGCCCGCGATCCCGGTGCCGAGCGGCACGAACAGGAAACGGTCGGCGCCCTTGCCCGCACCGATGCGGCCCTCGGCGAGCCCGCCGGTGCGCACGTCGTGGCCGAGGGCGACGGGGATGCCGAGCCGCTCGGTGAGCAGCGCGCGCAGGGGGACGTCCCGCCAGCCCAGGTTGGCCGCGTAGGAGGCGATGCCGCGCTCCTCGTCGACGATGCCGGGGACCGCGAGGCCGGCGGCGAGGGCGGGGGCGCCGTGCCGCTCGGCGCCATAGGCGTGCAGTTCGGCGGCGAAGTCGAGGATCGTCGCGACCACCGCGTCCGGGCCGCGCTCGCGGCCGGTGGCGCGGCGGGCGCGGTGCAGCAGCGCGCCGTCGTCGCCGACGAGGGCGGCCTTCATCCCGGTACCGCCCACGTCCAGGGCGATGACATGTCTCACCACGGCGCCTAGTGTGGCCCTCCTACCCGGGAGAGGTCTAGTCCACTCACGTGGTGTAGACCTTATGTGTCCATATATTGAACGGTCAGACAGCAGGGTTGGGGCTTTGAGCGTGCGTCGGCGTACGGCAGGAATAGTCGCGGTGGTGTCCGCACTGGGTATGACGGCGGCCCTCGGCGGCTGCGGGAGTACGGGCTCCTCCGACGTGACCCTCAGACTCGTCGCCGCCGACTACGGCGACTCCGCCGCCAACAGCTCCAAGAAGTACTGGGACGCCCTGGCCAAGGACTACGAGTCGCAGCACCCCGACGTGAAGGTCGAGGTCAGCGTCTACTCCTGGAACGACGTCGACCGCAAGGTCAAGGAGATGGTCGACGCCGGCGACGCCCCCGACATGGCCCAGATCGGCGCCTACGCCGACTACGCCGCCGCCGGCAAGCTCTACCCGGTCTCGGACCTCCTCTCCATCCGCACCCAGGCGGACTTCCTCTCCCAGCTCTCCGACGCCGGCGCCTGGAAGCACACGCAGTACGGCGTCCCGTTCGCCGCCTCCACGCGCGTGCTCTTCTACAACAGGACCCTCTTCACCAAGGCCGGCATCACCCCGCCCACCACCTGGGACGACCTGGCCGCCGACGCCGAGGCGCTCAAGGCCAAGGGCGTGAAGTACCCCTACGCGCTGCCGCTCGGCCCCGAGGAGGCGCAGGCCGAGACCATGCAGTGGCTGCTCAGCGGCGGCAACGGCGGCAGCGGCTACACGGACGACATCGGCACCTACACGATCGACTCCGCGGCGAACGTCTCGACCTTCACCTGGCTCAGGGACGAGCTGGTGGGCAAGGACCTGACCGGCCCGGTCGCCCCCGGCAAACTCAACCGCGCCGCCGCCTTCGCCGCCTTCGCGGACGGCGACGTCGGCATGCTCAACGGCCACCCGACGCTGATCCAGCAGGCCACCAGGAAGGGCGTGAAGTTCGGCATGGTGCCGATGCCGGGCCGCACCGGCACGGCCAGGGCCTCGATGGGCGTCACCGACTGGATGATGGGCTTCAGGCAGCACGGGCACGCCGCGCAGATCGGCGACTTCCTCGACTTCGTCTACTCCGAGAAGAACGTCCTCGAGTTCTCCCGGACGTACGGGCTGCTGCCGGTCACCAGCTCCGCCTCCAACGCCATGAGCGGGTCGGACACGGGCGTGGACCAGGCCCTGCACCCCTTCCTGGAGCAATTGCCCACCTCCGAGCTGTACCCCGTCGGCAAGACCTCCTGGGCGGCGGTCAGCGCGGCCGTGAAGCAGAACATCGGCCAGGCGGTCGTCCCCGGCGGCAGCCCCTCCGGCGTACTCTCCCGGCTCCAGGCCACCGCCACGGCGGCCGACAGCAGCAGCTCCAGCTAGGGAACCGCCGGTGCCCGGCGCTACGGTGGCCCACATGGAACTGGGCAGCCGTGAGAAGGCCATCCTCGCGCTGGAGCGCCGGGGTTTTCCCGGCGCCGGCGCGAAGGAGCGGGCGATCCGTGAGGAGCTGGGGCTGGCCCCGGTGCGTTACTACCAGCTCCTCAACGCCCTGCTGGACGACGAGCGGGCCCTGGCCCACGACCCGGTGACCGTGAACCGCCTGCGCCGGGTGAGAGAGTCACGCCGCGCCGAACGCTGACCCGGACCGGCACCCGTCCGGGCCGACCGGGTCCGGTCACGGGCGGGCGGGACGGGTCCGGGGCCGCAGTCGCAGGCGTATCCCGGCGCCAGCCGGATAGTGTCGCGGTATGGACCCTCTGCCCACCCCGCAGACCCAGCCCGGCCGGGAAGGCCTCGCCGCCCTGCTCGCGCAGCCGCGCACCGCACTGGTCGGCCTCGACTTCGACGGCACCCTGGCCCCCATCGTGCCCGACCCCGAGCAGGCCCGCGCCCACCCCGACGCCGTACCGGCGCTCGCCGAGCTGGCCCCGAAGATCGCCTCCGTCGCGGTGATCACCGGCCGCCCGGCCGAAGTCGCGGTCCGGTACGGCGGCTTCGACGGCGTCCCCGGCCTGGAGCACCTGACCGTCCTCGGCCACTACGGCGCCGAACGCTGGGACGCGGCCACCCGCACCCTCACCGCCCCCGCCCCGCACCCCGGCGTCGCCGCCGTCCGCGCGGAGCTGCCGGGCCTGCTGGAGCGTAGCGGCGCCGGTGCCGGCACCTGGATCGAGGAGAAGGGCCGGGCCGTCGCGGTCCACACCCGCCGCGCCGCCGACCCGCAGGCCGCGTTCGAGGCCCTGCGCGGTCCCCTCACCGACCTCGCCGCCCGGCACGGCCTGATCGTCGAACCCGGCCGCCTGGTACTGGAACTGCGCCCGCCGGGCATGGACAAGGGCGTGGCCCTGCTCGACCACGCCCGCGCCACCGGCGCCGGCTGCGTCGTCTACGCCGGCGACGACCTGGGCGACCTCCCCGCCTTCGCCGCGGTCGACGAACTCCGCAAGAACGGCACCCCCGGCCTGCTGGTGTGCAGTGGCAGCACCGAGGTCACCGAACTGGCGGAACGGGCCGACCTGGTGGTGGACGGTCCCGAGGGGGTCGTGGACCTGCTGCGCCGGCTGGCGGCTCAGCTCGGCTGACCGGTCAGCGCATCCAGCTGGTCCAGGAACCACCGGGCCGGCGGCAGCGCGGTCGCGGCGGCGGCCAGCCGCTTGGAGCGGGCCGCCCGCTCCTCCGCCGGCAGGCTCAGCGCCTCGTGCAACGCCTGGGCCGTGCCGCCGATGTCGTACGGGTTCACCGTGAAGGCGTCCGCGCCCAGCTCCTCGTACGCCCCGGCCTCCCGGGACAGCACCAGCGCGCACCCCTCGTCCGAGACGACCGGGACCTCCTTGGCGACCAGGTTCATGCCGTCCCGGATGGGGTTCACCAGTGCCACGTCGGCCAGCCGGTACGCGGCCAGGGAGCGTGCGAAGTCGTCCTTCACGTGCAGGACCACCGGCGTCCAGCCCGGCGTGCCGTAGTGCTCGTTGATCTCGTCCGCGACCCGCTGCACCTCGGCGGTGTAGTCGCGGTACACGGCGAGGTCCTGGCGGGAGGGGTAGGCGAACGCCACGTGGACGACCCGCTCACGCCACTCGGGGTGGTCCTCCAGCAGCTCCCGGTACGCCAGCAGCCCGCGCACGATGTTCTTCGACAGCTCCGTGCGGTCGACCCGGACGATGGCCCTGCGGTCCGGTCCGATCTCCTCCCGCAGCGCCGCCATCCGCTCGGCCACGTCCTCCCTGTGGGCCCGCTCGCGCAGGAAGTCCGCGTCGGCGCCCAGCCCGTGCACCCCGATCCGGGTGCCGGAGGGGATGCCGGGCCCGAGCACCGCGTGACAGCAGTCCCGGAACGCGTCCGCCCACCGCTCGGTGAGGAACGCCGCCCGGTCCGCGCCCAGGATGCCGGTCAGCAGCTCGGCCGCGATGTCGTCGGGCAGCAGCCGGAAGTAGTCCGGCGGGGCCCACGGGGTGTGCGAGAAGTGCCCGATGCGCAGGTCGGGGCGGAGCCGGCGGAGCATACGGGGAGCGAGGGCCAGGTGGTAGTCCTGGATCAGCACCGCCGCGCCCTCGGCCGCCTCCTCGGCCAGCGCCTCGGCGAACGCCTGGTTGTAGGCCTCGTACGACGCCCACTGCCGCCGGAACTCCGCGTCGAAGACCGGCTCCAGCGGGGTCTGGTACAGCATGTGGTGGACGAACCAGAGCACCGAGTTGGCGATGCCGTTGTACGCCTCGGCGTGGACGGCCGCGTCGATGTCGAGCATGCGCACCCGCTGGCCGCCCGTGTCCTCGGCCGGCAGCAGCCCGCCGTCCGCGCGCCGGACGGCCGCCCGGTCGCCGTCGCCCAGCGCGGCGCACACCCACACCGAGCCGGCGTCCGAGCCGATGGCGGACAGCCCCGAGACCAGCCCGCCGCCGCCCCGCCTGGCGTGCAGCGAGCCGTCCTCGCGTACCTGGTAGGAGACCGGGCCGCGGTTCGACGCGACCAGCACCTGAGCTTTCTCGGCAGCATCGTGCGTGGGAGCCATACGCCTCAACCTAGCCCGGCCCGTAAACACTCAAACGTACGTTCCGTCCGGGAAGGGAGGGAGGGAGGGGGTATACGGCCCGTTCACGCCACCTTCCGTTCGGCGTACTCCGCGATCTCCACCATGGGCGGCCGCTCCTCGGTGTCCACCGGGTAGGTGCTCGGCTCGAAGCCGTCCTCGCCGCGCTCGAACTGGGT
Organism: Streptomyces sp. NPDC042638; assembly: GCF_040647235.1. Taxonomy (NCBI): domain Bacteria; kingdom Bacillati; phylum Actinomycetota; class Actinomycetes; order Kitasatosporales; family Streptomycetaceae; genus Streptomyces; species Streptomyces sp. NPDC042638. The sequence continues at coordinate 118,663 of NZ_JBEZBT010000008.1, forward strand.
CAGCGCGGGCCGGACCAGATGGCCGCGGGCCAGCCGGAGCTGGGCCGTGCGGTAGATGGCGGCGGCCATCCGGCCGAGGGCCTGGCCGTCCTGGTGACGGTGCCTGCGCACCCCCACGTCGACCTGGGCCAGCGCGTCCAGGCCCACCAGGTGCAGCGCGTCCACCAGCATGCCCAGCTCCACGCCGTAGCCGACCGGGAAGGGCAGCCGTTCCAGCAGGGAGCGGCGGGCCGCGTACTCACCGCCCAGCGGCTGCACGAAGCCGGCCAGCTGCGGCCAGTGCATGTTCAGCAGCGGGCGGGCCATCAGCTCGGTGACCCGGCCGCCCTGCCCGGCGGCGCCGCCGAGCGGGCGGTCGTACATCGCCTTGACCAGCTGCACGTCCGGTTCGGTGAGCAGCGGGCCGACGATGCCGAGGACGAAGTCGGAGGAGAACTCCCGCAGGTCGGCGTCGACGAAACACAGGATGTCACCGCCGGTCACCAGCAGGGAGCGCCACAGCACCTCACCCTTTCCGGGGACGGCCGGGAGGCGGGGGAGGATCTCGTCGCGGTGCACCACCCGCGCGCCCGCGCGCGCGGCGACCTCGGAGGTGCGGTCCGTGGAGCCGGAGTCGACGACCACGATCTCGTCGACGAGCGGGGTCTGCTCGACGAGATCGTGCCGGATGACGGTGACGATGTCGCCGACCGTCTCCTCCTCGTCGAGCGCGGGCAGGACGACACTGACCGTCCTCCCGGTGCGCTGCTTGGCGGCCAGGATCCGATGGAGCGGGCGGTCGGCCACGGACCAGGAGCGGGTGGCCAGCCAGTGCTCGACTTCTTCCAGCACGGTCTGCGGCTCCTCACGTTGTCTCGCGCTTCGGACGACTATCTCAACTGTCCTGGCCTTCGGTTACAGTCTTGAACAACGCCGATGACCATCGCATGTCGTGGGTCGCGCGCGTCCACAACCGAATACCGCTCATCCAGAGGGGCAGAGGGACACGGCCCGATGAAGCCCCGGCAACCCTCCAGCCGGTCTCGTAGATCAGCCCGATCGGGCTCGATCGTCTCCGCGAGGCTCCCGGCTAGGGAAGGTGCCAAATCCGTCTCACGGCGAGATGCGTCGTGAGGAAGATGAGGAGAAAGGGCCTCGCCTCCATGGCTGTGCAGACAGTTGCCACCACCAGCGACTCCACCACCGTAGACCTCGGTCCCGCCGCCGCCCTGAGCTGCCGCGAGTGCGGTCACCGGGTGCCGCTCGGGCCGGTCTTCGCCTGCGAGGAGTGTTTCGGCCCGCTGGAGATCGCCTACGACTTCTCCGCCTACGACACCGAGCAGCTGCGCCGCCGTATCGAGGCGGGCCCCGCGAACATCTGGCGGTACGCGCCCCTGCTGCCGGTCCCGGCGGACGTCGCGGAGAAGCCCAACATCAACCCGGGCTGGACCAAGCTCGTCAAGGCCGACAACCTCGCCCGCGAGCTGGGCGTGACCGGCGGCCTGTACGTGAAGGACGACTCCGGCAACCCCACGCACTCCTTCAAGGACCGCGTGGTCGCCCAGGCCCTGGAGGCCGCCCGCGCCTTCGGCTTCACCACGCTCTCCTGCTCCTCCACCGGCAACCTGGCCGGTGCCGTCGGCGCCGCCGCCGCCCGCGCCGGTTTCCGCTCCTGCGTGTTCATCCCGCACGACCTGGAGCAGGGCAAGGTCGTCATGGCCGCCGTCTACGGCGGTGAGCTGGTCGGCATCGAGGGCAACTACGACGACGTCAACCGCTTCTGCTCCGAACTCATCGGCGACCCGGCCGGTGAGGGCTGGGGCTTCGTCAACGTCAACCTGCGCCCGTACTACGCGGAGGGCTCCAAGACCCTCGCGTACGAGATCTGCGAGCAGCTCGGCTGGCGGCTGCCCGACCAGATCGTGATCCCGATCGCCTCCGGCTCCCAGCTCACCAAGATCGACAAGGGCCTGCAGGAGCTGATCAAGCTGGGTCTGGTCGAGGACAGGCCGTACCGGATCTTCGGCGCCCAGGCCGAGGGCTGCTCCCCGGTGTCGACCGCCTTCAAGGCCGGGCACGACGTGGTCCGCCCGCAGAAGCCGAACACCATCGCCAAGTCCCTGGCCATCGGCAACCCGGCCGACGGGCCCTACGTCCTGGACATCGCGCGCCGCACCGGCGGTGCCGTGGAGGACGTCACGGACGCGGAGGTCGTGGACGCCATCAAGCTGCTGGCCCGCACGGAGGGCATCTTCGCCGAGACGGCGGGCGGGGTGACCGTCGGCGTCACCCGCAAGCTGATCGAGGACGGGGTGCTGGACCCGGCGAAGACCACGGTCGTCCTGAACACCGGCGACGGCCTGAAGACCCTGGACGCGGTGGCCGGGACCGGCCTCACCGCCACCATCCGCCCGACCCTGGACTCCTTCCGAGAGGCTGGCCTCGCATGAGCGTGACCGTTCGCATCCCCACCATCCTGCGCACCTACACCGGCGGCCGGGCCGAGGTCGCCGCCGAGGGAACGACCCTCGCCCAGGTCATCGAGGACCTGGAGAAGAACCACACCGGGATCGCCGCCCGCGTCCTGGACGACCAGGGCAGGCTGCGCCGGTTCGTGAACGTGTACGTCAACGACGACGACGTCCGCTTCGAGCAGGGCCTTGAGACGGCGACGCCCGACGGCGCCGGTGTGTCGATCATCCCGGCGGTCGCCGGCGGCTGATTATTACCTTCGGTAACCCCGGTTACCGGCTGTACATCGAATTGCCCCCTCGGTGAGAGAAGCGGAGGGGGCAATTCTGCGTGATTGAGCGCGGTAGAGTTGGGGAACACGGTCGCGGCCTTCGGGTCGCGGGCTCTTGATTCATGCCGCGTGCCCGACAAGAAGTAGCCAAAGTGTGCGGGTCTTCTGCGGCTTTTGCGCCCTTTATGACACCCGACTTGCCCTGAATTCGGGTGAATCCTCCCCACATTCCGGACCGCTCGCGTCCAGAATTCTCGTCCGATTGACCTGTTGCAGACGGCAGTTGGGCAGATACATTCAGCCGCGGTCGACGCGTTCCGGCGCACGCCCCCGTCCAATGGGGGGCGAGGTCTGACCCGGATCCGCGAAGTGTGGATCTGTGCAAGGGCCAGTAATAGGGGAGTTAGGCATGGCTCAGGGCACCGTCAAGTGGTTCAACGCGGAGAAGGGGTACGGCTTCATCGCGGTCGACGGTGGTGCGGACGTCTTCGTCCATTACAGCGCCATTCAGATGGACGGCTACCGCACCCTGGAGGAGGGCCAGCGGGTGGAGTTCGAGATCTCGCAGGGCCAGAAGGGCCCGCAGGCCGACATGGTTCGCCTCAGCGCCTGAACGTTTCTTGTCCGAAGGGCCCGCACCTCGCAGAGGGTGCGGGCCCTTCGCCGTACCCGGGTCCGGTGTCGACGGGCGGGCGAGGGGCGGCCCCGCCCGCCCGCGCCCTCCCGTCACCCGACCGCCACCCGACCGTCACCCTTCGACGGGCCCGCTCAGCGAGCGCACCTTGCACTCGGGCATGCCGAGTGCTAATCATTGCGTTAGCACTCTGAAGGTGAGAGTGACAACGAAGGACCGGGTCGGTGAGGCCCGCAGGCCAGGTGGGGCAAGGAACCACGCGGCCGGCGAGCCGTCCGTCGCGGGCGCGGGCGCGGTCCGAAGGAATCACCCCCAGTCCTGGAGGGACCACTTCACATGGCCAAGATCATCGCGTTCGACGAGGAGGCGCGGCGCGGCCTCGAGCGCGGCATGAACCAGCTCGCGGACGCCGTGAAGGTGACGCTCGGCCCCAAGGGCCGCAACGTCGTCCTCGAGAAGAAGTGGGGCGCCCCCACGATCACCAACGATGGTGTCTCCATCGCCAAGGAGATCGAGCTCGAGGACCCGTACGAGAAGATCGGCGCCGAGCTGGTCAAGGAAGTCGCCAAGAAGACGGACGACGTCGCCGGCGACGGTACGACCACCGCGACCGTGCTCGCCCAGGCCCTGGTCAAGGAGGGCCTGCGCAACGTCGCCGCCGGTGCCAACCCCATGGCTCTGAAGCGCGGTATCGAGAAGGCCGTCGAGGCCGTCTCCGCCGCCCTGCTGGAGCAGGCGAAGGACGTCGAGACCAAGGAGCAGATCGCCTCCACCGCGTCCATCTCCGCCGCCGACACCCAGATCGGCGAGCTGATCGCCGAGGCCATGGACAAGGTCGGCAAGGAAGGCGTCATCACCGTCGAGGAGAGCAACACCTTCGGTCTCGAGCTGGAGCTCACCGAGGGCATGCGCTTCGACAAGGGCTACATCTCCGCCTACTTCGCGACCGACATGGAGCGCATGGAGGCGTCGCTCGAGGACCCCTACATCCTCATCGCGAACTCCAAGATCAGCTCCGTCAAGGATCTGCTCCCGCTGCTGGAGAAGGTCATGCAGTCGGGCAAGCCGCTGCTGATCATCGCCGAGGACGTCGAGGGCGAGGCCCTGTCGACCCTGGTCGTCAACAAGATCCGCGGCACCTTCAAGTCCGTCGCCGTCAAGGCCCCGGGCTTCGGCGACCGCCGCAAGGCCATGCTCGGCGACATCGCCATCCTCACGGGCGGCGAGGTCATCTCCGAGGAGGTCGGCCTCAAGCTGGAGAACGCGACCCTGGACCTCCTGGGCCGCGCCCGCAAGGTCGTCGTCACCAAGGACGAGACCACCATCGTGGACGGTGCCGGCTCCTCGGAGCAGGTGCAGGGCCGCGTGAACCAGATCCGCGCCGAGATCGAGAACAGCGACTCGGACTACGACCGCGAGAAGCTGCAGGAGCGCCTGGCGAAGCTCGCCGGCGGTGTCGCGGTCATCAAGGCCGGTGCCGCCACCGAGGTGGAGCTCAAGGAGCGCAAGCACCGCATCGAGGACGCCGTCCGCAACGCCAAGGCGGCCGTCGAGGAGGGCATCGTCGCCGGTGGTGGCGTGGCCCTGCTCCAGGCCTCCCAGGTCTTCGAGAAGCTGGAGCTCGAGGGTGACGAGGCGACCGGCGCCAACGCCGTGCGCATCGCGCTCGAGGCCCCGCTGAAGCAGATCGCCGTCAACGCCGGCCTCGAGGGCGGTGTCGTGGTGGAGAAGGTGCGCAACCTGACCCCGGGCCACGGCCTGAACGCCGCGACCGGCGAGTACGTCGACCTGGTCGCCGAGGGCATCATCGACCCGGCGAAGGTGACCCGCTCTGCCCTGCAGAACGCCGCCTCCATCGCCGCGCTGTTCCTCACCACCGAGGCCGTCATCGCCGACAAGCCGGAGAAGGCCGCCGCGCCGGCCGGCGGCGGCATGCCGGGCGGTGACATGGACTTCTGATCGACCTGACGGTTGATCGCCTGTCCTTCGGACCGAGGGCGGTGCTTCCAGCTTCTGGCTGGGGGTGCCGCCCTCGGGCGTTTCGTGGGCCTCAGCCGGCGTAGTCCTTGAGCTTCTCGGTGCCGAGGGTGATGCCCACCGGAGGCGGCAGCTCGACGATCGCCCCCCAGGGGTGGGTGGAGGCGCAGGTGTTGCTAGCACCTGGCGGGGGTTGTTCGTTATGCGGGCACGCTGGAGCCTGGTGACTGGGCGTGGCAAATCGCATGCGTGGAGTCAACTCGCTGGGTGGGAGGGTCGGTTGAGGCCCTCCACCCATTCCGTGCAAAGAGGGCTCGGAGCTCAAAGCTTGAGGTTCGTGACGAACGCCGACCAGGCCTCCGCCCGGAACACGAGCTTCGGGCCGAAAGGGTTCTTCGAGTCTCGGACGGGGACGAGGGCTGGGATGTCGTGGGTGACTTCGAGGCAGTCACTACCGCCTTGGCTATAGCTCGCCTTGTGCCAGGTGGCTGTGCTCAGGTCAGGGATGGTCCGCATGGATGTAATCCTGCGCCACCGCCTCGATCAGGGCCAGGGACCTCTCCCGTGAGAGTGCGGAGGCCACAAGGAGGTCAAACGTAAACCTCAGCTGGGCGACGGTGGCCGGGTCGTCCTCCAAGCGCCCGTTGCGCACTCCCTCGAAGAAGACCACCGGAGGGGCGTCCTCGAACTCCATCAGCTTCAAGGCGCCCTGCATCGCCGTGTGCGCTCCCGTGCTGAACGACAGCACCTGCACGATGACCCGGTTTCGGCGGGCCAGGCCTGCGATGTGGTGCAGGGCCTCCGCCATCACGGTTCGGCCGCCGGTCTCCCGGTGCAACGCCGCCTCGTCAAGCACCGTCCACAACAAAGGCTTTGTTGGGTGGTCGAGCAGGCGGGTTCGCGCCATCCGGCCTTCCGTCCACTCCTCGATGGTCTCCTCAGGTGTCGTCGGGTCGTACGCGCGGTTCACGGCCTGCGCGTAGGCGTGGGTCTGCAGCAGTCCGGGGATCAGGAGCGGCGCGTACTGCCTGATCGCCCTGGCTTGCGCCTCGGCCTCTGCCGCTTCAGTGAAGTGCTCCTCATACTTCGACTTGGCCGCCGCACCGCAGTTCCGCGCGAAAAAGCCGTCAGTCCCCAGCACCTCGTCCAGCATCCGCGCGAACTCGGGCTGCATGCGCCGTGTCCCCGCCTCCAGCTGCCCGACGAACGATCCGCTCACGAACAGCCGTTGGCCCAGTTCCTCCTGGCTCAGCGCGGCCCTCTCGCGGGCGTGCCGTAACTCCGCGCCCAGCAAGGCGCGTGGCGATGACGACGGGTCGAGGTCCTTCGGTCCTGCCATGGCAACTCCTGTCCGACAGCCGGGTCTGTTGGGATGCCGTATCTGGCCAGGTTAGGACGCCGTCGGACACGCTGTGTGGTGAACAGGAGCACTCAGCGTGGAGGAATCGGCCCTATGGAGATGACGGAAAAGACCACCGGCGAACGGCCCGCCCGGACCGCCGAGGAGGCGGTCGAGCGACTGCGTGCGGCCCTGTGTGGGGTCGGCATCGTGCTGCCGTCGCTGCGGGTCGACCCGCTGAGCGTCTCGGACGAGGACCCGTACGCCCTGGTCGACCTGGGGCGCTGCAATCTGGGCGTGGCCTCCCGGCTGGCGGTCGCTCTGAGTCGTAGGCCCGAGTACGCAGTCGACACGCGCAGTGGGCGGCTCGGTGAGGTGATGGGGCAGGTGGGCGGCCGGGTGCAGCTGCGCCCCATCGGTGGCGGCCGGGAGTGGGACTGTCCGCCGGAGTCGGTCGGGCCGGCGCCGCCGGACGAGGTGCTGCGGGAACGGGTGCGGCGGTTGAACCGGGACAGTGTGGGCGGCGTCACGTGACGGGTGTCTGCGGAATCGGAATGCCGGGCAGCGTATGAGCGATTACTTAAGGAGCTGCAACAATGCGTGCTCACATACCGACCGGTTAACCCCGCACTTACGAGGAGCCCCCCACCGTGACCGTCACGACGCCCGCCTCCCGCGCGGCCCAGATCCTGTCCCGCCCGATCGCGCTGAACGGCCTGACCGTCCCGAACCGGATCGTCATGGCGCCGATGACCCGGATGTTCTCGCCGGGCGGCATCCCCGGCGAGGACGTCCGCTCCTACTATGCCCGCCGCGCCGCCGCCGGTGTCGGCCTCATCGTCACCGAGGGCACCTACGTCGGCCACGAGTCGGCCGGCAACAGCTCGCGCGTGCCCCGGTTCCACGGCGAGGAGCAGCTTGCGGGATGGGCGAAGGTGGCCGAGGACGTGCACGCGGCAGGCGGCACCATCGTGCCCCAGCTGTGGCACATCGGCATGGTCCGCGAGCAGGGTCAGGACCCCTTCCCGGACGCCCCCGCGATGGGCCCCTCCGGCCTGGTCACCGCGGGCGCCGAGCCCACCGGCAAGGCCATGACCCAGCAGGACCTGGACGACGTCATCGCCGCGTTCGCCCAGGCCGCCGCCGACGCCGAGCGCATCGGCTTCGACGGCGTGGAGATCCACGGCGCCCACGGCTACCTGCTCGACCAGTTCCTGTGGGCGGGCACCAACCGCCGTACTGACGCCTACGGCGGCGACCCGGTGGCCCGCACCCGGTTCGCCGCGGAGATCGTCGCCGCGGTCCGCGAGGCGGTGTCCCCTGAGTTCCCCGTCATCTTCCGCTACTCGCAGTGGAAGCAGCAGGACTACACCGCCCGCCTCGCCGAGACCGCCGAGGAGCTGGAGGCCCTCCTCACCCCGCTCGCGGCGGCCGGCGTCGACGTCTTCCACGCCTCCACCCGCCGCTACTGGCTCCCCGAGTTCGAGGGCTCCGACCTGAACCTGGCCGGCTGGACGAAGAAGCTCACCGGCAAGCAGGTCATCACCGTCGGCTCGGTCGGCCTCGACGGCGACTTCGTCAAGGCCTTCCAGGGCGAGGGCTCCGCGGTGGCGAACATCGACAACCTCCTGGACCGCCTGGAGGCCGACGAGTTCGACATGGTGGCCATCGGCCGGGCCCTGCTCCAGGACCCCGAGTGGGCGGCCAAGGTCCTCTCCGACCGCTTCGACGAGCTGAAGCCGTACGACGCGGCGGCGCTGCAGAGCCTGAGCTGACCGGACATACCCCTGGGGGCCCCGCCGCCGGCCGGGCCCTAGAGGTTGCCCATCGGCTCGATGTCGACCCGTACCGGCGTGCCCCACACCCGCAGCACCTCGTAGTCGGTGAACTCGTGGACGAGCCGGTACGCCATGGCGGGCCGGGAACCGCGGCGCTGGGCCGCGAGATACGCCTCCGCCTCGCGCCGGTCCCGGCGGGGCGTGCCGCACAGCTGCCACTCCTGCCCGTTCCACAGCTCCGGCAGCCATCGCTGCTGGGGCTGCGGACGGTCGCCGCGCACGCCGTACCGCGAGGCCGCGGTGGGGGCCGGCTCTCCCGGTCGGGGCCTGCTGCCCTGGAACTCCGAGCGCCGCGCGGCCCGGCGCCGGGTCTCGCACAGCAGGCACAGATCGGGGGCGCTCTCGTCCACGGGCCCCTGCGGGTGCTCGGGGCAGCGGGTGGCGGGCGCGCCGGCGGTGACGCTGTCGTCCAGCAGATCGAGGGCCCGCCGCAGGTCGTTCCTGATCTCGTGCAGCCGGGCGTCCGGCGTGTCGGCGGTCAGGGTCTCCCCGTGCTCGCCGAGCAGCCGGAGAGCCCGTCCGAGGGCGGTGAGCTGGGCGTGATTCATATCGGTCGGTCGCCTCCTCGCCTCCATGGTGCCCTGTCCGGCTCGGCACCGGCCCCCCGAGTCCCGCACCGGCGTCGGCCCATGGTGGAGTCGTGAGCGTGTCGACGACCTTCACGGCCCGTCTCCTCGGCGCCCTCCACCGCTTCAACGCCGCCCACCCCTGGGACCACAACGCCCACCACCACCCGTGGGTGCTACGGCAGTTGCCCCGCCGCTTCGGTGCCGCCCTGGACGTGGGCTGCGGGAGCGGCGAGCTGGCGCGACTGCTCGGCCGGCGCGCCCGGGAGGTGCACGGGATCGACGCCGACGCGGAAATCGTGGCCAGGGCACGGGAGTCGACGGACGCGGCGGCATCCGTCAGGTACAGCGTCGCCGACGCCTCCGGTCCGCTTCCCGCCGGCCCCTACGACGTGATCACCTGTGTCGCCGTGCTCCACCACCTTCCCTTCACCGAGACCCTCACGCGCCTCGGGCAGCAGCTCACACCCGGCGGCACGCTGGTGGTCGTCGGCTGTGCGCGGGCGTCGGGGCCCGTCGACCACGCGCTCGGCCTGGTGGCGCTGGCGCTCAATCCGCTCCTGGGGTGGGCGAAGAACCGCGGCCGGGCCGCGCACCCGCCCGTGTCCATGACGGCCCGCACCCGGGAGCCGGAGATGACCTTCGCCGAGATCTCCCGCGCGGCCCGCCGGCTGCTGCCCGGCGCCCGGCTGCGGCGCCGGCTCTTCTGGCGCTACACCCTCGTGTGGAGGGCCCCCGCGGGACCGCCGGTCCGGTGAGACCCGGCCGACGACGGCCCTGCGGCCATAGCGGGGACGACGGCCCTGCGGCCACCGCGCGGGGATTCCGGCGCCCGGCCGCTGCCGCTTTCCCTGCTGGTGCCCCGCCGCTGCCGCTTTCCGTCCCGGTGCCGGGCGCTGCCGCCTTTCGTGCCGTGCCGTGCAGTGCGGTGCAGTGCCGTGCGGTGTGCGTGGCGGTGCCGGGGCGTGGCCGGCGTCGTCGGTGTCGGTGTCGGTTCGGCGTTGCCGTCGGTGTCGTGGGTCAGCCGCCCTGGTGCAGCAGGCTTCCCGTGCCGCACGCGGGGGCGGGGCCGCTCAGCGGCAGCGGGGACACCGCCTTGACCACGGGGCCCGCGGCCATGCCACCGGCGCACATGGCGGTGCCGGTGGCGGTCCAGTGGTCGGCGGCGTGGGCGTGGGCGGGGGCGGTCAGCGCGGCGGCGGAGACCGCGAGGGCGGCGGTGGCCAGAAGCTTTGTCATCATGCCCGGGAAACGACTGGTCACGGCCGTGCGTCACGCGGAGCCGAAAGGGTACGGCGGCCGGGGGAGCGGCACGGTCGTGGCGCCCGCCCCGGGCGCGCGGGTCAGCGGGGCGCGTGCGCCAGCGCGGCGCGCAGATGGCCGCCGGACTCCTCCAGCAGCCGCGCGGCCGTCGGCCCGTCGACGCCCGCGAGCAGGGCCAGGATCGCCTGCTTCACCTCACCGCCGGTCTCCGTGAGGGCCTTGTCGATCTCGGCGTCGCCCGCGCCCGTGGCCAGGGAGACGATCCGGTGCGAGCGGGCGCGGAGCTTGGCGTTGGAGGCGCGCACGTCGACCATCAGGTTCCCGTACGTCTTGCCGAGCCGGATCATCGTGATCGTCGACAGCATGTTCAGCACCAGCTTCTGGGCCGTACCCGCCTTCAGACGGGTGGAGCCGGTGATCAGTTCCGGGCCCACGACGACCTCGATGGCGTGCTCGGCGGCGGCGCCGAGCGCGCTGTTCTCGTTGCAGGCCAGACCGATCGTCAGGGCGCCGAGGGCGCGGGCGTGTTCGACGGCGCCGACGGCGTAGGGGGTGCGGCCGGAGGCGGAGACGCCGACCACGGTGTCGTCGGGGGAGAGCTTCAGCGCGTCGAGGTCCCGGCGGGCCAGCTCCCCGGAGTCCTCCGCGCCCTCCACGGAGGTGACCATGGCCGCGGGGCCGCCCGCGATCAGGCCGACGACCTGCTCGGGGTCGGTGTTGAAGGTGGGCGGGCACTCGGAGGCGTCCAGCACGCCGAGCCGCCCGGCGGTGCCGGCACCGGCGTAGACGAGCCGTCCGCCGCGGGACATCCGCTCGGCCACGGCGTCGATGGCGGCGGCGATCCGCGGCAACCGGGCCGCCACGGCGGCGGGTACGCCCGCGTCCTCACCGTTCATCAGCCGGGCGATGTCGAGGGTGGGCAGCCGGTCGATGTCGGCCAGCTCGGGCCGGAAGGCCTCGGTGGTCAGGGAAGCCAACTGGCTGCGCAGGTCAGAGGAGGTCATTGGGGCGGCTCTCTCCGTGACTTTCCGATCGGGGGCGGTGAACCTACCTGAAGGCGCGGGGCTGTGTCCGGTACGCGGGTCCGCCAGGGGGCACGACCGGCCGTACCCGGATCCGCGACACCCACAGCACTCACTCCTCCGGTCTATCGCGCTAGCGCGAACCACTCCGGTGCCGGTGGGCCAGCGCCTCGTACGACGCGGCCAGCGCGGGGGCCGCGGTCTCGTACGTCCGCTGTGCCACGCCCACGAACAGGCAGTCCACCACCAGCAGCTGGCTCGTCCGGGAGGACATCGCGGCGGGCCGCAGCTCCGTCTCCCGCGAGGTCGACGTGGTCAGCACGAGGTCGGCGTACTGCGTGACCGGCGAGTCGGGTCTGCCGGTGATCGCGACGGTGGTCGCCCCGTGCTCGAAGGCGGCCCGGAGCGGCTCGATGACGTCCCCCGTCGACCCGGAGTGGGTGATCGCGATCGCCACGTCGCCCGGGCGGAGCTGCACCGCGTTGGTCACCGCGAGGTGCGGGTCGCTGTGCGCGTGGGCTATGAGCCCTATCCGCAGGAGCTTCTGAGTGAGGTCCTGGGCGACGAGCCCCGACGCGCCTATGCCGTACACATCGGTGCGCCGGGCCGCGGCCAGCGCGGTGACGGCCGCGTCCAGCTGCACGGTGTCGATTCCGGCGGCCGTGTCGGCGAGGGTCTGCTGCTCCTCGTAGGCCAGCTTGGCGACGACGTCGGCGATGGGGTCGTCCACCGCGATGTCGGTGGTGATCGCGGGGGCCCGGCCGGACTGCTGCTGGGCGGCGAGACCGGCGAGGGCGAGCCGCAGGTCGCGGTAGCCCGGATAGCCCAGCAGCCGGGCGGTGCGTACGACGGTGGCCTCGCTGGTGCCGGTGAGTTCGGCGAGGCCGGTCACCGTGAGGGCGGCGCAGCCGGCCGGGTCGTTCGCGACGGCCTCGGCGACGCGCTGCATGGACCGGGTCATGGAGGGAGCGAGCGTACGCACCTTGGCGGCGAGGGAGCCGCCCGGACTTCCGAAACTTTCCTTCATGCCATGGGTCACGGATGAAAGATATTTTCGGTTCGGTGTCGCGGTCAAGAGTGCGCACAATGGGGTGCATGGACCCCATCAGCCCCCTGGAGCAGGCGTTGCACGCGGCCCGCGCCCTGGTACTCGCGGATCTGGTCGCGGGCGAGGTCGCCGAGGCGGACGTGGTCTCACTGGTGGAGGACGCCGTCGTCCAGCGGCGCTGGTGGGTCGAGCAGTGGCCGCAGGGCGCGGCCTTCGTCGCCGGGCTGGTCGCCCAGGACGTGCAGGACGCCCTGCTGGACCGGTACGGCCGCTGGCCGCTGTGCCCGGTGTGCGGCTCCGGCGACCCGCACGCGCTCGACGTGGAGCCGGAACTGGGCCCCGACCCGCACTGGGTGTGCCACAAGGCGGGCGTGAAGGTCGCGTCGGTGGGCTCGCTGGGATCCGCCACCGGCCGGAAGGCTTCGTCGTGACGCTGTACATCGACCCGCCCTCCTGGCCCGGCCACGGCCGTATGTGGTCGCACCTGGTCAGCGACGCCTCCTACGACGAACTGCACGCCTTCGCCGCCGGGTTGGGCGTGCCGAGACGGGCCTTCGAGCGCGACCACTACGACCTTCCGTCCCACCGCTACGCGGACGCGGTGGCCGCCGGAGCGGTGGAGATCAGCAGCCGCGAGGTGGTACGGCTGCTGCGGGCGTCGGGCCTGCGCCGGCCGAAGAGACGGCAGACTTCCTAGGGCCCCGGCGGCCCCGCCGCGACGCCCGACGGGCAAACGCCGCCCGCTGAGGCACTACTCCGGCCATCGAGCACGCGCATCCGACGCGCGCGCCCCGGCCCAGCACCCGGTCCCCCGCTCCGGCGTCGGGTCCCCGGCCCGGGCTCACCGACCCGGCGTCCGGGCTCACCGGCCCGGCATCCGGGCTCACCGGTCCGGCGTCCGGGTTCGCCGATTCTGCGTGCGGGCTCAGCGGCTCGGGGTCCGGGCTGGCCGGTCCGGCGTCTGGGTTCGCCGGTCCGGCGTCCGGGTTCGCCGATTCTGCGTCCGGGCTCACCGGTCCGGTGTCTGGGCTCACCGGTTCGGCGTCTGGGTTCGCCGTTCCGGGGTCCGGGTTCGCCGATTCGGCGTGCGGGCTCAGCGGATCGGGGTCCGGGCTGGCCGATCCGGCGTGCGGGCTCGGCGGTCCGGGGTCCGAGCTGGCCGATCCGGCGTCTGGGTTCGCCGTTCCGGGGTCCGGGCTCAGCGGATCGGGGTCCGGGCTGGCCGATCCGGCGTGCGGGCTCGGCGGT
>NZ_JBEZBT010000008.1:132419-203703 GCF_040647235.1 Streptomyces sp. NPDC042638
CCGGGGTCCGGGCTCTCGGTCCGGCGTCCGGGCTAGTCGGGCTGGCGTGCGGGTTCGCCGGTCCGGGGTCCGGGCCCGCTGGTCGGGCTCCCGGGCCCGCCGGTCCGGCTCCCGGGCTCACCGGCCCGGCCTCCGGGCTCGTCGGTCCGGCTCCCTGGCTCACTGGCCCCGCTCCCGGGTCACTGGCCCCGCTCCCGGGCTCACCGGCCCGGCACCCTGGCTCACCGGCCCGGCACCCTGGCTCACCGGGCCCGCTCCCGGGCTCACCGGGCCCGCTCCCGGGCTCACCGGGCCCGCTCCCGGGCTCACCGGGCCCGCTCCCGGGCTCACCGGCCCCGCTCCCGGGCTCACCGGTTCGGCGGCCGGGGTCAGCTGTGGTGGATGTACAGACGGAGTCCGGCGTCCAGATCGTGCTTGTCCTGGGCGAGCCGCTCCTCCTCCACGGTCGCCCGGGTGAATCCGGCGCGCGTCGCCACCCTCTGGGAGGGCACGTTGTCGTGCTCGACGGTCAGCAGGACCACGTCGACGTCCTCCCGGGCCAGCGCCCACCCCGTCAGCGCGCGCAGCGCCTCGGTCGCGTAGCCGTTGCCACGGGCGCCCACGGCGAGGTCGTAGCCGATCTCCACCCGCCCCTCCTCGTCCGGGGCACCGTGGAAGCCGATACCGCCGACCGCCCGGCCGTCCTCGGGCCGGACGAGGGCGAAGACACCGAACTCCGGCCGGTGCACGCCGGCCTCGTACGCCTTCATCAGGTGGGAGCAGGCTTCCCTCGTGCCCTCGTACGGGCCGCCCTCGATCCAGTCGAAGCCGCCCGTGCCGCCCAGGCGCAGATCGTCGGCGGCGGCCGGGCGGATGCCGGTGAGGGTGACGCGCTCGGCGGGGACGACCAGGTTGTTGCGCCAGCGCCACTCGGTGACCGGGGCGCGGCCGGGCAGCTCGCCGCGGCCGGTCGCCCACAGCAGGGTCGGCCAGGGCGCGGGGCCGGGCTGGACGTGCGGGAAGATCCAGGTCAGGACGGACTCGGCCAGGTCGGCGGACGGCTCGTAGGCGAGGCCGAGCCCCTGGGCCATGTCGTGGGTGTGCAGCAGGACTTCGGCGACACCCATGGCGGCGAAGCCGGCCCGGTCGGCGCTGCGGAAGGGGTAGGGGTGGAAGGCGCGGACGCCGGGCGGGGCGGTGCGGACGGCCGCGGCGAGCAGCGCGCCGGTCGCCTCGACCACCTGCAGCAGGCCGGTGTTGTCGGTGCCGTCGCCCAGGGTCAGCTCGAAGGGGAAGTAGCCGTCCTGGGCCCGCCCCGCCAGGTTGGCCGCGTAGGCGACGAGATCGTCGGCGACATGGACCGCCGTGTCATGGCAGTTCCACTCCAGCCCGCCGGCCCTCACCGCCGTCCAGTCCTGGTCCACCGCCGGCCGCAGGGCCGCCACACAGCCCGCGACCGCCTCTTCCACCTGATCCCCGCCCATGGCACGCATGGGTCGCACCCTAGGCGGGCCGGACCCCTCAGGTCGACAGCATTTCCAGCTCTCCGGTGAGGTTGTAGCGGGCCGTCGCCTCCCATTCCTCCTGCCCGTAGGGGGTCCGGAACAGCCGGGGCAGACCGAGGAGTTGACGCAGGACCGCGGCCCGCCCGGCGCGGAAGGCGTCGTTCGGCACGAAGTGGTACTCCTCGCGGACCTCGGCGGTGTAGGCGGCGTACGCGGACGGGGGCGCCGCCAGGATCGCGAGGTCGGCGTCGCACAGCACCTGGCCGTCGCGGTCGTCGTCGGCCGGGTCGTGGGTGACGGTGAGCCGGACCAGCCGGGCCACCTCGGCCGTGGTGGCGTCCGGTACGCCGGCCTCCGGCAGGGCGCGCTCGGCCAGCCGTGCGGACCGCTCCTCGTTCTCGGAGCGTTCGGGCAGGTAGACGGCGTCGTGGAACCAGGCGGCCAGGCGGACCGCGTCCGGGTCGGCCGCGTAGGTCTCCAGGACGTCGATGTGGTCGAGTACGGCGGTGAGGTGGGCCACCGTGTGATAGCGGCGCTGCGGCTCCTGCCAGCGGACGAGCAGGGCGTCGGCGTACGGGGCGGGGTCGGGGCCGCCACCGGGGGCGCGGACTGCCTCCAGGGCGCGGGCGAAGCGGAGACGCAGGGCGTCGAGGTCGGCCATGGCTCCCATTGTTCCGCGCCGGCCGGCGACCGGCCCGCACCGGGCGGTTGCCGTCGGTGTCCCGCGTGACGGCCGCCCGCGGGCGCCTCTAGCGTGAACCGCATGACGGAGATACCGGAAGCGCGCGATCCCGAACTCCCCGGCCGGCTGCTGGCGGTGGAACGCGACGCCCTCGTACCGCTGCTGCGTTCCCGCCCCGACACCGACTTCACACTGCCGACGGCCGGGTGCCCCGGGTGGACGGTGCGGGAGGTGCTGGCGCACTGTTCCGCCGCGCTGATGCGGGTGGTGGAGGGCCGGCTCGGGAAGGGGGTGTTCTCGCCGGAGTCCAACGACCGGGACGTGGCCGACCGGGCCGGCTGGACGAACGCGCGGGTGGTGGACGAACTGGAGCGCGGGATGACCGAGGCCGGGCCGGTGATCGCCCGCGGGGACGGGGGCCTGGACGTGATCGCGCTGGGGGAGTGGGTGCACGCCGGGGACGTGCGGGAGGCGTGGGGCGTGCCGGGGGCCTACGCGGGGGACGGGCTGCCGGACGCGCTGGCCCTGCTGGCGCGGTTCACCCGGGTCAGGGAGCACGTACCGCTGCACGCCGACCTCGATGACGTGGACGAGCCGCTGCGGCTCGGGGCGGTGGCCGCGAGCGGTCCGCCCGCCCGGTACCTCGGCGACGCCGCCACGCTGATCCGCCTGTACGCGGGGCGGCCGGTGACGGCTGGGTCCTATGAGCTGGCCGGGGCCCGTGAGGCGGAGTTGAACGTCTTCGGGTGAAGGACGGCTCCGTGGCGCCCGGGGACCGGCGTACTCTTAAATTGGACTAGACCTGTAGTCGCCCGATGAACGCCGATGAATGGGGTGCCATGAGCAAGCGTGCAGTCCTGGAGGTGATCGCCCTCGACGTCGAGGACGCGGTCGCCGCCCAGGCCGGAGGCGCGGACCGGCTGGAGCTGGTCACCGAGATGGCGGCCGACGGGCTCACCCCCTCGCCCGCCACCGTCGCCGCGATCCGTGCCGCCGTCGACATCGACCTGCGCGTGATGCTCCGCCTCGCGGACGGGTTCGCGGCCGGCGACGTGGACCGGCTGGTCGGCGTGGCCGGTGAGCTGCGGCAGGCCGGCGCCGACCAGTTCGTGCTCGGCTTCCTCGCCGCGGACGGCGGTGTCGACCTGGCCGCCGTGGAGCGGGTCGTCGGCGCTCTCGGCGGCTGCCGCTGGACCTTCCACCGGGCGATCGACCGGGCCGCCGACCGGGACGCCCTGCGCAAGCAGCTCGCCGACCTGCCCGGCCTGGACACCTACCTCACCGCCGGCTCCGCGGCGGGCGTGGACGACGGCCTGCCCACCCTGCTCGCCGAGGCGGCACACGACGGCGAACCCGGGTACGAGCAGCAGATCCTGGTCGGCGGCGGACTGCGCCTCGCCCATGTGCCCCGGCTCCGGGACGGCCGGATCGAGGCGTTCCACATCGGCGGTGCGGCCCGCCCCGACGGCTGGCGGGGCCCCGTCTCGGCGCACGCGGTCGCGCAGTGGCGTACGGCGCTGGACGGGGAAGCCTGCTAGGGCCTGTCTGGCCCTAGGGCCTCTCGTCGGGATCATGCCGGGCGTCGCGCGGCAGGCGGCCCCAGGGGCCCGACGGGTGGATCGGGCCGGGCTGGCCGGCCCGGCCCGATCCGAGGAGGAGACCTCGGTTCCTCAGCGGGCGCCCTGGTCGGCGAGCTGCGCGGGCAGCGGCGCCGAGTGCGTCACGATCAGGCCGGACACCGCACGGGTCAGCGCCACGTACAGACGCCGCAGCCCGGTGCGCTCGTCCGGCTCGCCGTCCACCACCGCCCGCGGCTCGTCCAGGACCACGTAGTCGTACTCCAGGCCCTTGGCGAGCGAGGCCGGGACGAGGGTCAGCCGGGTCTCGCGGGTGGTCTCCTCGCCGGGTCCGAGGAAGGAGATGCCGGCTGCCGCCAGCGCCTCGGCGAGGTCCGCGACCCGGGCGTCGGCGGCGATCAGACCGGTCGAGCCCTCGTTGCGGAGCAACTCCGCGCAAGCGGCGACGACTTCGGCCGTCCCCGTGACCGTGCGCACCTCGAAGAACCCCGGGTTCTCCCGGACGGAGGCGACCGGGGCGAGGCCGGGCGCGATGTGCGGCAGCAGCCGGGAGGCGTACGCGATGACGTCCGTCGGCACGCGGAAACCGGCCGTCAGCTCCTCGACCGCCCCCTCCGGCTTGCCGAGATGACCCAGCGCCTCCGCCCAGCTGCGGGTCGCCCACGGAGTCGTGCCCTGTGCGAGATCGCCCAGGACGGTCGCGCTGCCGGTGGTGCAGCGGCGGCCGACGGCCCGGTACTGCATCGGGGACAGGTCCTGGGCCTCGTCCAGCACGACATGGCCGAGCGAGGGGGTGCGCTGGATCAGGTCGGCCGCCTCGTCGATCAGCACCGCGTCCGCCGCCGACCACCTCGCCGACTTCACGCCGCGCACCGGCTTGGCCCACAGGATCGTCTTCCGCTCGTCCTCGTCCAGGATCCCGGCGGCGTGCTCGGCGAGGAACTCCGGCTCACCCAGCAGCCGCAGCACCAGCTTCGCGGGGTCCACGGCAGGCCAGACCGCCTTCACGGCCGCCTTCACCGCGCTGCTGCGGGCGACCGCGTCCTGCACCCGGTCGTCCGGGGCCTCCCCGGCCCGCTCCATCTGCACCAGCACGGCGTGCGCGATGCGCTGCGGCAGGGCCTCGCGGGCCGCGCCGTAGCGGATGTCCCGGGCCAGCAACTCGCGGACGGTCTCCTCGACTTCGTACGCCGGCACCCGCCAGCGGCGCGAGCCGCGCACCACCACGACCGGCTCGGCAGGCATGGTCACGTGCGCGTACAGGGCGCGCCTGAGGACCTCGGCCATCCGGGCGTCGCCCTTGACGAGCGCGGCGGCGGCGTCGTCCGTGCCGCGCACCTCGACCCGGGCGACGAGGTCGTCCACCGTCGCCTGCCGGACGGCCAGTTCGCCGAGCGCCGGCAGCACCTGCTCGATGTAGTGCAGGAAGGACCGGTTGGGCCCGATGACCAGGGTGCCGGTACGGGCGAGCCGGTCCCGGTGGGCGTAGAGCAGGTACGCGACCCGGTGCAGTCCGACGGCGGTCTTCCCGGTGCCGGGGCCGCCCTGCACGCAGACCGTGCCGGACAGACCGGAGCGGACGATCTCGTCCTGCTCGGGCTGGATGGTGGCCACGATGTCCCGCATCGGGCCGACGCGCGGCCGTTCGATCTCCTGCTGGAGCAGCTTGCCGGCAGTGGCCGCCTCCAGGGGATCGGCCGGGTCGGAGAGGTGCTCGTCCTCGTACGCCGTCAGGTCGCCACCGGTGTAGCCGAAGCGCCGGCGCAGCGCGACGTCCATGGGGTCCTTCCTGGACGCCCGGTAGAACGGCTGGGAGACCGGGGCGCGCCAGTCGATGACCATGGGGTCGCCGCTTGCGTCGTGCACATGCCGCCGCCCGATGTAGAACTGCTCGCCCCCGGCGCCCTCGGCCCGCTCCGCCCCCGGCGCGTGCAGGTAGTCGAGCCGGCCGAAGAACAGCGGGGTGCCGCTGAGGTCGGCCAGCGCCTTGACGCGCTCGTCGATCTGCCGGGCGAGCACTTCGGCGTTGACCCAGTTCGCGGTGACGTCGCTGATGTCGAGGGCCTCCACGTCCTCGCGCATGGCGCGCAGGGCGGAGCGGGACGCGGCGAGGTGGGAGCGCTCTCGGGAGAGGGGGTCGGCCGACTGGTCGGCCGGCCGGGCTGCGGGCGGTTCGTGGGCGGGCGCGGACAAGGGGGTGCCTCCGGTGGGCCTGCTGTGTGGCTACGACGACAGTGCCGTCCGGTTTCCGGCCGGGCGGCGGCGCTCCGAGGGGAGGCGGGCAAGAGCGAGGATTCTAGTGAGACGGCGGGACGCGCGCCAACGCATTTCCGCCCGGGTGTCCCCTAGGGGTGAGGTCCGTCCGGCGTAGGGGCGCGGGTCCACCCGGAGATCTACTCGAAAGCCCGCAGAACTGGACCCGGAGACCGATGCGCGTCTTATGCCCGAAGTTCCACCATGGAGGCATGAGCGCAGCGACCATCACTCCAGCTTCCGGCCGGCCGCCGACCGGCGCCACGGCCATGGACGGCCCGCACCATCACCCGCTGGGCAACGCCCTGCGCGCCGTGAAGGTGTTCGTCGAGGCGGCGTTCAGCGTCGTCATCCTCGGCGAGTACGGCGAGGAAGCGGGCATACGCCGCATATGACGGCATAGGGTCGGGTCCGTGCGGAAACGGACGGCCCTGCCCCTTCTCGCCCTCTCCCTCGCCTCCTTCGTCACGCTGTGCGCCCTGCGCGGCGCACCCATGGCCGACCTCCTCGTCTACCGGGCCGAGGGCGCGGCCGTGGCCCACGGCAGAGATCTCTACGGCTTCACCGTCACCCGGTGGCGGCTTCCCGCGACCTACCCGCCCTTCGCGGCGATCCTCTTCGTCCCGGCGACCTGGCTGCCCGTTCCGGCCCTCAAAGCGGCGTTCCTGGCGGGCAACGCGCTTCTGCTCGCCGCTTTCGTCGCCCTCTCCGCACGCCTGGCCTCCCGTCGGCTGCCCCTGCCCCTGCTCTGCACGGCCACCGCGGGCGCGCTCTGGCTGGAGCCGGTCTTCCAGACGCTCCTGTTCGGCCAGATCAACCTGACAGTCGGCTGCCTGGCCCTGTGGGACCTGACCCGGCCGCCGGGTGCCCGCGCCAAGGGCCTCGCCCTCGGCATCACGGCGGGCATCAAGCTCACCCCGGCCGTGTTCGTCATCTACCTGATCCTGCGCGGCCGGATACGGGAGGCGGCCACGGCGACGGCGGCCTTCGGTGCGACGGTCGCGCTGGGTGCCGCCCTGTTGCCCTCCGCGAGCGCCGACTTCTGGACCCGGCGCCTGTACGAGACCGGCCGGGTGGGCAAGGCGTGGATCGTGGACAACCAGTCCCTGCGGGGGCTGGTCGCCCGCACCCTGGGCGACCCCGCGCCGGGCCTCACCTGGGCGCTCCCGGCGGCAGCGGTCGCGGTGGCGGGCCTGGCGCTGGCGGCCCGCGCCCGCCGGGACAGCCACGGCATCCTGCTGACCGCGTTCACGGCCCTGCTGATCTGTCCGATCAGCTGGACCCACCACTGGGTGTGGTGCGTGCCGCTGCTCGCCGTACTGCTCGCGGAGGGGCGCGCCCGTACGGCCGCGCTCGTGGCCCTCGTCTTCACCGCCCGCACGATGTGGCTGGTGCCGCACGAGGGCGCCCTGGACCTGGGCCTGCCGTGGTGGCAGCAGCCGTTGGCGTCCGCTTACCCTCTCCTGGCCTTCGGGCTGCCCCTCGCGTACGACAGCGTGGCCGGCCGTCGCCCGGTCGTCTCGATGGAGCGGACGGGAAAACCGGCCCCGGCCTCCAGCCCGAGGTGAGGGAGCCCGCCGTGATCCGAACGCGAGGCCCTAGCCCTCGGCGAGGATCTCGTCGGCGTCCATGATGCGGTAGGCGTAGCCCTGCTCGGCCAGGAAGCGCTGCCGGTGGGCGGCGAAGTCCTGGTCGATGGTGTCGCGGGCGACGACCGAGTAGAAGTGGGCCTGGTGGCCGTCGGCCTTGGGGCGCAGCACCCGCCCGAGCCGCTGGGCCTCCTCCTGCCGGGAGCCGAAGGTGCCGGACACCTGGATGGCGACCGTGGCCTCGGGCAGGTCGATGGAGAAGTTGGCGACCTTCGACACCACCAGCACGCTGATCTCCCCCTCCCGGAACGCGTCGAAGAGCTTCTCGCGCTGGGCGTTGGAGGTCTCGCCCTTGATGACGGGGGCGTTCAGGTGCTCGCCCAGCTCGTCCAGCTGGTCGATGTACTGGCCGATGACGAGGATCTGCTGCCCGGCGAAGCGGCGGACGATCGCCTCCGTGACCTTCCGCTTGGTCGCGGTGGTGGCACAGAAGCGGTACTTCTCCTCCGTCTCGGCCGTCGCGTACGCCAGCCGCTCGGACTCGGTCAGGTTCACCCGGACTTCGACGCAGTCGGCCGGCGCGATGTAGCCCTGCGCCTCGATCTCCTTCCAGGGCGCGTCGAACCGCTTGGGCCCGATGAGGGAGAACACGTCCGACTCACGGCCGTCCTCCCGCACCAGGGTGGCGGTGAGCCCCAGCCGGCGGCGCGCCTGGAGGTCGGCGGTGAACTTGAAGACCGGCGCGGGCAGCAGGTGCACCTCGTCGTAGACGATCAGCCCCCAGTCCCGGGAGTCGAACAGCTCCAGGTGCGGGTAGACGCCCTTCCGCCTGGTCGTCAGCACCTGGTACGTGGCGATGGTGACCGGCCGGATCTCCTTCTTCGTGCCGCTGTACTCGCCGATCTCGTCCTCGGTCAGCGAGGTCCGCTTCACCAGTTCGTGCTTCCACTGCCGGGCGGAGACGGTGTTGGTGACGAGGATCAGCGTGGTCGACTGCGCCTGGGCCATGGATCCCGCGCCGACCAGCGTCTTCCCGGCGCCGCAGGGCAGCACGACGACACCGCTGCCGCCGTGCCAGAAGTTCTCCACGGCCTGCCGCTGGTAGGGGCGCAGCGCCCAGCCGTCCTCCAGCAGCTCGATCGGGTGCGCCTCACCGTCGACGTACCCGGCGAGGTCCTCGGCCGGCCAGCCCAGCTTCAGCAGCGTCTGCTTGATCTGCCCGCGCTCGGAGGGGTGCACCGCGACGGTGTCCGGGTCGATGCGGGCGCCGACCAGCGGGGCGACCCGCTTGGACTTCAGCACCTCCTCCAGCACCGGCCGGTCGGTGGTGGTGAGGACGAGTCCGTGCGTGGGGTGCTTGCTGAGGGTGAGGCGGCCGTAGCGGTCCATCGTCTCGGCGATGTCCACGAGCAGGGCGTGCGGCACGGGGTAGCGGCTGTACTGCACGAGGGCGTCGACGACCTGCTCGGCGTCGTGCCCGGCGGCCCGCGCGTTCCACAGGCCGAGCGGGGTGACCCGGTAGGTGTGGATGTGCTCGGGCGCCCGCTCCAGCTCGGCGAAGGGCGCGATGGCACGTCGGCAGTCGTCGGCCCGCTCGTGGTCGACTTCCAGGAGCAGGGTCTTGTCGGACTGGACGATTAGGCAGGACACGCATACCTCCACGGATAGGATTTCCAGCGTGACAGACACCGCACCTGCCACGGCTCGGGCCATGCCCCGTGCCCGGCGCCGAAAAGGGCGTTCCGGCCAGCGCGCCGGGGATGCGCGCCGCTGTCTATGTTCGCCTATCGCGTGAAACGGACGAGACGACTTCTCCCGAGCGCCAGAGAGCGGCTTGCGAGGCGCTGTGTGAGGCACGCGGCTGGGACGTCATAGTCGTCGAGGAAGACATCGATGTCTCCGGCTTCTCGCGGGGCCTCGACCGGCCGGGTCTGCAACGCATCCTGACCCGGCTCGCAGAGCTGGACGTGATCGTGTTCTTCAAGATCGACCGGCTTGCGCGCTCCACGGTCGACTTCGCGGAGATCATGAGACTCGCCGAGCACCAGAGCGTTGCGCTCGCGTCCGCGACGGAGCCGCTCGACCTCACGTCGTCCATGGGCCGGGCCATGGCGAAGGTGATCGCGGTCTTCGCCGAGCTGGAGTCCGACACCATCGGCATGCGGGTGTCCAGCGCGCACGAGCACCTGCGCCGCGAGGGCCGCTACACCGGCGGTCGGGTCCCGTACGGGTACATGGTCGTCCCCAACCCCAACGGGGCGGGCAAGGTCCTCGCGGTCAACGAGGGCGAGGCCAAGACGATCAAGCGGATCGTGGAACGGGTCCTGGCCAAGGACTCGCTCATGCAGATCATCAACGACCTCAACAAGGAGGGCGTCCCGTCGCCCGGCCACACCTCACGCCAGACCACGGGCAAGCGCAGCGACTCCAAACAGTGGTACACGACCACGCTGCGCAGCATGCTGGGCAACCCCCAGTTGCTCGGCCAGGTCATCGAGGACGGAAAGCCGATCCTGCGGACGGACGGCCTGCCGCTGGTCAACCGGCCGCCGATCCTCGACACGGACACCTGGCAGATGCTCCAGGACGAGTTGGAGCGCCGGGCCAACCCAGGTGAGAAGCGCCGGGAGGGGACGTCGCTGCTGCGCGGCATCATGCACTGCGGAGTCTGCGGCGAGCGCATGTACACCTTCAGCGGGCGCAACGGTCAGCTTCGGTACCGGTGCATCGGCCCCCTGAAGTACCGCCAGCGGGCGGCCAAGGGGGACGAGAAGCCGGGCGAGAAGTGCTACGGGCCGACCGTGGCGGGGGTGACCACCGAGGAGCATGTCGCCGAGCAGTTCCTAGCGAAGTACGGGCACCTTCCCGTGCTGCGGATGGTCCAGCAGGCGGGTGAGGACTTCCGCCCGCAGATCAGGCAGGCCGAGGAAGCGTTGGCCGACCTGCAAAAGGACCGCTATGACCGGGGCCTGTTCAGGGGTGACGACGGAGCGATCCGGTACGCGGAGCAGTACGCCAAGCTGGAGGAGCGTCTGGCGTCCCTGAAGGAGAGGCAGCGAACGGCGAAGCCGGGCGGCGTGAAGGCGGAGCCGACCGGCGAGACGCACGCCGAGCAGTGGAAGCGCTCGGACGTGGCCGGTAAGCGAGACCTGTTGTTGAACGCGGGCGGCTACGTGGAGGTGGCACCCGCGCGGCGGGGCGGGAAGAAGCTGGACACCTCACGCCTGTCGGTGTACTTCGGCGAGGAGGGGCACATGCGACGGGCGGCAGCGGCCAAGAAGAGCGAACAGGAGACCGAGGCGGCTGACAGCCAGGTCTGACGCCGACGTCACCGGACACACGCAGCGGCGCCCTCACCGGACGGACGAGGTGGGGGCGTCGCTGTCTGTGTTCAGGTCAGGCGGCGTGCTGATCGGGGGCGTGCCAAGGTCCGATGACCTTGATAGAAGGGCGGCAATACGACAGCGCCGCACCATCGCGGGTTGTGAACTCAACTTTCTCTGCAGCCAGTTCGCAGAGAGCGTCTCCGTCCGTCTCGGACAGTGCCGTCCTCAGCGTGGGGACGGACTCTGCCAGGTCCCATGAGGCGGAACTGAGGCGGAAGCCGCCGAGGGCGTGTGCGTCGGCGAGGCGGAACGAGAGGCGAGTACTCGGCTGGGGTTCATAGCGGGGTGCGGCTGTCAGCAGGCCGGCCTTGATGGATTCGGGGCCGGAGATGACGACCCGCATGGAGGTTGATCGGGGCAGCACCTCGAAGTGGTCGGCTTCGTGGTTGTCGTGGGACGGCGATCGCCTGCCGAAGAGCTGCCCGATGACCCTGGCGACTTCCGCAGTCCCGGTGGAGACACGCCAGGAGCCTTGGCCGCAGTGGAAGCGGCCGACGAACGTCGTCTTGCGGTTGATCATGAGAAATCCCCCTCCTGCTTGAGGAGTTGCGTATGGGCTATGTCGTGGCGGACCTGGGCTGCGAGGAACTCCTCACCGGGGCGATAGCCGCTGCTGAGGTAGGTCCAGGAGGAGGCGGTGACGAGGGTGGTCTCGTCGGTGGTGGGGAGGCCGGCCCGGGCGCGGACGGCTTCGGCCTGGGCGAGACGCCAGGCACGGCGAACGTCACGGAGTGCGCCGAGGGTCGTCGAGTAGGCGCGGGACTTGGTGGAGAAGTGGCCGCGGAAGCCGAGCATGTGGGCCCACTTCCAGAGCTTGAGGTGGGCGAGCTCCGGCAGGTGGCCGAGGGCCCAGGCGGTGCGGATCATCTGCCGTACGTGCTGCTGTACGGGCAGGGCCTTGATGGGTTCGGCCTGTCCGGTGCCGTCGCAGTCGGCGCACACGTCGTGGAAGCGGTCAGGGCCGCGTACGTAGCCGCGCCCGTGGCAGGGGCGGCACATCAGGGTGCGGTCTACGGTGCCGGTGCCTTCGGCGTTCTTGGTGGCGTACTTGGCGACGTATCCGGCGACCTTGGCGTCTGTGTACTCGGCAACGCGGGCGTCGGTGAGTTCGCCGTCGCCCAGGGCGGTGATGGGGTCGACCTTGTACCGGCCGCCCCTTGGTAACGGCGAGCGCGATTTGCCGTGCGTCTTTCCACAGCTCCAACCCTGGCCCGATTTGCCTGTGGATAAAGTTCGCCGACTGTCGGAGCAAATAGGCAGCAATGCTCCTATGGCGGCCATGGGCCGCCGCCGCTCCTTGTCTGGGATGCCGAACGAGAGGCTACGTGCTGCCATGGCCGCTGGCGGCTGGACGTACGCCGCCCTTGCGAACAAGGTCGAGGTCGATCCCAAGTCCGTTGAAAGATGGGTCAACTTGGGGCGTACGCCGCGCCGTGCCACAGCCATGCTGGCAGCGGAAATACTAGGAGAAGACGTGCACGCTCTATGGCCCGCGCTCCGGCAGGCACGCCCTGCCCGCGCCGTCAGTCCGGAACTTGTGGCCCTCTACGACCAGCGGGCGGACCTCCCCGTATCCACCTTCGTGGACATGCTGACCCAGGCCCGCGAGCACATCGACGTGTTGGTGTACGCCGCCGTTTTCCTGCACGAGGCGTACCCGCGGCTGAATGACCTGTTGCGCGAGCGAGCTGCCGACGGTTGCGCGATCCGTATCGCGATCGGCGACCCGGACAGTCCGAATGTCCAACAGCGCGGCGCTGAAGAGAGGTTCGGGCACGGGATCGAGTCCCGCTGCCGACTTGCCCTCATGCACTACCGCCCCCTTGCCGGGGTATCCGGCATCGAGGTGCGGACCCACGCCACCACGCTCTACAACTCGATCTATCGTGCGGATGACCAGGCGCTGGTCAACGCCCATGTCTGGGGCGTGAACGCCTACGGTGCCCCTGTGTGGCACCTGCGCCGAAGTGGGTCAGGCGGCATGTTCGATACGTACGCTGACAGCTTCGCTGCGGTGTGGGCGACCGCGACGCCAGTCCAAGAAAGGTGACCATGGCACGAACCGAGTACTACGACGATCCAGACGCTCCCAAGCCCAACAGTCTGGTCGTTGCGGCGTCCGCGGTGGTCACTGACGACGAAGGACGCATTCTCCTGCAGCGCCGGCGAGACAACGATCTCTGGGCTCTGCCCGGCGGCGGCATGGAGATGACCGACTCGCTACCGGGAACCGCCATCCGGGAGGTGAAGGAGGAAACGGGCCTGGACGTGGAGATCACCGGGCTCGTCGGGACGTACACCGACCCGCGCCACGTCATCGCCTATACGGACGGTGAGGTGCGCCGACAGTTCAATGTCTGTTTCACCGCCCGAGTAGTCGGCGGGCAACTCGCGATCTCCGACGAATCCACGGAACTGCGATTCGTCCCGACGGAGGAGCTGGGCGAGCTGCCCATGCACCACACCCAGCGGCTACGGCTTCAGCACTTTCTGGAACACCGTGAGCAGCCGTACCTCGGCTGACGCGTACGCCCCGATGTCAGCAGCGCTGACGGCAAGGCGGCGCTCGCCGACCCTGGGCTTGCCCGCCGACGATCACACCAGGAGAGGGCAGAAGTCGCACCTTGCCGTCCGTTACGCCGCCGTTGGAATACCGAGTTCGGCGAGCAGACCGCGCACGCGCTGCTCGATCTCGTCCCGGATGGGCCGAACGGCGTCGACACTCTGCCCGGCGGGATCGTCCAACTGCCAGTCCAAATACCGCTTGCCGGGAAAGACCGGGCAGGCGTCCCCGCAGCCCATCGTGATCACCACGTCCGAGGACTGAACCGCTTCGGTGGTGAGGACCTTGGGTGTTGCAGCGGAGATGTCGATGCCGACCTCAGCCATGGCGTTGACCACGGCGGGGTTGACCGCGTCGGCGGGGGCGGAGCCGGCCGAGCGGACCTCGATCTGGTCACCGCCCAGGTGATTCAAAAAGGCGGCGCCCATCTGGGAGCGGCCGGCGTTGTGAACGCAGACGAACAGGACCGAGGGGCGTGGGGCGGGGGTGCTCATGGCAGGCGTCTTTCCGGGAGAGCGGAGTGGGTCAGGAGGAGGCGAGTTCGGGTTCGCCATGTGGGACGACGACCTTGTCCCCGGCGGGGGCGGGACGGCCGTACACAGCGATGACGGCAGTCAGCCCGAGCAAGGCTCCAGCCAGTTGGGCAGCGATGAACGGGGCGACGGAGGCAGGGGCGATTCCGGCGAAGGTGTCGGTGAAGGCCCGGCCGATGGTCACTGCCGGGTTCGCGAAGGAGGTCGAGGAGGTGAACCAGTAGGCGGCCCCGATGTACGAGGCCACGGCCACCGGTGCGAGGGAGGCATTGCCGATGCGTTCGAGGCCGAAGATCAGCAGGATCAGCCCGGCCGTGGCGACCACCTCACCCAGCCACAGGTGAGAGGCGGACCGGTCGTGCGTGGACCACTGGACCAGCGGCTTGGCGAACATCGCGTCGGCCAGGATCGCCCCGCCAACGGCCCCGGCGATCTGTGCGGGCACGTACGCGGCCACGTCTCGCAGGGCGAGGCCGTCGGGCTTGCGGCGGCCGGTGAACCAGGCGGCGAGTGTGACGGCCGGGTTGAAGTGCGCGCCGGAGACCGGCCCGAGCAGGGCGATCAGCACGCCCAGGCCGAAGACGGTGGCGAGGGAGTTGGCGAGCAGCTGCACGCCCACGTCGTGCGACAACTCGGTGGCCTGGATCCCGGAGCCGACGACGACCGCGACCAGCAGCCCGGTCCCGATGGCTTCGGCGGCGACACGGCGGCCCAGGGACGCGGTCACGCGGTCGCTCCGGCGGTCTGCGGCGCGGTCAGGAATGCGGCGAGCCGGTCCAGGACACCGGGCAGCACCCAGTAGTACACCCAGGTCCCGCGCCGCTCGCAGTCGATGAGGCTGGCCTGCCGGAGCAGCTTGAGGTGGTGGGAGATCGTCGGCTGGGACAGCTCGAAGGCCGGGGTCAGCTCGCACACGCAGACCTCGCCGCCCTCGCCACGGGAGGCGATCATCGACAGCAGCCGGAGCCGGACGGGGTCGCCCAGGGCCTTGAACACCTTCGCCAGCTCGGCCGCCTGGTCCTCATCCAGCGGTGAGGACAGCCCCGCGCAACACGCGGCGTCCTGCCCGATCACCTCAAGCTCTTGTTTCGACATGCCTCTATGTTGACGTTTTTCGATTCAAGGCGCAAGGTTGAATCAACGAACGTCAATACAGGCCGTTCCGGGGCACCGCCATGCCCCGTCACCTGGGAGTGAGTCATGAGCGAGCAGTCCACTGAACTGCGTGAAACCGTCCGCCAGCGCTATGCCGCGGCGGCCGTGAAGGTGACCGAGGGGGGCGCCGCATGTTGCGGGCCCGAACCGGTCGAGATCGACGAGAACTTCGGCTCGACCCTGTACGCCGCCGACGAGCGCGATGCCCTCCCCGCTGAGGCCGTCGCCGCCTCCCTCGGCTGTGGCAACCCGACCGCCGTCGCAGAACTGCGTGAGGGCGAGCGCGTCCTCGACCTGGGGTCGGGCGGTGGCATCGACGTCCTGCTCTCGGCCCGACGAGTCGGCTCCACCGGCAAGGCGTACGGGGTGGACATGACCGACGAGATGCTGGCCCTAGCCCTTGCCAACGCCGAGAAGGCCGGCTCGACGAACGTCGAGTTCCTGAAGGGCACCATCGAGGCGATCCCGCTGCCCGCGAACACCATCGACGTGGTGATCTCGAACTGTGTGATCAACCTGTCCGTCGACAAGCCCGCCGTGTTCGCCGAGACCTTCCGCGTCCTCAAGCCCGGCGGCCGGATCGGAGTCTCCGACGTCGTCGCCGACGACACTCTCACGCCCGGACAGCGAGCCGAGCGCGGCGACTACGTCGGCTGCATCGCTGGCGCACTGTCCTTCTCCGAATACCGCCAGGGGCTGGAGGCCGCAGGCTTCACAGACGTCGAGATCACTCCCACCCACCCGGTTGCCGACGGCATGCACTCCGCCATCGTCCGCGCGGTCAAGCCTGCCAGCACGGCCGAGGCGGACGCCTCTTCCGCAACCGCGGCCTGCTGCGGCGTAAGTGCCTGTTGCACCCCCGATGAGCAGGCCGCCGATCCGTCGACAACGGTCGCCGAGGCCAAGGCCGCGAGCGGCTGTGGCTGCCAGAACTGACGGCAACGACAGCACGCGCAGCCGACCGTAGCCACTCCACAGCTCGGATCTATCCGCTAGTATGCGCATCGCGCCTGATCGTATGGACGATCAGTGGACCATTCACGCGCGGCACACCCTTTCCACAACGGCCAAACGTCCAGTGTGCCTCATCGGGCGGACATGCTCCGAGGGGTTCACCGGGCGGCCGTCTCAGTCGTCCGCCAGTTCCGCGACCCCGGTGATCCGGTGCAGCGGGTACGTCCGCACCTCGTCCGCCGTGTGGTCGTACGCCGTCACGAAGCCGCCCTCGACCCGCACCGGGGCGATGACCCGCTGACTGGCGGCGCCCTCGGCGTTGACATAGCCGATCCACACGGAGTCGCCGGTCAGGACGGCGGCCTGCATGGTGGCCAGGGTCTCCGCGGAGGAGGTCCGGGGCAGCTCACCGCCCGCGAGCGGCTCGCCGACGGGCTTGCGTGGCGTGGTGGCGGCCAGGTCACCGGCCCGGATCGCGCGGATCGCCGCCCCGAGCAGCGTGGCGTCGGGCGGCGGCGGCCCGTCCGGCACGGGCTCGGGCGCGGTGCGCGGCGGGGTGCGGTGGGCGTGGGCACGGGTGATCAGGACATCGCCCTCCGCGGACTCGGCGGCGGGCGCGTACCCCATCGCGCGCAGTCCCTCCAGCAGTGCCGCCGGATCGGCCGGGGTGGCCAGCACGGTCGGGGCCAGCCGGCGCAGGCGCAGGGCGGCGGCCCGCTTGTCGGCGAGGATCTCGTTCAGCACGGCGTCGTCGTCACAGCGCACGTACGCCGAGGCGGCGCCGACCCGCAGATGGCCGTGTCTGCGGGCCACGTCGTCGATCAAGTAGGCGAGCGGCTGCGGGACCGGGGTGCGGGAGTGCTCCGTGAGGAAGGCGTGCAGGTCGGTGGCGGTCCGCCCGGCGTCCAGGGCACGCCGCACGGACGCGGGCGTGAACCGGTACACGGTCGCGCCGCCCTTGGACTCCACGTCCGCCAGCACGTCCAGCGTCTCCGCGAGCGGGCGCCGCAGCGGGCCCGGGGCGACCGCCGTCAGGTCGGCCTGGAGCAGGACGTGATCCAGCGGCTCGGGCAGCAGCGGGGCGAGCAGCCGGGCCGCCGCGGCGGTGGCGACGGCCTGCTCGGCGGCGGACAGTGGCGCGAGCCGGTCGGGCGGGCGGTGATGGTGCACCGGCAGCTTGTCACCGGGCCCGGCGGGCACGGGGGAGCCGGCGCCGGCCGGGGACGTGCCGGGGGGCGGCGCGCCGGTCCCGGCCGTGCCGGTCCCGGTCGTGCCGGGCGTCGCGGAGTCGGGCCCGGCAGCGGGGGCCGGTGCGCCGAGCAGTGCGCGTCCTTGTGCCGCCAGCGCCCCCCGCCCGGTCACGCCCAGCAGTTCCGCCTCCGACAGGGTCCAGCGGGCCAGCCGGGAGCGCAGGTCGTCCTCGCCGTCCCGCCGGACCCCGCGCAGCGGCCGTTCCCAGCCGAGCCGGGCCAGCACCGACCCGGCGTCCGGGGCCGCGCCCTGCGGCAGTCCGGCCAGCAGGGACAGCACCCGGTGCCGTACCTCGGGCGCGGCGGACCGGTCGAGCCCCGGCCCGAGCGCCGACAGGGCCCGGTCCTTCGCGTCCCGGCCGCCGACCAGTCCCGGCGTACGGGTGGCCGTCAGCCAGGCCTGGGCGAGCCGGGCCCAGCGCTCGGCCGGGGGCTGCTCCAGCCACTCGTCGTAGGCGGGGGTCGCCGCGTACCGCTCGTCGACCTCACCGTCGGAGGCGATCAGGCCGGCCGCGTAGGCCAGTTCCGTCCAGAACGCGGCGACCGGCTCGGACACGTCCAGTGCCACGGCGGTCCGCTTCAGGTCGCGCACGCTCAGGCCGCCCGCCCGCAGGACGGCCGGGCCGCCCTCGTCCCAGTCCTTCAGCAGCTCCTCCACGGTGGCCAGCGCGGTGTACGCCTGCCCCGCCGCGGTGGCGTCCACCACCTGCGGGCTGTGGGCAGCGGCCGGCACCACGGCGGGCGGCAGCGGCTCGGGCGTGCGGTGGGCACGGCCCTCGCGCAGATGCAGGGCGACCTCGCGGGGCAGCACCACCGTGCCGGGGGCGGTGGGCAGCAGCAGGCCGCGGTCCAGCAGCCAGCGCAGATGCGCCGCCGGCTCGGCGGTGACCTGCCCGTACGGCGGCCCCCACACGAGC
Source organism: Streptomyces sp. NPDC042638 (assembly GCF_040647235.1). Lineage (NCBI taxonomy): Bacteria > Bacillati > Actinomycetota > Actinomycetes > Kitasatosporales > Streptomycetaceae > Streptomyces > Streptomyces sp. NPDC042638. The sequence continues at coordinate 150,763 of NZ_JBEZBT010000008.1, forward strand.
CGGGACAGCACCTCGCGGGCGGGTTCCGGGGCCCCGGCGAGCAGCTTCGCCATCTTCTTCCGGTGCGTGAACAACCCGGCCAGCGCGGTCACCGCGGACACCGAGTCGTGCGTCGACGCCAGCCCGGCGGTCGTCACGATCTCCTGGATCCGTCCCGGCGACATGCCCGAGGTGGCCTCCTGGACGGTCGGCCCGAGCCCGGTCGGGGACGGATGCTGCGGTGAGGGCGCGAGCAGCTCGCGGGCGGTCCGCACCAGCCGCAGCCGGTCGTCACCGCCCCACACCAGCGCCTGCTCGCGCAGGGTGGCGACGGCCCGCGGCAGTGCGCCGGCCACCGCCTCGTCGCCGGCGTCCCCGGCCATCAGCCCGAGCAGGGTGTCGTAGGGCGCCGGGTCCGGGGCCACGGCCAGGGCCTCCGCGGTCTGCAGCGCGAACCGGTCCAGCCGTTCCAGCGCGCGCAGGACGGAGGCGCGTGTGCCGGCGCGTGTGGCGAGCTGGGTGAGATCGGTGGGGACGGGAGTGATGAGGTCCGGGCGGCTGCGCAGCAGCGCGGCGAGGGAGGCGTCGTCCCGCGCGCGGAGCGCCTCCGCGAGGGACCGAGGGGCTGAGTGGGCCTCGGGGCTCATCCGGCCAACGTTAGCGGACATCCCGGCCGGACCGGAGAGGTCGGCCGCGCACGGCCCGCCCGGCGCCCGGCCGCCCCGAGGGCCGGTCACCCCGCCCCGGGCGATCGGCGGGAAGCGGTACCGTCCTCACCGGGGTTTCAGTCGGCGCACCCCGGAGGGGTTCCGTGGGGATCGAGAGCGATCAGGTCGTCTACGAGTATCTGAGCCGCGTCGGGGACGTCGCCCAGCAGCGTCAGCTGCCGTCGGCGACGCGGATGCGGCTCGTGTCGGAGCTGCGCAACGAGATCGACCGGTGCCGGGCGAGGACGACGGTGGACTCGCCCGCCGCCGTCCGCCGCATCCTGGACGGCCTCGGCACCCCGGACGAGGTGGTCGCGGCGGCCGGCGGCACCGGCGGTGGTCCCCCGCAGCCGCCCCCCGCCGCCGTACCGGCACAGCCCTCCTCCGGGGCAGGGGCGCCGGAACCGGCGGAGCGGTCCCGGCCGAGGGGGCTGCGCCGGGGCGTACCGCGCCAGCGCCCGGCCGAGCCGGCGCAGCCGGTACGGCCCGGCGCCCCGGCCCCGCCGCATCTCGCCCCCGCGCACGAACTCGGGGACGGCACGGCCACGCCCGACTGGTGGCGGGTGAGCACCGGGGGGCTCCTGGCGGACACCGACCCGGTACCGGGATTCGTCGGCGGTGTGGAGATCCCCGAACTGCTCCGGCGGCCCCCCGCGGGGGCCGCCGCGGAGAAGGCCGAGAAGGCGGCGGAGGAGGGGAAGGCGGCTGCCGTCGAGGCCGCGGCCGGCCCCGCCGGGACCGCGCCCGAACCCCTGCCGCGCCGCCGCTTCCTCCCCGGGCGCCCCACACGATGGTCCAACCCCCTGCTCCTGCTGGCCGCCGCCGCCCTCGTCGCCGGGACCGTGCTCGGCAACTGGTTCGCGCTGCTCCTCGGCTGGGCGATCGCCTACGGATCGCGGCGGCTGACGGCCGCGGAGACCCGGTGGGCGGTGGCGGTGCTGCCGGGCACGGCGGTGGCGGCCGGACTCGTGTGGCTGTGGGGGCGCAACGACGGCCGCTGGGGGGAGCCGGTCGCCCGGGGCCACATGACCGACGCCGTCGGCGAGACCTGGCCCTGGGTGGTGCGGGGCGCCGCGCTGGCCTCGGCCCTGTATCTCGTGTGGCGTTCCCAGCGGAAGGGCTGACCGGCCGGGGGGGCGACGACGGCCGGCTGCCCGTCGTCGCCCCCCGGCCCTCCTCCGGCCGCCGGGCCGACGGTACCCGGCACAATGTCCCCCATGGCCTCCACCCTGACCGTCGGCTTCGACCTCGACATGACCCTCATCGACTCACGCCCGGGCATCCGTGCCTGTTACCTGGCCCTGGCGGAGCGGACGGGGACGTTCATCGACGCCGATCTGGCGGTGACCCGGCTCGGGCCGCCGCTCGTGGAGGAGCTGATCCAGTGGTTCCCCGCCGAGCAGGTCCCGGCGATGGCCGCCCTCTACCGGGAGATGTACCCGTCGATGGCCATCGCCGCGACGCCCGCCATGGACGGCGCCCGGGAGGCGGTCGACGCGGTGCGCGCGGCCGGCGGGCGGACGATGGTGGTGACGGCGAAGTACGAGCCGAACGCCAAGCTGCACCTGGCCCACCTCGGCATCGAGCCGGACGTGGTCGTCGGCGACCTGTGGGCCGAGCAGAAGGCGGCGGCGCTGCGCGAGCACGGCGCCGGCGTGTACGTCGGCGATCACGTGGGAGACGTGCGCGGGGCTCGTGCGGCAGGTGCGTTTTCGGTCGCCGTGGCGACCGGCCCGTGCCCGGCCGACGAGCTGAGCGCCGCCGGTGCGGACGTCGTCCTGAGCGGTCTTTCCGCCTTCCCGGCGTGGCTCTCCGGCTACCGCGGGGCGCCCGGGGCCGCGCCCCGCGCCTGACGCCGGCCGGCGGTGACCGACCGCAGGACACCGGCGCCGGCGACCAGGAATCCGACGGCCATGAGCATGCTCAGACCGAACATGTAGGTCGGAAAAGGCTTCGCTCCGAAGAACAGCGGGGCCACCGTGACGAGGGTGGCCACCGCCCCGAGGAAGAAGACGACGGCACCGGCGCGGATCAGCCGGTCACCGGGCTCGGCGGAATTCGGTTGGGTTTTGTCACGCACCCCACCAGGGTAGTTCCCAGCGCGAGAGAACAACCGGGCGACGTCTTGTCACCCGCCCCAAGACCATTAGCCTTGGTAGCGCTTGGTATCGGCGGGTCGTGGTCGACCCGCTCCAGTGCTATCAAGAGCCGTTTCCGATGTAGTTTTCCAACGAGTACGAGGACGAGGACAGACGTGCCTACCGGCAAGGTCAAGTGGTTCAACAGCGAGAAGGGCTTCGGCTTTCTCTCCCGCGACGACGGCGGTGACGTCTTCGTCCATTCCTCGGTTCTCCCCGCCGGAGTCGATGTGCTCAAGCCGGGTCAGCGCGTGGAGTTCGGTGTCGTCGCCGGTCAGCGTGGTGACCAGGCGCTGTCGGTGATCGTGCTCGACCCGACGCCGTCGGTCGCCGCCGCCCAGCGCAAGAAGCCGGACGAGCTGGCATCGATCGTGCAGGATTTGACGACCCTTCTCGAGAACATCACGCCGATGCTGGAGAAGGGCCGTTACCCGGAGAAGGCTTCGGGCAAGAAGATCGCCGGTCTGCTCCGCGCGGTCGCCGACCAACTGGACGTCTGACCATCCTGTTCCGAGCATCCTGTCCGGGCCCCGGAATCGGGGAATCCGTCAGGGAAACGCGAGCGCGTCCGGGCCGAGGGGCGGTACGAGCCCCTCGGCCGCCGCACGGGTGAGCAGCCCGCGGATCGCCGCGTGGCCGTCCTCGCCGAGATCGGCGGTGAACTCGTTGACGTACAGCCCGATGTGCTGGTCGGCGACGGCCGGGTCCATCTCCTGGGCGTGCGCCATGACGTACGGCCGGGAGGCCTCCGGGTCGTCCCAGGCGGCCCGCACGGAGGCGCGGACCGAGTCGGCGAGCCGGCCGAGCGTCCCGGCGCCCAGCGAGCGCTTGGCGATGATCGCGCCCAGCGGGATCGGCAGCCCGGTGGTCAGCTCCCAGTGCTCGCCCATGTCGGCGAGCTTGTGCAGCCCGTAGTCGCGGTAGGTGAACCGGGCCTCGTGGATGACCAGGCCCGCGTCCACCTTGCCGTCCCGCACGGCCGGCATGATCTCGTGGAACGGCATCACCACGATCTCGCCGACCCCGCCGGGCACGCTTTCGGCCGCCCAGAGGCGGAAGAGCAGGTAGGCCGTGGACTTCTCGCTCGGGACCGCGACCCTACGGCCCGTCAGTCCCGCACCGCCCGCAGCGTGCGAGGCGTCCCCGGCCTCCGGCTCCCGGGTGAGCACTAGCGGCCCGCAGCCCCGCCCGAGCGCGCCCCCGCACGGCAGCAGCGCGTACTCGTCGAGGACGTACGGCAGGACGGCGTACGACACCTTCAGTACGTCGAACTCGCCGCGCTCGGCCATGCCGTTGGTGATGTCGATGTCGGCGAAGGTCACGTCCAGCGCGGGGGCGCCGGGGACGCGGCCATGGGCCAGGGCGTCGAAGACGAACGTGTCGTTGGGGCAGGGGGAGTACGCGATCTGCAGCGGCTCATGCGTCATGTGCGTTCCAACTCTCCAGTGCGGGCGCGAGCTTCCCGAAGCCTTCGGTGAGGGCGGCGAGGGCGTCACCGATGCGCCAGGCGGCCCGGTCGCGGGGGCCGACCGGGTTGGAGACCGCGCGGATCTCCAGGACGGGCACGCCGTGTGCGACGGCGGCCTCCGCCACCCCGAAGCCCTCCATGCCCTCGGCGAGCGCGCCGGGGTGCCGGTCGAGGAGGGCGGTGGCGCGGCCGGCGGTGCCGGTCACCGTGGAGACGGTCAGGATCGTGCCGGTACGCGCGCCGGCGGCCTCGGACACGACTCGTACGAGTGATTCCGGCGGGCGGTGGGTGATGGTTCCGAAGCCGAGTGCGGTGACCGGCAGGAAGCCGTCGGCGGTCTCGGCACCCAGGTCGGCCACGGTGATGGCGTCGGCGACGACGAGCGAGCCGACGGGCGCCCCGGGCTGGAAGCCGCCGCCGATCCCGGCCGAGACGACCAGGCCGTAGGGGCGGCCGGCCAGCGCGGCGGCGGTGAGGGCGCCCGCGGTGCCGGCGGCGGCGGGCGCCGGGCCGACGCCCGCGGCGAGCAGGTCCCAGCCCGCGGCCGTACGCCACAGGGTCGCGCCCGGCAGCCGTACCTCCTCGGCCGCCGCGGGCAACGCCCGGGCCACCGCGTCCCGTTCGACGGGGACCGCGGTGGCGACGAGGACCGGGACGGAAGGCGTGGTCAGGCCTTCTTCAGCTTGAAGGACCAGAAGCCCTTCTTCGTCTTGTCGCCCATCTGGATGGCGAGCGTGTTGGTGGTGCCGCCCGTGCCGTACTGCTCCTGGAAGAAGGCGCCGTTCGGGATCGTGCGGTACGTCTCCTTGCTGAGGTCGCTGAACGGGCGGCCGTTGACCAGCACGATCCAGCCCGCCTCCGCGATCTTCGGGTCGACGCCGATGCGGACGGTCTCGTCCTGGCCGACCTTGATCGACTTGGCGTGGTCGGCGTTCTTGAGGCAGTCCTTCAGGGAGTCGGCGTCCAGCGCCTTGCCGTCGTTGTAGCAGAGAGCCTCGGAGTTGACCGAGTCCCCGCCGACGGTGATCGTCGCCACGGGCGACGGCTTGTCGCAGGCCGACAGGACGAGCAGTCCGGCGGAAACGGCGCCGGCGACGGCGACGGCGCGGCGGCGTCGCACAACGGATTGCAGCGTGGTCATGGCCGAAGGCTATCGGGCCCCCGGAGCCGTCCGCCCACGTGGGGTGCGACGTGCCCGGTTCGTTACGCCACGCGTGCCCGGGACCGGGCCGCAGGCGGGGAAGCCGTGCCCGGATCGTTACGCCGGCCCGGCGTCGCGCACGGCGTCACGCCACCCCGGGCCGTGCCGGCCGCCGTGCCGGGCCGAGGCGAGCAGCCCCCGCAGCGTCGTCAGCCAGCCGACGGCCACGAACGCGGCGCCGGCCAGCAGCCCCAGCGTGCCGTTGAGCGGCATCACGATGCCGACGGCGCCGCCGAACACCCACGCCATCTGCAGCAGCGTCTCCGAGCGGGCGAACGCCGAGGTCCGCACCGGCTCCGGCACGTCCCGCTGGATCAGCGCGTCCAGCGCCAGCTTGGCCAGTGCCTGCGCGAACCCGGCCACCGCCGCCAGGCAGGCCACCAGGACCGCCTGGAAGAACAGAGCGGCGACGAGCGAGGCGCCGAGCACCACCGCGACGACGGTCACGACGATGATCTCCGGGGCGCGCGACCTGAGCCACGCCCCCACCGCCGTCCCCAGGGCGTTGCCCGCCCCCGCCGCGACCCCCACCGTCCCCAGCGACACCGCCGCGCTCTGCCCGGCCAGCGGATGCTCGCGCAGCAGGAAGGCGAGGAAGAAGATCAGGAAGCCGGACAGACAGCGCAGGGCGGCGTTGGCGCCGAGCGCGTGCGTGACGGCGGGTCCGACCGTCCGCAGCCCCGGTCGCCTGGCCTGCCGGCGGCACGGCCCGTGCAGATGCCGTTCGTCGGCCGCGAGCAGCGCCACGTCCTCACCCTTGGCCGAGTCCACCGTGGATGGCAGCGAGAACGACAGAAACGTCCCGGCAACGAAGATCACGAAGGCGCCGTAGAGCGGCCACGGATCGCCGAGCGCGTGCAGCCCCGCCCCGACCGGCGCGGCGGCCCCGGTGGCCAGCAGCCCCGCGAGGGTGACCCGGGAGTTGGCCTTCACCAGCGAGAACCGCGGCGGCAGCAGCCGCGGCACGACGGCACTGCGGACCACGCCGTACGCCTTGGACGCCACCAGCACGCCCAGCGCCGCCGGATACAGCTCCAGACCGCCGGTCGCCACCGCCCCCGAGACGACCAGCGCCAGCAGCGCCCGCGCCAGCATCGCCGCGGCCATCGCCGCCCGCCGCCCGTGCGGCAGCCGGTCCAGCAGCGGGCCGATGACCGGAGCGAGGACCGTGAACGGCGCCATGGTGATGGCGAGATACAGCGCGACCCGCCCGCGCGCCTCGTCGGTGGGCACGGAGAAGAACACGGTGGAGGCCAGCGCCACGGTGACCATGACGTCCCCGGCGCCGTTCACCGCGTGCAGCTCGATCAGCTTGCCCAGGCCCGACTCGCCCGCGCCGTGCGCGTGCGTGATCCTGCGGATGCCGCGCGCCGGAGCGGTGAGGGGAAAGTGCAGGGCGCGGCCGACCGCGCGGACGGCCGTGCCCACCCGGCCCGAACCGCCGCCCCGACCACTCGCCCTGTCCGCGGCTGCCACGACGTTCATAGTGCCCCGAGATGAGGCCTGATAGCGCGGTACGGCACGGATGGCGGCGTACGACTCCGTACGGGCCGTGCCCTCCGGTTCCGCCGGACCGGCACAGGTGGGCGGGTGGGAATATCCACGAATCCCGCCCGGTGTAGCGTGCCTATCTCAGCCATAACGCAGAATGGATGGCAGAGGTGCGCCCGGGCGCGCGGATGCAGACGTCGATGCGGTCCCCAGGTCCGCTCCGTAGGCGAAACCGCCGGAGGCAGCCGCACTCGACGAGACGGCGTAGGAGAGAAGCGATACCTGTGAGCGCGACAACGCGAAGCCGCACCCCCGACCGCCTGTGCGCCGAGGCCGTCGACCTCGCCCGTACCGCCGCCGAGGAGGCCGCCGCGCCCGGCGTGGTCGGCGAGCACACCGGTCTCGTGGCGGAGGGCGACCGCGTTGTCACGCACTTCTTCGAGTGCAAGGAGCCTGGCTACCGCGGCTGGCGCTGGGCCGCGACGGTGGCCCGCGCCTCCCGCGCCAAGCTGGTGACCCTGGACGAGGTCGTCCTCCTGCCCGGCCCCGACGCCCTCCTCGCCCCCGAGTGGGTCCCGTGGAGCGAGCGCCTGCGCCCCGGCGACCTCGGCCCCGGCGACCTGCTCCCCACCGACCAGGACGACCTGCGCCTGGAGCCCGGCTACGTCGGCGAGGAGGAGCCCCCGTCGAACTCACCGGTCTCCGAGGAGATGCGGGAGCTGGCGGAGGCCGAGGACGCCGACGTCACCCCCGGCGCCCCCGCCGTCCAGCCGACGATCCCCACCCGCGGCTCGATCGCCGCGGTGGCCGAGGAACTCGGCATGCGGCGCGCGCGTGTCCTGTCCCGCTACGGCCTGCACAGCGCCGCCGACCGCTGGGAGGACGCCTTCGGCCCCAAGACGCCGATGGCCCAGGCGGCTCCGGCCACCTGCGTGAGCTGCGGCTTCCTCACCCGGATCGGCGGCTCCCTCGGCCAGGCGTTCGGCATCTGCGCCAACGAGTTCTCACCGGCGGACGGCCGTGTGGTCTCCCTCGCCTACGGCTGCGGTGCCCACTCGGAGGCCGCGGTCATGCCGAAGCCCCCGCAGCCCGCAGCGCCGGTCGTCGACGAGACCCGGGTCGACCCCTTCCCGCTCCGCCCGGCCCGCGACTCCGGCTCGGTCCCGGAGACGGGCGACGACGAGACGGCGGAGCTGGGCCACTCCTGAATTCCGGCCTCCGCCGCGAGACTGCTCACGTGATCATCAGAGTGGCGCAGGAACGGGACCTTCCCGGCTTTCTCGGTCTGGCGGCCCAGGTCGAGCACTGGTTCGGGCCGATGGTGGACGACCCCGGGTTCAGCCGAGCCGTGGCGGAGAACATCCGCGCGGCAACGGCCCTGGTGGCCCAGGACCGGGACTCCTCCGGCCTGCTCGGCGGCCTGCTCTTCGAAGCCGCGGCCCCGGTCCACCACGTGCACTGGCTCGTCGTCTCGCAGGCGGCGCGGGGGCGGGGCGTCGGGCGCGCGCTGGTGTCCGACGCCGTCCGCCGCTTCGTCCGCGGCCCCGGCACCGTCGAGGTGGTCACCTTCGGCCCGGACCACCCCGGCGCGGTGACCAGCGGGGCACGCGCGTTCTACGAGAGCCTCGGCTTCACCCCGGCCGAGGCGACGGCCCCCGGCCCGGAGGGCGGCTCCCGGCAGATCTACCGCCGGCCCGTCCCCTGACTCCGGGATCGCCCTGGCCGGCGCGGTGGTGGGCAGTCGTGGCCTGTCAGCCGGTCAGCGCAGCCTCGTGCACGGTGTGCAGGGCCGCGTCCCGGCCCGTCCGTTCCAGGCGGAGGTGGGCCGAACGGCCGCGCAGGGTCAGGGTCATGAGCTGGTTGCCGAACCACGGGCCGCCCTGTTTGCGCCACCTCACCGGCGGCCGGGAGCAGCGGCCGTGCCGGGCGAGGAGCCGCCCCAGCAGGCGGGCCGTGGCGCTCCAGCCGAAGCGGAAGCCGATCCGCATCATGAACGGCACCGAGTTGTGCACGGGCGAGCAGGTGAGCTGGACGACGGGGACGGACGGGCCGCCGGAAGGCCAGGACGCCCGCGCGACGTAGCCGTGGTGCACGTCCCCCGACAGCACGCACACGCTCGCCGGTGCGTCCGCCCGGGACCCGGCCTCGGCTATGAGACCGGCGAGGTCGGCGAACGAGCGGGGGAAGGCCGCCCAGTGCTCCAGGTCGGCTCCGCGGCGCAGCCGCTCGCCGAAGCGGGCCCAGCGGGCGCCGCGCTCCCCGGCGCACAGGGCCGCGTCCCAGGCCTCCGCGTCGTGCACCAGGTGCGGCAGCAGCCAGGGCAGGGAGGTGCCGATCAGCAGGTGGTCGTAGGAGCCCGCGTCCGACAGGATCTGCTCGCGCAGCCAGGCCGCCTCGCCCGGGCCGAGCATGGCGCGGCGGTCCTCGTCCAGGACCCGGGCCGCCCGGGAGTCCACCATCGCCACCCGGACCCGGCCGAAGTCGCGCCGGTAGCTGAAGCGGACCGAGGCGGAGTCGGCGTCGGCCCGCTCGGCCAGGGCGCGCAGCGCGTCCGTGCCGTCCGGGACCGCGCGGACGGCGGCCCAGGTCGGGTCGTCGGCCAGTTCGGCGGGGGAGAGGTTGCCCAGGTGCTGGTGGACCCAGTAGGACATCAGGCCGCTCAGCAGCCGCTCCTGCCACCAGTCCGTGGCGCGCATGTCGGCGAGCCAGGCGGCGGAGGTGTTCCAGTCGTCGACGACGTCGTGATCGTCGAAGATCATGAAGCTGGGCACGGTGGACAGCAGCCAGCGGATCTCGGGGTCCAGCCAGGACTCGTGGTAGAGGCGGCAGTACTCCTCGTAGTCCGTGACCTGGCTGCCGGGCGCCCGGTCGAGGTCGCGGCGGCCGGCCAGCCAGCGCCGGGTCTCCTCCGAGGTCTCGTCCGCGTAGACCTGGTCGCCCAGCAGCAGCAGGACGTCGGGGCGGACGGCGTCCGGACCGGCCGCCAGCCGGGTGGCGAGGGTGTCGAGGGCGTCGGGGCCGACCGGGTCCTTGCCGTCGGCCGGGGGCGCGGCCCAGCGGCAGGAGCCGAAGGTGACGCGGACGTCGTCGCCGGCCGCGGGCACCCGGATGACGGAGGGCGGGAAGCGGGAGCCGGGCAGCGGCCACACCGGCGCGTCGTCCAGGAACACCTCGTACGACGGCGAGGTGCCCGGTGCGAGCCCGGTCACCGTGACGAGTGCGTAGTGGTGCCCGGCGACCTGGAAGGTCGGGGCCGTGCCGCCCGCACCGTCGGAGCAGCGCACCTCGGCCGTGCAGGGCCGGCTCGCCTCCACCCACACGGTCGCGCACGAGCCGTCGGTGTACCTCAGCAGCGGACCCAGACGCAGTTCGGCCACGTGATCGCCTCTTGTCTCGCACGGTACGGAAAGGAACGACCGTAGGGACGGTACAGGCGTCTGGGACCCGTCCGGGTGGGCACGTGGGAATGAGACCGCGACGGGGCCCGGCGGGGCGGCCCCGGTGAGCGGCGAGGCGGGAGAGGCGGTGCCGTGGCCGAGCACGAGCAGACGACGGAGACATCGGAAACCCGCAGCACGGTGCGCGAGGACGACCTGCTGCGCGGCCTGGAGGTGGACGACCGGCAGCCGGAGCGGCCCGTGCTCCTGGACGCCGGGGGCCGGCCGATCGACACCTGGCGGGAGAACCACCCCTACGACAGCAGGGTCGGCCGGCGCGAGTACGAGCGGACCAAGCGGATCCTCCAGATCGAACTGCTCAAGCTGCAGCGCTGGGTGAAGGAGACCGGCCAGCGGATCGTCGTGGTCTGCGAGGGGCGGGACGCGGCAGGCAAGGGCGGCACCATCAAGCGGTTCACCGAGCGGCTGAACCCCCGGGGGGCCCGCGTGGTGGCGCTGGACAAGCCGACCGAACGCGAGGCCGGGCAGTGGTACTTCCAGCGGTACGTGACGCACCTGCCGGCCCGCGGTGAGATCGTCTTCTTCGACCGCTCCTGGTACAACCGGGCCGGCGTGGAACGGGTCATGGGCTTCTGCTCGGAAGCCGAGTACCGCCAGTTCCTGCGGCAGGCGCCGTTGTTCGAGCAGCTGCTCACCGACGACGGCGTGCTGCTGGTGAAGTTCTGGTTCTCGGTGTCCCGCGGCGAGCAGCGCACCCGGTTCGCGATACGCCAGGTCGACCCGGTCCGCCGCTGGAAGCTCTCCCCCACCGATCTGCACTCGCTCGACCGCTGGGACGACTACACCGCGGCCAAGGTCGACATGTTCCGGGCGACGGACACGCCGTACGCGCCCTGGACGGTCGTGAAGAACAACGACAAGAGGCGGGGCCGGCTGGAGGCGATGCGCAGCCTCCTGGCCCGCTTCGACTACCCGGCCAAGGACCACCGGGCGGTGGGCACCCCGGATCCGCTGATCGTCGGCGCGGCGGACACCCTGCTGGAGCCCGGCGAGGAAGCCACGGCCCTGTCGCCGACGCCGCTGGCCGGACCGGGTGACGGACCGGGCACCCATCCGGACCCGCGATGACGCCGCTCCACAGCCGCAGACGGCTCCACAGCCACAGACGGCTCCACAGCCACAGACGGCTCCACAGCCACAGATGAGGGGGGAACCGGATCATGGGCACGGTGGTGCACGTCCCGCAGACGCGGGACATGATCGGGGACGAGCTCTCCGGCGACGAGGCCTTCACCGCGCTCAGGCGCTACGGGGGGACGCGCCTGCTGCTCGACGCCTTCTCGCGGTTCCGCTACGCCGACGGCTTCACCAACGCACGGGCCCTGGGCTTCCAGATCGTGCTGGGCATGGTGCCGTTCACCATCGCGCTCGTCGGCCTCGCCACGGCCGCGCACACGGAGAGCGTGGGGCGCGTCGTCGAGCTGACCCTGGGCAGGATCGGGCCGGGCGCCGGTTCGGACGTGATCCAGGACGCGCTGCGCCGCACCCGCCGCACCGCCGGCTCCGGCGCGTGGAGCACGGTCGCGCTCTGCCTCGGGCTGGTCTTCTCCGTCCTCAACCTGGCGTCGGCCATGGGCCAGGTCGAACGGGGCGCCAACCGCATCTACGGCATCGAACGGGACCGGCCCTTCCCCCGCAAGTACGGCCGTGCCGTGCTCCTCGCCTTCGCCGCCGGCCTGCCGATGGTGCTGGGCTTCCTGGTCGTGGTCGCGGGTGACGCCCTCGGCGCCGCGACGACCGAGGCGCTGGGGTGGCCCGGGCCCCCGGCCTGGTGGGGCGCCCTGGAGATACCCGTGGGCACGGCCCTGGCCTGGGTGGCCTCCGCCGTCGTCTTCCGCTGGTCGCCGCGCCGGGACCAACCGGGCTACACCTGGCTGGCGTTCGGTTCCGCCGTCCACCTGGTGCTGTGGGTCACCGCGACCTGGCTGCTGGCGCTGTACGTCTCCCGCAGCGGCTCCTTCGGCGCGGTGTACGGGCCCCTCACGGCCTTCGTGGCCCTGCTGCTGTGGGCCAACCTGACGGGCATCGCCCTGTTCCTGGGCATCGCCTTCGCCGCCCAGCTGGAGGCGGCCCGCGCCGGCCTGACCCACCCCGTGAGCCCGGACCCCGGCCCGGGCCCTTGACCGGGGCCCGGGCCCCTGGCCCCGGCGCGGGACGCCGGGCGGTTCGCGCTGGGGCGGGGGGTCAGGAGGAGCCGACGATGCGGCGTACGTTCTCGACCGAGCCGCAGTCGGCCTTCAGCCGGCGTTCACGCTCCTCCAGGAACGCCACGCCCAGCTCCTCGCGCCGCTCCATCGCCACGTTCTCGCGCGCACCGTTGAGGATGGTGCGCTCCTCCTCGTCGGCGTGGTGGGTGACGGCCTCCACCAGATCCTCCAGCTTGGCGTCCCACTCCTCGGAGCCGACCTCCTCGACCTCCAGGAGGTCCAGCAGGGCCTGGTTCCCCTCGTCGTGCTCGTGCTCGCCGTGTTCGACCTCTTCGTCGTCGATGTTCTTGTACCGCTTGAGGGCGGGATAGACCTTGGCCTCCTCGGCCAGCGCGTGGGCGATCAGCAGGTTCGCGAACTCCTCCAGCGCGGCCGCGCGGTCGGCCTCGACGCTGCGCATCAGACGGAAGAGATCCTCCATACGCCGGTGGTCCTGGAGGATGAGTTCGACGACGTCCTGAGTCTGGGGCATGGGACGGGCACCACTTTCGTGCGAACGGAACGGGCCCCTACCGCCTACCCCCGCCCTTCGCCTTGATGGCCTCCCGGCTCCGTCACCGTCACGCTCCTTCGGCCCGATCCGCGTCCGCGCTGTACCTTCGTCCTCAGGCGGATGAGGAGAGTGAACGTGAGCAAGTTCGTGCGGCCGGCGGCCGAGGGTGCCGATCCCTTCGGGACGGCCCGTCTGCGTCGCGGTGTCCTCGACGCCTGGGCGACCAGTCCCGCCCGGTTCCGGGAGGACGCCAACGCCGAGGAGGACCTCGTCCTGGGCGGCTACCGGGACCGGCTCGTCGTCGAGCTGGCCCAGAACGCCGCCGACGCCGCCGCGCGGGCCGGGACGCCCGGGCGGTTGCGGCTCACCCTGCGCGACGGCGTGCTGGTGGCCGCGAACACCGGCGCCCCGCTGGACGCCACCGGAGTGGAGTCGCTGTCCACGCTGCGGGCCTCCGCGAAGCGGGACACCGGGTCCGCGCACGGTGCCGTCGGCCGGTTCGGGGTCGGTTTCGCCGCCGTGCTCGCCGTGACCGACGAGCCGGCGATCGTGGGCCGGCACGGTGGCGTGCGCTGGTCCCTCGCCGAGGCCCGGGAACTGGCCGCCGGGACCGCCCGGCACAGTCCGGGGCTGGGCGACGAGGTGCGGCGCCGGGACGGCCATGTGCCGCTGCTGCGGCTGCCCTTCGCCGCCGAGGGCACCGCTCCGGAGCCGTACGACACCGCCGTCATCCTGCCCCTGCGGGACACCGCCGCCGCCGATCTCGCCGAGCGGCTGCTCGCCGGTGTCGACGACGCCCTGCTGCTGGCCCTGCCGGGGCTGGAGGAGGTCGTCGTGGAGGTCGGCGACGAGGCGCCGCGCACGCTCAGCCGCCGTACCGACGGTCCCTTCACGGTCGTCGAGGACTCCCGGGACGGCATCACCAACTGGCGTTCCGCCTCCGCGCACGGGCCGCTCACCCCCGACCTGCTCGCCGGCCGGCCGGTGGAGGAGCGGCTGCGCCCCCGCTGGTCGGTGACCTGGGCCGTCCCCGTCGACGCCTACGGCGCCCCGGTGCGGCCCCGCACGAGTCCGGTCCTGCACGCGCCGACCCCGAGTGACGAGCCGCTGGGCGTGCCCGCGCTGCTCATCGCCTCCTTCCCGCTGGACACCACCCGGCGGCACGCGGCCCCGGGCCCCCTCACCGACTTCCTGGTGCAGCGCGCGGCCGACGTCTACGCCGAACTGCTCGCCGGGTGGCGGCCGGTGGGGGCGGGGATCATCGACCTGGTCCCCGGGCCGCTCGGCAAGGGGGAGCTGGACGGGGCGCTGCGCCAGGCCGTGCTGGAGCGGCTGCCGCGCGCCGCCTTCCTGCCGCCGGCCCTCGAGGCCGGCGCCGACGACGAACTGCCGGAGGCGCTGCGGCCCCGGGACGCCGAGATCGTGGAGGGCGCCGGGGCCGACACCGTGCGGGTGCTGGCCGAGGTGCTGCCGACCCTGCTCCCGGCGGGGCTGGAGCGGCGCGTGGAGCTGCGGACCCTCGGGGTCGCCCGGCTGCCGCTCGCCGACGCCATCGACCGGCTCGCCGGGCTGGAGAAGGAGCCGCGGTGGTGGTGGCGGCTGTACGACAGCCTCGCCGGGGTCGATCCCGAGCGGCTGTCCGGGCTTCCCGTGCCGCTCGCCGGTGGCACCTCCCAGGTCTTCGGCGCCGGGGGAGGGCGGACCACCATCGGGCCACGGCAGGTGCTGCTGCCCACCGCGGACGCGGAGCGGATGGACGCGGACGTCCTGGGGCGGCTCGGGCTGAAGGTCGCCCACCGGGATGCCGCGCATCCGCTGCTGGAGAAGCTGGGCGCGCTGCCCGCCACGCCGCGCGCGGTGCTGACCACTCCGCAGGTGCGGGCCGCCGTGGCGGGCTCCCTGGAGGAGGACGGCGGCCCGGTCTGGGAGGAGGCCGCGCCGGACGCCGAGGAGCTGGCCGAGACCGTGCTCGCCCTCGTCCGGGACGCGGGCCTGGAGCCGGGCGACGAGCCCTGGCTGGGCGCTCTCGCGCTGCCGGACGAGGACGGGGAACTGGCGCCCGCCGGGGAACTGGTGTTTCCCGGCAGCGCCTTCGCCCGGGTGATCCGCGAGGGCGAACTGGCCGCCGTGGACGAGGACCTGGCCGAGAAGTGGGGTGAGCAGCCGCTCGCCGCGTGCGGGGTGCTCACCGACTTCGCGCTGGTCCGCGCCACCGACGTGGTACTGGACCCGGACGAGCTGGAGCCCCGCGAGGGCGACTACGCCGAGCCGGACGACGCGGGGCTGCTGGACGCGGTGGACGTGTGGTGCGAGGACATCCTCGACCGGTTCCCGGACAGCCCGGTGCCGCCCGTCGCCACCGAGCTGGTCGCCGTCCGCGACCTGGACCTGGTGGACGACGACCACTGGCCCGAGGCGCTCTCCCTGCTGGCCCGGCCGCCGCTGCGGGACGCCCTGACCCAGCCCGTGCGCGTGCTGCTGCCGGACGGCACCCACGAGGTCGTACGGCCGTACACGGCGTGGTGGCTGCGCGGGCACCCCGTGCTCGACGGGCGGCGCCCGGCCGGTCTGCTCGCGGCCGGCGGGGACCCGCTGCTGCGCGGGCTGTACGACGAGGCCGACGCCACCGGCTTCGAGGACGAGCAGGTGCTGCGGGCGCTCGGCGTGCGCACCTCCGTCGGCGCGCTGCTGGACGAGCCCGGCGGCGCCGCCGAGCTGCTGGACCGGCTCGCCGACCCGGAGCGGCCGGTCACGGCGACCCAACTGCACGGTCTGTACGGCGCGTTGGCGGAGCTGGACCCGGAGCAGGTGACCCTGCCGGAGGAGCTGCGGGCCGTCGTGGACGGGCGGGTGGAGGTCGTGGAGGCCGCCACGGCCGTCGTGGTCGACTCCCCGGACCTGCTGCCGTTCACCTCCGGGGTGCCGCTGCTGCCGGTCCGGCCCGCGCGCGCCGCCGAGCTGGCCGAACTGTTCCAGGTGCGCCGGCTGAGCGAGTCCGTCACCGGCGAGGTGCACTCCGAGGGGGCCGAGCACGACGTACCGGAGCCGGTGCGGGTGCTGCTCGGGCCGCGGACCCCGCGGACGTACGTCGAGCACGAGGAACTGGTCGTGGACGGCGTGGAGATCGACTGGCGGCTGACCGACGACGGTGTGCTGCACGCGGCCACCCTGGAGGGGGTCGCGGCGGGGCTGGCGTGGGCGGCGAGGCAGTGGCCGCGCCGGTTCGAGGTGGCCGCGCTGCTGGAAGACCCGTCGCGGACCGAGGAGTTGGCACGCGACCGCTGGTTCGACTGACCTCCCCCCGGGTCCCTCTCGACATCTCGACGGAACCCTCACCAGTAGTACAACCTTTCACTTCCTCCCCGCGTCACATCTGCGGAGTCACCCGACTCCCCGGAACCCGACGTGGGGACGAAACATGCGTATCCGTGCCTCCGTCGCCGTCGTGGGCGGCGCTCTGGCTCCGTCAAGGGCGCCGACGCGTTCGACCTCTTCGGCCCCGACGACGGGTACGCGTCGACCGGCAAGCCCACCTGCGCCGAGGTGAACGCCACCACGTCCACCCGCAGCGCCTCGGTGAAGACCGTCAAGGCGGACGCCAAGGGCCACCTGACGACGACCACCACGGCGTCGGTGGACGGCTACTGCCGCTTCTCCTTCGCGGGCGACTCCAGCGCCTCCGCGGTCAGCGCCGCCGGCGACCTCGTCGACGTGCGGTGACCAGCCGCACACCACAGCACCACACCACTCAGAGGACAACAGATGCACCTTCGTGCCACCGTGGCCGCCGTCTCCGGCGCCCTGGCCCTCTCCGCACTCGCGCTGCCGGCCGCCCACGCGGCGGACGGCGGTCCGTCCTACCGCGCGGACGTCGCCGAGGCCCTCGCCCGGCACACCCCGGGCAGGACCGCCCTCACCGCCACCGCGGCGCCCATCGGCGACCTCGACGTGTCCTTCTCCGGCTTCCGGATCAGCAAGGCGATCAAGGTCGGTACGGCCACCAAGGCCTCCACCGTGGTCACCTACAAGCTGACCCACGGCGCCGACGTCGACGTCACCGACCCCATGTTCGCCACCGGCCCGCTGATCTACCGCGGTCCCGCGGAGAACCCGGAGAACATGCAGGGCGGGGACAAGCCGGCCACCTGTGTGGAGACCTCGGCCACCACGGCCACCTGCAAGGGGCCGGTCGACATCAACCCGCGCACGACCGAGCGTGACCTGAAGCTGTACAACTCCCAGGCCGGTACCTGGCACGGAGCCGCCATCGCCCTGGACTTCGACAGCGAGAAGACCGCCCTGCAGTTCGGTCTGGGCTCCACCCTGGTCCAGCGCAACTCCCAGCTCACGGCCGACGCGGCCCCGGAGCCGGTGCGGAAGGGCAAGACCCTCACCGTCACGGGCAAGCTCTCCCGCGCCAACTGGGAGGACCACAAGTACCACGGCTACACCGGGCAGTCCGTGAAGCTCCAGTTCCGCAAGAAGGGCTCCAGCACCTACACCACGCTGAAGACCGTCAGGACGAACTCCACGGGCGGTCTGAGGACGACGGCCAGGGCCACGGCCGACGGCTACTACCGCTTCTCCTTCGCGGGCACCACGACCACCCCGGCGGTCAGCGCCGCGGGTGACTTCGTCGACGTGAAGTAGGCGGCGCCGTTCCGGCCCCGGGAGAGCGTGCCTCTCCCGGGGCCGGAACGTTTCCTCTCACTTATGGCATGTGCAGGTAATGCCGCCGTCAATTCTGGCCGGGAAACCCTCTTGCCGTACAACCCGGCCCGTGCTTCGCGGATCTGATCACCTGAGTCGACCGACTCCACGATCACTTCTCCCTCCTAGGGAACGCACATGCGCATTCGTGCCACCGTGGCCGCCGTCTCCGGCGCCCTGGCCCTCTCCGCCTTCGCCGTGCCCGCCGCCCACGCGGCGCCCGCGGCCCCGAACGTCACCTTCTCCAACGTGAAGGTCAACAGCGGCAAGGCGATCTCCATCGGCGCCACCTCCACGGTCAGGGTCACGGCGACGTACACCGTCACGCACCCCGCCACGGTCTCCATGGCGAACGTCAACACCGGTCCGCTGCTCTACCGCGGGACCTCGGCGTCGGACCCCGACACCCTGGTCGGCAGCGACGCCCCGGGCACCTGCGACACGGTGAACTCGACCACCGTGAACTGCTCGGCCACGATCACCATCCCGGCCGACGAACTCTGGAACTCGGACGCCGGCACCTGGAAGCAGGGCGGCATCGCCCAGGACAAGACGACCCACGCCGAGAAGCGGCAGAGCGACCTCGGCACCCTGCCGGTCCGCCGCGCCACCAAGCTCACCGCCGACGCCGCCCCCGAGCCGGTGAAGAAGGGCGCGACCCTCACCGTCACCGGCAAGCTGACCCGTGCCGACTGGGAGCACGGCACCTACAACGTCTTCAGCAGCCAGTCCGTCCAGCTCCAGTTCCGCAAGGCGGGCAGCACCGCCTACACCACCGTCAAGACGGTCACCTCGTCCTCCACGGGCGCCCTGAAGACGACGGTCACGGCCGGCTACGACGGCTACTACCGCTTCACCTACGCCGGCTCCACCTCCTCGGCGCCGGTCAGCGCCGCGGGCGACTACGTCGACGTGCAGTAGGTCCGGGCCCGCACACGGACGGCCGCGCCCCCGGAGTCACACCGGTGGCGCGGCCGTCGCGCTACGCCGCGTCCCGTTCGGACAGGAACTCGCCCCTGCGGGCGAGCAGCCACTCGCGGAACCCGTCGAGCAGCCACCCCGGAACGTTTCCTCTCACTTGTGTCACCATCAGGTAATCGTCAGATCAAGAACTGGCGGGAACCAGTCTTGCGGTACAACCCTCCGTGTCCTTCGGGGATCTGATCGCCTGAGTCGACCGGCTCCATGATCACTTCTCCCGACAGGGACACACATGCGCATTCGTGCCACCGTGGCAGCCGCCGCCGGTGCCCTGGCCCTTGCCGCCTTCACCGCCCCGGCCGCTCAGGCCACCGGCACCGACGGGACGCCGTACCCCCTGAACGTCAGCTTCTCGGGTCTCAAGATCGCCTCGTCGACCAAGATCGGCGCCCCTACCGGCGCGGTCAGGATCGCCTACTCGTACACGCTGAAGCACGGCTCCGACGTGGACATCACGAAGGCCGACTTCTGGAGCGACGCCTACCTCTACCGCGGGACGCTGGGCTCCGACACGTCCAGGGAGCTGGGCTACGACAAGTCCGACAGCGCCACCTGTGCGGACGCGCCGGCCACCCCCGGCACCGCCACCTGCGAGGGCACCATCGACCTCTACCCGTCCGAGGGCGACCTGCTGAACACCGACGTCGGCAGCTGGACGGTCGCCGTGGAGGCCGGCGCCCTCAACGGGCAGGACCCCGAGAACCCCGACTACAACAAGGTCGGGTTCAAGGAACAGGGCGACATGGGCACCACCAGGCTGCTGCGCAACGTCATCCTCACCGCCGACGCGGGCCCCGAGCCGGTGAAGAAGGGCGCGACCCTCACCACCACCGGCAAGCTGACCCGCGTCGACTGGCAGGACCACAAGTACCACGCCTTCACGAGCCAGACGGTCACGCTGCAGTTCAAGAAGGCGGGCACCAGCACGTACACGGACGTGAAGACGGTCAAGTCCGACGCGTACGGCAACCTGAAGGCCACCGCCACCGCCGCGTACGACGGCTACTGGCGCCTCACCTACGCGGGCAGCGCGTACGCCTCGTTCGCCACCGCCGCCGGCGACTACGTCGACGTGCAGTAACGCCTAGTCCGGGAAGCGGCGGTCGACCCACCTCCACAGGTACTCCAGGACGGCCGCCGCCACCACGGCCACCCCGACCGCCGTCCACGGCATCGTGATGCCGACCAGTCTCAGGGCGAAGAAGTCCTGGAGGGCGGGGACGGCGAGGACCAGCAGGAAGGCCACGCCCATCGCGGCCACCAGGACCACCCGCCACCAGGTGTAGGGGCGGGCGATGATCGCCAGTACCCACATGGAGATCAGGAACAGGGTCAGGGTGGCCGCGCTGGTCTCCGCGTCCAGCGCACCGGAGCCGGAGTAGTGGTGCCGGGCGAGCAGGTACGTCACGAAGGTCGCCGCCCCGGCCACCACGCCGCCGGGCACCGAGTACCGCATCACCCGGCGCACGAAATGGGGTCTCGCCCGCTCCTTGTTCGGCGCGAGGGCCAGGAAGAAGGCCGGGACGCCGATGGTGAGCGTGGACAGCAGGGTCAGGTGCCGGGGCAGGAAGGGGTACTCCACCTGCCAGCACACCACCAGCACCGCCAGCAGGACCGAGTAGACCGTCTTCACCAGGAACAGCGTCGCCACGCGCGTGATGTTGCCGATCACCCGGCGGCCCTCGCCGACCACCGAGGGCAGGCTCGCGAAGCTGTTGTCCAGCAGCACGATCTGCGCCACCGCCCGTGTGGCCTCCGAACCGGAGCCCATGGCGACCCCGATGTCCGCGTCCTTCAGCGCCAGCACGTCGTTCACGCCGTCCCCGGTCATCGCGACCGTGTGGCCGTTCGACTGGAGCGCGCCGACCATGTCCCGCTTCTGCTGCGGGGAGACCCGCCCGAAGACGGTGGCCGAGTCCAGTGCCTGTGCCATCTCCCGTTGTCCGGTGGGCAGCCGCCGCGCGTCCACCGCCGCACCCGCCAGACCCAGCTTGGCGGCGACCGCGCCGACCGACACCGCGTTGTCCCCGGAGATGACCTTGGCGCGGACGTCCTGGTCGGCGAAGTAGCGCAGGGTCTCGGACGCGTCGGGCCGCAGCCGCTGTTCCAGCACGACCAGGGCGGTGGGGCGGGCGCCCCGGGCCGGCTCGGCGTCGTCCAGGTCCCGGTGCGCGCGGGCCAGCAGCAGGACCCGCAGCCCCTGCTCGTTGAGCCGCTCGGTCTCGGCCAGGGCCGGGTCGCCGTCGGCGAGGAGGACGTCCGGGGCGCCCAGCAGCCAGGTGCTGGTCTCGCCGTCGCCCTCGCTGAACGCGGCCCCGCTGTACTTGCGGGCGGAGGAGAAGGGGAGCGACTCCACGCAGCGCCAGTCCACGCTGTCCGGATAGGCGTCGACGATCGCCTGGAGGGAGGCGTTCGGGCGCGGGTCGGACTCGCCGAGCGCGCCCAGCACCTTGCGGACGTATCCCTCGTCCGCCCCGTCCAGCGGCCGCAGCCCGGTGACGTCCATGCCGCCCTCGGTGAGGGTGCCGGTCTTGTCCAGGCAGACGGTGTCGACGCGGGCCAGGCCCTCGATGGCCGGCAGCTCCTGCACCAGGCACTGCTTGCGGCCGAGCCGGATCACCCCGATCGCGAAGGCCACCGAGGTGAGCAGGACCAGCCCTTCGGGGACCATCGGCACGATCCCGCCGACCGTGCGGGCGACGGCGTCCTTCAGGTCGTGGTTCTGCACGACGAGCTGGGTGATGACGAGTCCGACGGCGGCCGGGACCATCATCCAGGTGACGTACTTGAGGATCGTGGAGATGCCGGTGCGCAGCTCGGAGTGGACCAGCGTGAAACGGGAGGCCTCCTCGGCGAGCTGGGCGGCGTAGGCCTCGCGGCCGACCCTGGTGGCCGTGAAGGCGCCGCCGCCCGCGACCACGAAGCTGCCGGACATGACCTGGTCGCCGGGGCGTTTGACGACGGGGTCGGCCTCGCCGGTGAGCAGTGACTCGTCGATCTCCAGGCCGTCCGTCTCGGCGCACACCCCGTCGACCGCGATCTTGTCGCCGGGGCCGACCTCGATGAGGTCGTCGAGCACGATCTCGTCGGTGGGGACCTCGGCCGCCACCCCGTCGCGCCGCACCGTCGGCCGGGTCTCCCCGATCACGGCGAGCGAGTCGAGGGTCTGTTTGGCCCGCCACTCCTGGACGATGCCGATGGCGGTGTTGGCGAGGATCACGAAGCCGAAGAGGCCGTCCGGGATCGGTGCGACGAACAGCATGATCACCCAGAGCACGCCGATGATCGCGTTGAACCGGGTGAAGACGTTCGCCCGGACGATCTCCCCCAGCGACCGGCTGCTGCGCACCGGTACGTCGTTGACCTGCCCGCGCGAGCGCCGCTCCGCCACTTCGGCGCCGGTCAGCCCTGTCGGCCGGCTCCTCGGCAGGGCCACGGGGTGGACGGGGTCCAGTTCAGCGCCCGCGTCTATATGGCTCATGCATTCGACGGTACGTGTGGATCTGCCCCTTCACCTGCCGAGCAGGGCCGATTTCCGACCTGGGGAGGACCGGGCTCCTGCGCAGGTCGTACGGTGCGCCGGTACGGCTACTGCGCGCCCGTCGCCTTCAGTGCCGTGTCCCGCTTGATCGCCGCGTCCCGCCTGCGGACGTACCAGACGCCGATCAGTCCCAGCCCGCCCCCGGCCAGGCAGGTCCACAGCCACCACAGGTGACCGTGGTCGTCGAACCAGCCGTAGAAGGGCAGCTGGACGAGGAAGAGCACGAACCACACGATCGTGCCGCCGGTGACGGTGGCGACCACGGGGCCCTCCAGGGGCTCGGGCGCCTCGTGCTTGGGGGTCCACTTGGCCATGGGAGACAGCTTATGGGCCGGAACCGGGCCGCTGACCGGCCGATCAGGTCTACGCGCGGAGATGGCGATCTCTCTCTCATATCTTCATACTGAAACCGTTTGTCTCTGACCACTTCCGCTCGTATGAAACTCCAACGGGGCTCGGGGGAACCCCGCTGGTGATGAGGATCGCGCATGTCCACCTCGGCACCCGCCAAGGTCCCCACCCCCGAGAAGCCGGGCGGTGCGCCCGGTTTCGGCGCCCTCGACCGCTACTTCAGGATCTCCGAGCGCGGCAGCTCCGTCGCCCGGGAAGTCCGTGGCGGTCTCGCCACCTTCTTCGCGATGGCGTACATCATCGTGCTGAACCCGATCATCCTCGGCAGCGCGAAGGACATGTACGGGCATCATCTGGACAACGGCCAGCTGGTGACGGCGACCGCGCTGACGGCCGCGTTCTCCACGCTGCTCATGGGTGTCATCGGCAACGTGCCGATCGCGCTCGCCGCCGGCCTCGGTGTGAACTCGGTCGTCGCGCTCCAGCTGGCGCCCCGCATGTCCTGGCCGGACGCCATGGGCATGGTCGTACTGGCCGGTTTCGTGGTCATGCTGCTGGTCGCCACGGGTCTGCGCGAGCGCGTCATGAACGCCGTGCCGTTCGGTCTGCGCAAGGCGATCTCGATCGGCATCGGCCTGTTCATCATGCTGATCGGCCTGGTCGACTCCGGCTTCGTCACCCGTATGCCGGACGCCGCCCAGACCACCGTCCCGCTCCAGCTGGGCACGGGCGGCCACCTCACCGGCTGGCCGGTGCTCGTGTTCATCCTGGGCGCGCTGCTCACCTTCGCGCTGATGGTCCGCAAGGTGCCGGGCGCGATCCTCATCTCCATCGTCGGCATGACCGTGCTCGCGGTGGTCGTCAACGCGGTCGCCACGGTCCCCTCCTGGGGCCTGACGGTGCCGAAGTGGCCGGGCAACCCGGTCGCCACCCCCGACTTCGGCCTGGTCGGGCACGTCAGCCTGTTCGGCGGCTTCTCCAAGGTCGGCGTGCTGACCGGCATCCTGTTCGTCTTCACCGTGCTGCTGTCGTGCTTCTTCGACGCGATGGGCACGATCATGGGCATCAGTGACGAGGCCAAGCTGACCGACGCCCAGGGCTACATGCCGGGCATCAACAAGGTCCTGCTCGTCGACGGCCTCGCCGTCGCCGCGGGCGGTGCCAGCTCCTCCTCGGCCACCACCGCCTTCGTGGAGTCCACGGCGGGCGTCGGCGAAGGCGCCCGTACCGGCCTCGCGAACGTCGTCACGGGCGGTCTGTTCGCCGTGGCGCTGTTCCTCACCCCGGTCGCGACGATGGTCCCGTCCCAGGCGGCCACCCCGGCGCTGGTCGCGGTCGGCTTCCTGATCCTGTCGAACTCCGTCACGGAGATCGACTGGGCGGACTACACCATCGCGATCCCCGCCTTCGTGACGATGCTGATGATGCCGTTCACCTACTCGATCACGAACGGCATCGGCATGGGCTTCATCACCTTCACGGTGCTGCGCCTGGTCGCCGGACGCGCCCGGCAGATCCCGGTGCCGATGTACGTGGTCTCGGCGGTCTTCGCCTTCTACTACCTGATGCCGGCCCTGGGCCTGACCTGAGCCCGCGCGTGAGCCGTCACGTGACCCCGTAGAACCTCTCCGTCTCCTCGACGGCGGTCTGGAACCGCTCGTCGAAGTCATCGCGAATGAGCGTCCGGACGACATAGTCCTGGACGCTCATTCCTCTTCTCGCCGCGTGGTTCCGGAGCCTTTCGAGCAGCTCCCCGTCTATCCGCAGGCTGAGCACGCTGGTCCCCATGCGTACGAGGGTCGCCACATCCGGCCGTCCGGTGCGTCGCTTTCCCGCACCGGCTCACCCGTTCGGGTGATCGATGGGTTCGGTGGCGGGTGTCACGGGCACCGCGGGCGCGCCCGGTGGTCTTTAGTCAGGGTAATGAGTTACCCTAAAGAACATGCCGGACCTTACCCATGGCGACGACGCTGCCGCCGTGAACGCCCTCCGCTCCGCCGTGATGCGGCTGTCCCGTCGCCTCAAGCACCAGCGGGTCGACGAGTCGCTGAGCCCCACCGAGATGTCGGTGCTCGGCACCCTCTTCCGCTGCGGCTCGGCCACCCCGGGCGAACTCGCCCGCAAGGAGCACGTCCAGCCGCCGTCGATGACCCGCATCGTCGCGCTGCTCGAAGCCAAGGGACTGGTCCGGTTGGAGCCGCACCCCGAGGACCGACGCCAGAAGGTCGTCACCCAGACCGAACAGGCCGAGGCGATGCTCGAAGAGAGCCGCCGTAAGCGCAACGCGTTCCTGGCCGGCCTGGTCGAGGGCCTCGACGAGGACGAGTGGGCCGCCCTGCGCGCCGCCGCCCCCGTGCTGGAGAAGCTCGCACACCTGTAAGCGCACCACCCAAGGAGGGGACCCTTTTGAGTACGGGATCCGGAGCACCTTCCGCCCCCGCACCGACCACTACCACCCCCGTTTCCCGCAAGTCCTCGATGTTCAGCTCGCTGAAGATCCGGAACTACCGCCTCTTCTTCGTCGGCCAGGCCGTCTCCAACACCGGTACCTGGATGCAGCGCATCGCGCAGGACTGGCTGGTCCTCGGCCTCACCGGGTCCTCCGCGGCCGTCGGCATCACGACGGCCCTGCAGTTCCTGCCGATGCTGCTGTTCGGTCTGTACGGCGGCGTCCTCGTGGACCGCCTGCCCAAGCGGCCCGCCCTGCTGGTCACCCAGTCCTCGATGGCCCTCACCGGTCTCGCGCTCGCCGCGCTGACCCTCACCGGCCATGTCCAGGTCTGGCACGTCTACGTCGCCGCCTTCGCCGTAGGTCTCGCCACGGTGGTCGACAACCCGGCCCGCCAGTCCTTCGTCTCGGAGATGGTCGGTCCCGACCAGCTGCAGAACGCGGTCAGCCTGAACTCGGCGAACTTCCAGTCCGCCCGGCTCGTCGGCCCCGCCGTGGCCGGCCTGATGATCACCGGTGTGGGCACCGGCTGGGCGTTCCTCGCCAACGGCCTGTCCTTCGCCGCGCCGATCGCCGGCCTGCTGCTGATGCGCGCCCGTGAACTGCACGTGGTGCGGCGCGCCCCGCGCGGCAAGGGCCAGCTGCGGGAGGGGCTCAGCTATGTGGCGAAGCGGCCGGAGCTGATCTGGCCGATCGTCCTGGTCGGCTTCATCGGCACCTTCGGCTTCAACTTCCCGGTGTGGCTCTCCGCCTACGCGGACGACGTGTTCGACGCCGGAGCCGGCGCCTACAGCCTCTTCAACACCCTGATGGCCGTCGGCTCGCTGGTCGGCGCGCTGCTGGCCGCCCGGCGCGGCACGGCCCGGCTGCGGGTCCTGACCGCCGCCGCGCTGGCCTTCGGCACGCTGGAGATCGTGGCCGCGGTGGCGCCGTCGTACTGGCTGTTCGCGCTGCTCATGGTGCCGATCGGGATCTTCGGCCTGACGGTGAACGTCACCGCGAACACCGCCGTGCAGATGGGCACCGACCCGGCCATGCGCGGCCGGGTGATGGCCCTGTTCATGATGGTGTTCATGGGCGGCACGCCGCTGGGCGCGCCGGTGGTCGGCTGGATCACCGACACCTACGGCGCCCGGATCGGCTTCGCGGCCGGCGGGGTGGTGTCCGCCCTCGCGGCCGGCGCGATCGGGCTGGTCCTGGCCCGCGTCGGCGACCTGCGGCTGTCCGTGGGCTGGCACCGCGGCCACCCGCGGGTCCGGTTCGTCCCGCGCGAGCGGGAACAGCTGGCGACGGCCGCCTGAGCGTCCCGCGGGGCCGGGGCACCAGGGATCCCGGAGCAGAGGTCCCGGAGGGGGCTAGCCGACCCTCCGGGCCAGCACCTGTCCCGGCCAGTCGTCCGGGCCGTGGGTGTAGGTGTGCGCCGGGGTGAAGCCGTGGGCCTCGTAGTAGGCGACGAGCGCGCGGTCCCCGCCCGCGTAACAGTCCACGCGCAGCAGGCGCACGCCGGCCCGCCGGGTCACCTCGGCGGCGTGCTCCAGCAGCGCGCCGCCCGCGCCCCGCCCCTTGAAGCGGCGGTCGGAGGCGAGCCAGTGGATGTACCGCTCGGGCTCACCGGGCGGCGGAAGGTGGGACAGGTAGGAGCCGGGCCCGTCGGTGAGGGTGAGGGTCGCGGCCGGCACGCCGTCGACCTCGGCGATGTACGTGGTGCCCTCGTCCATGGCCCGTACGACCGCCGCCACCGTCTTCTCGTGCCGCGACAGGGGCTCGGTGCCCCACTGGACCGTGCGCCCCTGTGAGACGAGCCACTCCACGCTGCTGTCGAGCATGCCGAGTATCGCGGGGAGATCGCCGGGGCCGCCGTCACGAATGGTGATCGTCATCGCCCCATCATGCCCGCCGGGGGTCTGGGATCGTGAGGTCCATGAGACTCTTCGCCGCCGTACTGCCCCCGGAGGACATCGCGGACGAACTCGCCGCGGAGGTGACCCGGTTGCGGCAGCTGCCGGGCGCCGGCCGGCTGCGCTGGACCGGCCGTCCCGGCTGGCACTTCACCCTCGCCTTCTACGGCGAGGTCGCCGACGACCTGGTCCCGGCCCTGTCGGACCGCCTGGCCCGCGCGGCGCGGCGGGCGGCCCCCTTCACGCTCGCCGTCGCGGGCGGCGGCCAGTTCGGCCAGGGCCGCGCGCTGTGGGCGGGCGCCCGGGGAGACGTGGCGGAGCTGCGGCTGCTGGCCGGCCGGGCGGAGGCGGCGGCGCGCAAGGCTGGGATGCCGATGGGGGAGCACCGCCGTTACCAGGCCCATCTGACGCTGGCCCGCAGCCGGGACGCGGTGGACGTGGGGCCCTTCGTCGGTCTGCTCCACGAGTTCGCCGGCCGGAGCTGGAGCGTCACCGACGTGGCGCTGGTACGGAGTGAGCTGCCGAGGTCCGGGGTGCCGGGGGAGCAGCCGCGGTACGAGGTGGTCGCACGCTGGGCACTGGGCGCGGGCGGTTAGTCTCGAATACGTGGACCCGAAAACCCGGAACCGGATCATGGCCGGTGCGCTTGTGTTGTTGTTCGTCGTGGTGGCTCTGGCCTCGGCGATGCGCTGAGGCAGGGGAGCGGCGGGGAACCGCGCCCGTCCTTCCGCCGCGGGCCGTGGTGGCCGGGCGTGCGGTTCCCCGCGCCCCTCGCGGAGCGCTGCCCCTCCCGGCGCCTACCAGGCGAAGGCCTCCGGGGACGGCCCCGGGCCCGGGAAGATCTCGTCCAGGCCGGTCAGCAGTTCCTCGCTTGACCGTGGCCCGCGCGAGGAAGGCGAAGGGAGAGAGCGTCAGTGCCATCGCCAAGGCTCTGGGCGTCTCCCGGGCCACGCTGTACCGGCGCCTCGGAGACGACTCCTGACGGCGGAACCTGATGCCCTTGCCTGGAGCGGACTCGAAGCAGTTGGCTTGTGGCCCATGAAGTACACCCAGCTCGGACGCACCGGACTCAAGGTCAGCCGACTCGTTCTCGGCACGATGAACTTCGGTCCGCAGACAGACGAATCAACCAGCCACGGCATCATGGACGCCGCTCTCGACGCGGGTCTGAACTTTCTGGATACGGCCAACGTCTATGGGTGGGGTGAGAACAAGGGCCGCACCGAGGAGATCATCGGAACTTGGTTCGCCCAGGGTGGCGGGCGGCGCGACAAGGTCGTCCTCGCCACCAAGGTGTACGGGAACATGGCGGGCGACGGGGACGTCTGGCCCAACCACGACAAGCTCTCCGCGGTGAACATCCGACGGGCCGTCGACGCCTCCCTCAAGCGGCTGCAGACCGACTACATCGACATCTACCAGTTCCATCACATCGACCGGTCGACGCCATTCGAGGAGATCTGGCAGGCGATCGACGTCCTGGTCCAGCAGGGCAAGATCCTCTACGCGGGGTCGTCCAACTTCCCCGGCTACAAGATCGCCCAGGCCAACGAGACCGCGGCCCGGCACGGCCGCATGGGCCTGGTCAGCGAGCAGTGCCTCTACAACCTCGCTGAGCGCCGCGCCGAGATGGAGGTCATCCCGGCCGCGCAGGACTACGGCCTCGGTGTCATCCCCTGGTCTCCGCTGCACGGAGGACTGCTCGGCGGCGTCCTCAAGAAGGAGGCCACACAGGGGCGCCGGGCGAGCGGCCGCGCTGCCGACGCGCTCAAGGACACCAAGACACGCGAGCAGATCCAGGCGTACGAGAACCTCCTCGACAAGCACGGCCTGGAGCCCGGTGAGGCGGCACTGGCCTGGCTGCTGACCCGCCCCGGCGTCACCGGCCCGATCGTCGGCCCTCGCACGCAGGAGCAGCTGGACTCGGCGCTGCGCGCCCTACAGCTGGAGCTGAGCGAGGAACTGCTGACGTCTCTGGACGAGATCTTCCCCGGTCCCGGACCGTCTCCCGAAGCCTTCGCATGGTGAGGTAGCGGGTCTGTGTCGGAGTCGTCGCCTTCTGCTTGCGTTCGAGGCGAGTGGGAGGCGGCGGCTTCGTCGTTTCCACTCGGGGTTGACGCTCACCGCTCCTGCGGACGGCCTGGAGTGCGCTCCAGACAAGGGCTTGTGGGCCGGGTGTCGCGCGGCAGGCGGCGCCCTAGTCCCGGGGAAAGCCGTCGGTCGGCAGGACGAGGTCGACCACCGTGCCGGTCAGGTCGAGGCCGGTGCCGAAGTCCACCGCCGTCCGGGTCCCGTAGTCGCCGTCCTTGGGGTCGGTGTAGACGAAGCAGCGCCCCTGGCAGGGGTCGGCGATGACGTAGAGCGGGACTTCGGCCTCCGCGTAGGCGAGCCTCTTGGGGCCGTAGTCGTTGGAGGCGGTGCCCTGGGAGATGACCTCGGCGACGAACTCGACGTCCTGGTACCGCCAGTGACCCTTGTCGTCCTTCTTCGCCGACTCCTTGAGCAGGGCGACGTCGGGGCAGAAGCCGTTCTTGTCACCCGGGAAGTCGATACGAACGTCGGAGAACACCCTGTCCATCCCGAACCTCTTCGCGACGGCGCTCGCGATACGGAAGGTGATTCCCCAGTGAGAGTCCCGCTGCGGCGCCATGAAGATGTAGCCCCCGACGATCTCGACCCTGAATCCTTCGGGGACGGGCATCCGCTCCAGGCGCTCGAACAACTCGTCCAGACCCTGGGTGTTCGCGTCGGCGTCGGCCATCTCGGTCCTGTCTTCGAGGACGGTCATCGTGGCACCCCGGCCGCCCCGTCGCTCAGCGCGGCCGCGCTGTACAACGATAGGCACGCCCGCCGGGAGACGGCGGACTCCGGTCAGGCCGTTCCAGCCCCGTACGCCTGTCCGACCCCCCACGCCTGCCACATCGCCCCCGCGAACGCCTTCGCGATCAGGTGCTCGCCGCGCGCGTTGGGATGCGTGCCGTCGTAGGTGTCGGTGTGGATGTCGTACGACTCCGGGGCCGAGGCCAGCAGCAGCGGGGAGCGGGGCCCGTCCAGGTCGGCCACCGTCTTGGCGAGCAGCACGTTGAACCGGTCCACCTGGTCGGCGAAGGCCTCGTCCGCCGCGGCCCGGATGTTCGGGATGACCGGCAGCACCACCATCCGGATGCGTGGGTCCGCCTCCCGCGCGTTGGCGACGAAGGCCCGTACGTTCTCCCCCGTCTGCTCGGCGTTGGTGTAGAAGCCCAGGTCGATCAGGCCCAGGGAGACCAGGAGGACGCCGGGGCGGTGGGCCCGTACCGCGTCGCCGATCAGCGGGGCCATGTGCAGCCAGCCCTCGCCCCAGCCCGCCAGGTGGGCGCGCGGGAAGTCGGGGTCGGCGTAGGCGAGGGACGTCGGGGCGTCGGCCTGCTTGTCGTACAGCGTCTCGCGCGGGCCGACGAACGTGAACGGGCCGCCGTACGTCGCGCACAGGTGCCGCCACAGACGGTGACGCCAGGTGTGTTCGCCCGCGCTCCCTATCGTCATGGAGTCGCCCACGGGCATGAACCTCAGCATCCGGTCATGATGGACGATCTCCGGGGCCCGTGGGACCGCGGGGTCTGTGAGGCGGACCACGTCGGCCGAACCCCCGCCGGAAATGGCAGGCTTGGGGCATGCGTCGACCGTTCGCCCTTCTCGCCGGGTTGCTGCTCGCCGGTGCCTGCGCGCTGCCCGCCTCCGCCGACACCCCCGGCGACCAGGGGTTCACCATCAAGGACCCGCGGGTCACCGAGTCCAGCGGACTCGCCGCCTCCCGGCTGCACCCCGGTGTCTACTGGACGCACAACGACAGCGACGACGGGCCGTACCTGTACGCCGTGGACAGCGCCACCGGCAGGACCGTCGCCCGGATCACCCTGCGCGGCATCGGCTCCCCGAGGGACGTCGAGGCGATCTCCATCGGGCCGCACAACGAGATCTACGCCGGTGACATCGGTGACAACCTCGGCGGCAAGTGGCCGTACGTGTGGATCTACAAGCTGCCCGAGCCCAAGCGGCTGACGGACCAGACGGTCACGGCCACGCAGTACGTCGTGAAGTACGAGAACGGCCCGCGGGACGCGGAGTCGCTGCTCGTCCACCCGAAGACCGGCCGCGTCTACATCATCGACAAGAAGCAGGACGGCGGGCACCTGTACGAAGGCCCGGCCACCCTCTCCACGTCCGGCGCGAACGTCTTCCGGCCTGTGGCGCCCGTGGACCTCTGGGCCACCGACGCCGCCTTCTCCCCCGACGGCCGCCACCTCGCCGTGCGCGGCTACCTCGGCGGCATCTACTACGACTGGAACGGCGGCCGGATCAAGCGCAGGTCGGCCCTGGACGTGCCCTTGCAGGGGCAGGGCGAGTCCGTGTCCTACTCCGCCGACGGCACCAGGCTGATGTACGGCAGCGAGGGCGCGGACAGTGCCGTACAGGCCAAGGACGCCCCCGACCGGCCCGCCGGCAAGTCGCCCTCGGCGGCGGGCGGTTCGGGCTCCTCGGCGGACAAGGGGAGCGGCGGGAGCCTCAAGGTGGGCGCGGTGATCGTCGTGGCCGGCCTGGCCGCCCTGTTCGGGCTGCGGCGGCTGCGGCGGAGCTGACGCGGGAGGCGGTACGGCGGCACGGCTGTACCGAGGCTCGTCGCAAGCCTCGGCGTGCCCATGGTGTCTCAGTTTCCCGGGAGGCGCGCGGCGCATGGGAGCGCGCAACGCCCTGGCGCGCGGCCCACGCCGACCACGCGGCCGGACCCGCACCGAGGCGAGGGTCCGGCCGGCGGACGGTCAGTCCTCGTACAGGCCGACGCCCTCGCCGGCCGCCGCGCGCACCAGGACGCCGGCCAGCTCCACCGGGGCGGAGAGCATCGGGTAGTGCCCGGTGGCCAGTTCGAAGAAGGTGACTCCGGGTTCGGCGAGCTTGGCGAACCGCGGCAGGCCGGTGCCGTGCAGCGTGCGGGCGAACTCCAGACTGAGGCCGTTCGCGAGGCAGAACACCCCGGTGGTCGGGAGCTTGAGCCAGGCGCCGGTCAGCTCGATCGGCTCGGTGACGGTCCGCACCGGCTGCGGGGTGGCCAGCCGGTGGTAGCGCTCCAGCTCCGCCGGCGGGACGGCGTGCACCGCCGGGATCTCCTCGGGCACCGGGATGACACCGCCGAGGACGCGGTCCAGCAGGCCGAGCTGCGGCATCTGCGCCACCACCGACTCACCCGGCTCCGGGAAGCCGGTGTCCACGAACACCACCCGGGCGACCTGCCCGGGGCGCCGGTCGGCCGCCGCGAGAGCCGGGAAGATGCCGTAGCTGTGCGCCACCAGCACAACCCCCGGTCCCTCCGAGTCGAGCAGTGCCGTCACGGCGTCGGTGTGCTCGCCCAGCCCCACACCGGCGGGGTCCTCCCCCGCCCGCTCGGCCATGCCGGGCAACGTGACCCCAAGCGCCCGGTGTCCCTGCGCGGTCAGCTCGGCGGTCACCGCCTCCCACGCCCAGCCACCCATGAAAAGTCCCGGGACCAGCAGAAACGTCGTCATCACAGCCCTCTTTCGAAGCATCGCCCGTGCGTCCGGCCGACACGGTAGGACCTCCCCCTGGGGGAGATTCCAGCCGTTGCCCGCGAACCAGCGGCGCCGAGGAGCCTCGTACCTCCGGCAGTCGGCGTGGGCATCGCGCACACGAAGGGCGCCCGGCGTGTTCGCCGGGCGCCCTTCGCCGTCGTACGGGAAACGACTACAGCTTCTCGATCACGTAGTCGACGCACTTCGTCAGCGCCTCGACGTCCGCCGGGTCGATCGCCGGGAACATCGCGACGCGCAGCTGGTTGCGGCCGAGCTTGCGGTACGGCTCGGTGTCCACGACGCCGTTGGCGCGCAGCACCTTCGCGACGGCGGCGGCGTCGATCTCGTCGGAGAAGTCGATCGTGCCGATGACCTGCGAGCGCTTGGCCGGATCGGCGACGAACGGCGTGGCGTGCTTCGACTCCTCCGCCCAGCTGTACAGGCGGGTCGAGGAGTCCTTCGTGCGGGCCGTGGACCAGGCGAGGCCGCCCTGGCCGTTGAGCCACTCCAGCTGCTCGTTCAGGAGGAAGAGCGTGGCGAGGGCCGGGGTGTTGTACGTCTGGTTCTTGCGGGAGTTGTCGATCGCCGTCGGGAGCGAGAAGAACTCCGGGACGTGGCGGCCGGAGGCGTGGATCCGCTCGGCGCGCTCGATCGCGGCCGGGGAGAACACGCCGATCCACAGGCCGCCGTCGGAGGCGAAGGACTTCTGCGGGGCGAAGTAGTAGACGTCCGTCTCGGCGATGTCGACCGGCAGGCCGCCCGCGCCGGAGGTCGCGTCCACCAGCACGAGCGCGCCCTCGTCGGCACCGGCCACGCGCTTGATCGGCATGGCGACACCGGTGGAGGTCTCGTTGTGGGTGAAGGCGTAGACGTCGACGCCCGCCTCGGCCGTGGGCTCCGGGTGGTCGCCCGGGTCGGCGGCGATGACGGTCGGGTCGGCGAGCCAGGGGGCGAGCTTGGCCGCCTTGGCGAACTTGGAGGAGAACTCACCGAAGTTCAGGTGCTGCGACTTGTTCTCGATCAGGCCGTGCGTGGCGATGTCCCAGAACGCGGTGGAGCCGCCGTTGCCGAGGACGACCTCGTAGCCCTCGGGGAGGGAGAACAGCTCGGAGATGCCCTCGCGGACCTTGCCGACCAGGTTCTTCACCGGTGCCTGGCGGTGGGAGGTGCCCAGCAGGGACGTACCGGTGGCGGCGAGGGCGTCCAGCGCCTCGGTCCGCACCTTGGAGGGGCCCGCGCCGAAGCGTCCGTCGGCGGGCTTGATGTCAGCGGGAATCTGGATGTCGGCCACGGAAGGAGGTTAACCGCTGACGGAAAGCGAGGTGGAGACGTGTCCGTCCGATGAGACGAGATCACCGGCACGTGGACTTGTGAGGTCGTACGACGATCATGGCGGGGCTGTGGAAAACCTCCGGTGACTGTCCGTGAGGGGATGCATCCTGGACGCATGACAGATCTCGCGGGTCTCGGGGACGCGCTGCGCAAGGCCGTCCGGGGCGAGGTCGGCTTCGACGCCACCGCCCGGGCGCTGGTCACCATGGACGCGTCGAACTACCGGCGGGTCCCGCTGGGGGTGGTGGCGCCCAGAGACGCCGACGACGTGGCCGCCGTGCTGGAGGTGTGCCGGGCGCGCGGGGTGCCGGTGGTGGCGCGCGGCGGCGGCACGTCGATCGCCGGGCAGGCGACCGGCACCGGCGTGGTGCTGGACTTCACCCGGCACATGACCGGCCTGCTGGAGCTGGACCCGGGCAGCCGTACGGCCGTCGTGCAGCCCGGGCTCGTCCTCGACCGGCTCCAGGAGGCCGCCGCCCCGCACGGACTGCGGTTCGGCCCCGATCCCTCCACGCACAGCAGATGCACGCTCGGCGGGATGATCGGCAACAACGCGTGCGGCTCCCACTCGGTCGCCTGGGGCACGACCGCGGACAGCGTGCGGGAGCTGTCCGTCACCACCGCGCGCGGGCGGCGGCTGCGGCTCGGCCCCGGCTGGGCGGGCGCCCCGGACGGGCTGCGGGAGCTGGCCGAGGCGGAACTGGCCAGGCTGCGCACGGGTTTCCCGGAGCTGCCCCGCCGCATCTCCGGTTACGCGCTGGACGCCTTGCTGCCCGAGAAGGGCGCGGACGTCGCCCGCTCCTTCTGCGGCTCCGAGGGCACCCTCGGCATCCTCACCGAGGCGGTGGTCCGCCTGGTGGAGAACCCCCGCGCCCGTGCCCTGGCCGTGCTGGCGTACGCCGACGAGGGCGCCGCCGCCGAGGCCGCGGCGGGCCTGCTGCCGCTGCGGCCGCTCACGGTGGAGGGCATGGCCGCCGACCTGGTGCCGGCCGGGGCCGGGCTGCCCGGGGGCGGCGCCTGGCTGTTCGTGGAGACCGGCGGGGAGACGGCGGCGGAGGCGCGGGCGCGCGCGGGGAAGATCGTGCGCGCGGCCGATGCCGTGGGCGCGCTGGTCGTGACCGACGCGGCGGCCCAGCGCGCGCTGTGGCGCATCCGGGAGGACGCGAGCGGCACGGCCACCCGGATGCCGGACGGCACGGAGGCGTGGCCCGGCTGGGAGGACTGCGCGGTGCCCCCGGCCCGGCTCGGCGGCTACCTCCGCGACTTCCGGGCCCTGCTGGCGGCCCACGGCCTGCGCGGCACGCCGTACGGCCACTTCGGCGACGGCTGCGTCCACGTCCGCATCGACTTCGACCTGCTCACCGCGACCGGCGTCGGCCGCTTCCGCCGCTTCTCCGAGGAACTGGCCGACCTGGTGGTCTCCCACGGCGGTTCGCTGTCCGGCGAGCACGGCGACGGACAGGCCCGCGCGGAACTCCTGCCCCGCATGTACGGCGAGGAGACGGTGGCCCTGTTCGAGCGGGCCAAGGCGGTCTGGGACCCCGACGACCTGCTCAACCCCGGCATGCTGGTCCGCCCGGCGCGGCTGGACGAGAACCTCCGCTTCTCCGTGCTGCCCCGCCGCCCGGTCGACGTGGCCTTCGGCTATCCCGCGGACGGCGGTGACTTCGGCGCGGCCGTCCGCCGCTGCGTCGGCGTCGCCAAGTGCCGTACGGCCACGGCGGCCGGGCCCGCCGTGATGTGCCCCTCCTTCCGGGCGACCGGCGAGGAGGAGCACTCCACCCGGGGCCGGGCCCGGCTGCTGCACGAGATGCTGGCGGGCGAGGTGGTCACCGACGGCTGGCGGTCCACGGAGGTCCTCGACTCCCTCGACCTCTGCCTGTCCTGCAAGGGCTGCCGCTCGGACTGCCCGGTCGGCGTGGACATGGCCACCTACAAGGCCGAGTTCCTGCACCACCACTACGCCGGCCGCCGCCGCCCCGCCGCCCACCACAGCATGGGCCGGCTGCCGCAGTGGCTGCGCTGGGCGGCCCGGACGCGCTCGGCTCCGCTGTTCAACGCGCTCGCCTCGGCCCGGCCGCTGGCGCGGGTGGTCAAGCGCCTGGGCGGGATCACACCGGAGCGGGAGATCCCCCGGCTGGCCAGGGAGACGTTCAGCGGGTGGTGGCGGAGGAGGAGGCCCGCGCGGGGCGCCGGGGAGCTGGTGACGGTGTGGCCGGACACCTTCACCGAGCATCTGGCGCCCTCCGTCGGCCGGGCCGCCGTCCGGGTGCTGGAGGCCGCGGGACTGCGCGTGGCGCTCCCGCCGACGCTGGTCCCGCGCGGAGGAGCGATCGGCGACGGCAGATCCCGGTCGGCCACCGCGCTGCTGACGGCCCGCCGGGGCCGGGTCTGCTGCGGCCTGACCTATGTCTCCACCGGCCAACTGGACCACGCCCGTGCGGTACTGCGCCGCACGCTGGACCTGATGGAGCCGGTGCTGCGGGCCGGGGTGCCGGTGGTCGTCCTGGAGCCGAGCTGTGCCGCGGCCCTCCGCTCCGACCTCCCCGAACTCCTCCCGGACGACCCGCGTGCCGCCCGCCTCTCCTCGGCCGTCCTCACCTTCGCCGAGACCCTGGAGCGGCATGCCCCGCACTGGTCGCCGCCCACCGTCGACCGCCCGGTCACCGGCCAGACCCACTGCCACCAGCACGCGGTGCTCGGTGACGGCGCCGACCGCCGGCTGCGCGAGTCGGCGGGCCTGACCGGTGAGTTGAGCGGAGGGTGCTGCGGCTTCGCGGGCAACTTCGGTTTCGAGCGGGGCCACTTCGAGGTGTCCCGGGCCTGCGCGGAGGAGCAGCTCCTGCCGGCGGTGCGGGAGGCCCCCGAGGGCACGCTGGTCCTGGCGGACGGCTTCTCCTGCCGGACCCAGCTGGAGCACCTGGCCGGGGCGCGGGGGCGGCACCTGGCGGAGGTGCTGGCGGAGGCGTTGGATCAGCGGGCAGGAGGCGCGGAGGGAACGGGGGAGGCGAAGTGACCGCGGAAGGAGCGGCCGGGGAGGGAGTGGCCGAGGGGGGTGTCGCCGAGTAAGGGAAGCTCTCAGCTTCATAAGAGCGGGCCGGCCCTCCGGTTCCGGCATCCGGGACAGCTCCTAAAGGGGTTCACACACCTGTCGAAGTCCATTACCCTGAACCGGGTAGTACATCGCGATGAACGAACCCGATCAAGCACCTGGACCGAACGTGACCGCCACACCCAGCACCACCACGCAGAGCCCGGTCACCCCCGCCGGAGGGCAACAGCGCCTCGGCCCCGTCGGGCTGGTGCTGGCAGGGTGCGTCTCGGTGCAGTTCGGCGGCGCCCTGGCGGTGACCCTGATGCCCCGGGTGGGCGCGCCGGGTGTGGTCGCCCTGCGCCTCCTCGCGGCGGCGGTCGTCCTCCTCCTGGTCTGCCGCCCCCGCCTGCGCGGCCACTCGCGCGCCGACTGGGGCACGGTGGTCGTCTTCGGTATCGCCATGGGCGCGATGAACGGCCTGTTCTACGAGGCGGTCTCCCGTATCCCGCTGGGCGCGGCGGTCACCCTCGAAGTCCTCGGGCCGCTGGCCCTGTCCGTCTTGGCCTCCCGCCGCGCGATCAACGCGCTCTGGGCCGGCCTGGCCCTCGCGGGCGTCTTCCTGCTCGGCGGCGGAGGCTTCGGTGACCTGGACCCCACAGGTGTCGCCTTCGCCCTGGGGGCGGGAGCCATGTGGGCGGCCTACATCGTCTTCAGCGCCCGCACCGGCCGCCGCTTCCCCCAGGCGGACGGCCTGGCCCTGGCCATGGCGGTGGCGGCGCTCCTCTTCCTCCCCATCGGCATAGCCTCGGCGGGCACCCGTCTGCTGGACCCCACCACCATCGCCCTGGGCTCGGCGGTGGCCCTGCTCTCCTCGGTGCTGCCCTACACCCTCGAACTCCTGGCCCTGCGCCGCCTGCCCGCCTCGACGTTCGCGATCCTGATGAGCCTGGAACCGGCCATCGCGGCAACGGCCGGCTTCCTGATCCTCGACCAGTCCCTGTCGGCGACGGAAGCAGCCGCCATCGCCCTGGTCATCGCGGCCAGCATCGGCGCGGTCCGTACCCAGGTGGGCCGGGGCAAGGCCCGCGTGGAACCGGCCCCGGAGTCCTGACACCCCGCCCGCCCCGCCCGCTCCGGTCGGCCCCTGGTGCACCGGGCACCCTTCCGGCGCTCCGCCTGCGGATGTCCCTTCCCTCCGCCTGCGGATGCGCCGTCCCTCCGCCTGCGGATGCCCCGCCCCTCCTGCACACTCCTGAGGGGGGCGCAGCCGGACGGAAGGCGGATCTCATGGCCGACGCTCGTGACGCGACCCACCGTCCCCCGAGCCCGCTGAGGATCACCGCCCGGGGCCGGGCCGTCCTCGCCGACCCCCGGATCAATCGCGGTACGGCGTTCACCCGGGCGGAGCGCCGCGCCCTGGACCTGACCGGCCTGGTCCCGCCGCACGTGCTCACCCAGGACGAGCAGGCCGAGCGCGCCTACGCCCAGTACCGGGAACAGCCCAGCGACCTGGCCAAGAGCGTCAACCTGACCAACCTGCACGACCGCAACGAGACGCTGTTCTACCGGCTGGTCGGCGACCACCTCGAAGAGATGCTGCCCATCGTCTACACGCCCACCGTGGGCACGGCCATCGAGCGCTACAGCTACGAGTACCGCCGCCCGCGCGGCATCTACCTCTCCGTGGACGCTCCCGAGGACATCGAACGCTCCCTGCGCGCGAGCGGCCTCGGCGCGGACGACGTCGACCTGATCGTGGCCACCGACGGCGAGGGCATCCTCGGCATCGGCGACTGGGGCGTCGGCGGCATCGACATCGCCGTCGGCAAGCTCGCCGTCTACACCGCCGCCGCCGGCGTCGACCCCCGCCGCACCCTCCCCGTGATGCTCGACGTCGGCACCAACCGCCGGGAGCTCCTCGACAACCCGCTCTACCTCGGCAACCGGCACCCCCGCGCCGACCGCGACACCTACGACGCCTTCATCGACGCCTACGTCACCACCGCCACCCGGCTCTTCCCCGGCGCCCTGCTGCACTGGGAGGACTTCGGGACCGCCAACGCCCGCCGCATCCTCGACCGATACCGGGACCGGGTCTGCACCTTCAACGACGACATCCAGGGCACGGGTGCCGTCAATCTCGCCGCCGTCCTGTCGGGCGTGCGCGCCGCCGGGGTGCCCCTGCGCGAGCACCGGATCGTCGTCTTCGGCGCCGGCACGGCGGGGATCGGCGTCGCCGACCAGCTCCGGGACGCGCTCGTCGCCGAGGGGATGAGCGCCGACGAGGCCACCGCCCGCTTCTGGTGCGTCGACCGGTACGGCCTGCTCACCGACGACCAGGGCGACAGGCTCCGCGACTTCCAGGCGCCCTACGCCCGCCGGGCGGACGAGGCCGACGGCTGGCGCCGGGACGACGGTCTGCCCGGCATCCCCCTCGGCGAGGTGGTCCGCCGCGTCCGCCCGACCATCCTGATCGGCACCTCCGGCCAGGGCGGCGCCTTCACCGAGGAGATCGTCCGCGAGATGGCCGGCCACACCGAGCGGCCGATCATCCTGCCCATGTCCAACCCCACCGACCTCGCCGAGGCCACCCCCGCCGACCTGCTCGACTGGACCGACGGCAAGGCCCTGGTCGCCACCGGCAGCCCCTTCGACCCCGTCGAGCGGGACGGGACGACGTACGAGATCGGCCAGGCCAACAACGCCCTGGTCTTCCCCGGCCTCGGCCTCGGCGCGATCGTCGCCCGAGCCTCCCGGATCACCGACCGCATGCTCCGCGCGGCGGCCGACGCCGTGGCCCGCCGGACGGACGACACGGACGTCGCCCGCCTGAACGCGCCGGTCCTGCCGTCCATCCGCGACCTGCGCGCCACCTCGGAAGCGGTCGCCGTGGCGGTCGCCCGCACGGCGGTGGAGGAGGGCGTCGCCCGGGCCGACGCCGGCGACGCCGCCTCGGCGGTGCGGGCGGCCCGCTGGGAGCCGGTGTACCCGCCGGTGGAGGCGGTCTGAGCGGCCGGATCAGGCCATACGTTGCGGCCGGTCAAGGGGCGGGCCGTCCGCTGACCGGCGTCGCTGTGTACGTTGTCGGTGAGGGTCCGCGCCGACGTCGAGGCGCCGGAGACAACCAGGGGACAAACGAGCACATGGCACGCGTCGCCGTCATCACCGCACCCAACATCGGCTACCGCAACACGGGAATGCTGACGGTCGACCTGGCCTTCGAGTCCCTGCGACGGCGCATGGGCGGCGGGATCGACGCGACCTGGTACACCCTCCACCTGCCGCAGACCGTGCCCCTGCGCGCGGGCGTGCGAGCCAGCGACCTCCCCTTCCGCTTCCTTCCGCTGACCGAGCACCTGGACACCCTCCGCGACCACGACGCCGTCGTCTTCTGGGGCGACTTCCTGCACACCCGGCACTATCTGGCCCAGGACGCGACGAACCGCCTGCTCGACTTCGGCATCGCCCCCCACCGGGAAGCCGCCCGCACCCTGCTCAACCGCACCCTGCTGCTGGCGGACCAGCCGGACGAACTCCTCGCCCGCACCCTCAGCTACGGCGGCACGATCCTGCACAACACGCAGTCCGACTACGAGGACAAGGAGTACGGCCCCCTGTTCTCCCGCCTGATGACGGGCAGCCGCCGGGTCTGGGTGCGCGACCCGCTCTCGGCGGCGAAGCTCGCGCACCTGCGCGGGGACCGGACGACCGACTACTTCGGCTCGGACGCGGCACTGCTCTCCCGCCCGGGCGACCTCGACCACCTGCCGGGCACGCGGTGGTCCCGGGACCTCGCGGAGGGCGGAGCGATCGGCGTGTTCCTCGGCGCCCGCACGCCGGTCCCCGAGTGGCTGCCCGCGTACTGCCAGGCCCTGTCCGACCGCTTCGGCGCGCCCCTCGAATGGCTGCCGTGGTTCGACCGGGACGTCCCGGCCCGGGTCGGCCACATCCCGGCCCGCCCGGGTGAGCGCACCGTCGGCGACCTGGTGAAGGTGCTGCCCCGCTACCGCCTGGTCATCACGGACACCTACCACCTGTGTGTCAACGCCTGGGGCGCCGGCACCCCGGTGCTCTGCGTCGGCGCGCCGGAACCGAGGCCGACGACCGACGACGACTACCTGACGCTGAGCGACGTGAAGAAGCACGTGTTCCACATGGCGTACGACGCGACGGACTTCTACCTGACCACCCTGCCGGACACCCCGGAGGCGTACGAGCGGCGAGCCGACCGGCTCGTCCACCTGGTGGAAGGCGGCGGAGCGGACGCCGTCGCGGCACGCATCCGCGCCCACGCCGACCACTCGGCGGCCGCCTTCACCGAGACGCTGACCTCGCTGGTGCGCTAGCCCTTCACTTCACCGGTGCGCTGGCCCTGGACCGGCTCCACGAGAACCGACCGCCCCCCCGGTGCACCTGGCGCCCGGAAATTCATGCAAGCATGCTTGATTGTTTCCCGGGTCGCTGACATGCTCCCCTCATGGCCGACCCGACGCCCGTCATCGACGACCTGCGTGCCGAGAGCGACGAACTGGACCGGCTGGTAGCCGAGTTGAGACCGGAGCAGTGGTCGCTCCCGACTCCCGCCCCCGGCTGGACCCTCGCCCACCAGATCGCCCACCTCACCTGGACCGACCGCTCGGCGCTGCTGGCGGTCACCGACGCGGACGCCTTCCAGGCCCTGGTCGAAAAGGCGCTCACCGCCCCCGATTCGTTCGTGGACGAGGGCGCGGAGGAAGGCGCGCGACTCCCGCCCGCCGAACTGCTCCCGACCTGGCGCACGGGACGGGCCGCTCTCGACCAGGCCCTGCGCGCCGCACCGGCCGGGGCCCGTTTCCCCTGGTACGGGCCGCCCATGTCGGCGGCCTCGATGGCCACGGCCCGTCTTATGGAGACCTGGGCCCACGGCCTGGACATCGCCGACGCGCTGGGTGTGGTGCGCCCACCCACCGAGCGGCTCAAGCATGTGGTCCGACTGGGGGTGCGTACCCGTGACTTCGCCTACACCGTCCACGGCCTCACCCCGCCCACCGAAGAGTTCCGGGTGGAACTCACCGCGCCGTCGGGCGAGGTGTGGGCCCACGGTCCCGAAGAGGCCGCGCAGCGCGTCACCGGTCCCGCCCTCGACTTCTGTCTCCTGGTGACCCGGCGGGCCCACCGCGCCGACCTCGCCCTGACCGCCCTCGGCCCGGACGCCGACCGCTGGCTGGACATCGCCCAGGCCTTCGCGGGCCCGCCCGGCGCCGGCCGCGCGCCGAACGGGGCCGACCGGTGAGGCCGTTGCGCACGGGCAACTTCTCCGGCTTCTACGGCGACCGCTTCGACGCCCTGCGCGAGATGCTCACCGGTGGCGAGGTCGACGTCCTCACCGGCGACTACCTCGCCGAACTGACCATGCTGATCCTCGGCCGGGACCGGCTGAAGGACCCCTCCGCCGGTTACGCCCGCACCTTCCCGCGCCAGCTGGAGGACTGTCTCGGCCTCGCCCACGAGCGCGGGGTGAAGATCGTCACCAACGCGGGCGGGCTCAACCCGGCCGGGCTGGCGGCAGCCGTGCGGGAGCTGGCCGGCCGGCTGGGACTGCCCGTCCGGGTCGCCCATGTCGAGGGCGACGACCTCACCGGCCGCCACCCCGGTACCCTCGCCGCCCACGCCTACCTCGGCGGCTTCGGCATCGCCGAGTGCCTGCGGGCCGGCGCGGACGTCGTCGTCACCGGACGCGTGACCGACGCGGCCCTCGTCACCGGGCCGGCCGCCGCCCACTTCGGCTGGCAGCCCGGGGAGTACGACCGGCTCGCGGGCGCCGTCGTCGCCGGGCACGTACTGGAGTGCGGCACGCAGGCCACCGGCGGGAACTACGCCTTCTTCCACGAGGGGGACGTACGCCGGCCCGGCTTCCCGCTCGCAGAGATCCACGCCGACGGCAGCAGCGTCATCACCAAGCACCCCGGCACCGGCGGCCTGGTCGACGCCGGCACGGTCACCGCCCAGCTGCTCTACGAGACCGGGGGCGGCCGGTACGCCGGGCCCGACGTCACCGCCCGGCTGGACACCGTACGGCTGAGCCAGGACGGCCCGGACCGGGTACGGATCGACGGGGTGCGGGGCGAGGCGCCGCCGCCGACCCTGAAGGCCGGCCTCAACCGGCTCGGCGGGTTCCGCAACGAGGTCGTCTTCGTCCTCACCGGACTCGACATCGAGGCCAAGGCAGCCCTGGTGCGGGCCCAGCTCACCGACGCCCTCGCCAAGGCACCGCCCGCCGAGGTCCGCTGGGATCTCGTCCGCACCGACCGGGCCGACGCCGACACCGAGGAGACGGCCAGCGCCCTGCTGAGGCTCGTCGTACGGGACACGGACGAGCGGGTCGTCGGGCGGGCGCTGAGCGGGGCGGCCGTCGAGCTGGCGCTGGGCAGCTACCCGGGCTTCCATGTGCTCTCCCCACCGGGAAAGGGCGCCCCCTATGGGGTCTTCGAGGATGTGTACGTCCCCCATAGCGCCGTCGACCATGTGGCCGTCCTCCACGACGGACGCCGTGTCCCGGTGCCGCCACCCCAGGACACCCGGCCACTGAGCGAGGTACGGCAGCCCGCCCTGCCCGAGCCCCTGCCCCCCGGCCCGACCCGCCGCGCACCGCTCGGCCTGGTCGCCGGGGCGCGCAGCGGCGACAAGGGCGGCAACGCCAACGTGGGGGTGTGGGCCCGCACCGACGACGCCTGGCGCTGGCTCGCCCACGAGCTGACCGCCGAGACGTTCCGCCGGCTCGTCCCGGAGAGCCGGGACCTGCCGGTCACCCGGCACGTCCTGCCGAACCTGCGTGCCCTGAACTTCGTCGTGGAGGGCATCCTCGGCGCCGGCGTCGCCGCGCAGGCCCGCTTCGACCCGCAGGCCAAGGCCCTCGGCGAATGGCTGCGCTCCCGCCACCTGGAGATCCCGGAGACCTTGCTGTGACGGTTC
Source organism: Streptomyces sp. NPDC042638 (assembly GCF_040647235.1). Lineage (NCBI taxonomy): Bacteria > Bacillati > Actinomycetota > Actinomycetes > Kitasatosporales > Streptomycetaceae > Streptomyces > Streptomyces sp. NPDC042638. The sequence goes on from NZ_JBEZBT010000008.1 coordinate 194,716, forward strand.
TGCAGACCGCTCTCGACCCCGCCGGCCCCGACTACCGGACCCACCGCGAGGCCATGCTCGCCAAGCTCGCCGAGCTGGAGACCGAGCACGCCAAGGCGCTCGCGGGCGGCGGCGAGAAGTACGTCGCCCGGCACCGGGGACGCGGCAAGCTGCTCGCCCGTGAACGCATCGAGCTGCTCCTCGACCCCGACACGCCCTTCCTGGAGCTGTCCCCGCTCGCCGCCTGGGGCAGCGACCACCCCGTCGGCGCCTCCCTGGTCACCGGCATCGGTGTGGTCGAGGGCGTGGAGTGCCTCATCACCGCCAACGACCCGACCGTGCGCGGCGGCGCCAGCAACCCCTGGAGCCTGCGGAAGGCCCTGCGCGCCAACGACATCGCCCTCGCCAACCGGCTGCCCTGCATCAGCCTGGTGGAGTCGGGCGGTGCCGACCTGCCCTCCCAGAAGGAGATCTTCATCCCGGGCGGCGCCGTCTTCCGCGACCTGACGAGACTCTCCGCCGCCGGCATCCCGACCATCGCCGTCGTCTTCGGCAACTCCACCGCCGGCGGCGCCTACGTCCCCGGCATGTCCGACCACGTGATCATGGTCAAGGAACGGGCGAAGGTGTTCCTCGGCGGGCCGCCGCTGGTGAAGATGGCGACCGGCGAGGAGAGCGACGACGAGTCCCTCGGCGGTGCCGAGATGCACGCGCGCGTCTCCGGCCTCGCCGACCACTTCGCGCTGGACGAGCCGGACGCGCTGCGCCAGGCCCGCCGGGTGGTCGCCCGCCTGGGCCACCGCAAGGCCTACCCGGACCCCGGCCCGGCCGAGCCGCCGAAGTACGACCCGGAGGAGCTGCTGGGCGTCGTCCCGGGCGACCTGAAGATCCCCTTCGACCCGCGCGAGGTGATCGCCCGGATCGTGGACGGCTCCGACTTCGACGAGTTCAAGCCGCTGTACGGCACCAGCCTGGTCACCGGGTGGGCCGCCCTCCACGGCTATCCGGTCGGCATCCTGGCCAACGCCCAGGGCGTCCTGTTCAGCCCCGAGTCCCAGAAGGCCGCCCAGTTCATCCAGCTCGCCAACCAGCGCGACATCCCGCTGCTCTTCCTGCACAACACCACCGGCTACATGGTCGGCAAGCGGTACGAGCAGGGCGGCATCATCAAGCACGGCGCGATGATGATCAACGCGGTCAGCAACAGCCGGGTCCCGCACCTGTCGGTCCTCATGGGCGCCTCGTACGGCGCCGGACACTACGGCATGTGCGGCCGGGCCTACGACCCGCGCTTCCTGTTCGCCTGGCCCAGCGCCAAGTCGGCCGTCATGGGCCCGCAGCAGCTCGCCGGCGTGCTGTCCATCGTCGCCCGGCAGTCGGCGGCGGCGAAGGGGCAGCCGTACGACGAGGACGCGGACGCGGCCCTGCGCACCATGGTGGAGCAGCAGATCGAGTCCGAGTCGCTGCCCATGTTCCTGTCGGGGCGGCTGTACGACGACGGCGTCATCGACCCGCGCGACACCCGCACCGTCCTCGGCCTGTGTCTGTCCGCCATCCACACCGCACCCTACGAGGGCACCCGCGGCGGCTTCGGCGTCTTCCGGATGTGAGGGATCACGTGATTTCGAGTGTGCTCGTCGCCAACCGCGGTGAGATCGCCTGCCGTGTCTTCCGCACCTGTGCCGAGTTGGGAATCCGGACGGTCGCGGTGCACTCCGACGCCGACGCGAACGCGCTCCACGCGCGCGTTGCCGACACCGCGGTACGGCTGCCGGGCGCGGCACCCGCCGAGACGTACCTGCGCGGCGACCTGATCGTGAAGGCGGCCCTGGCGTCCGGCGCCGACGCCGTGCACCCGGGCTACGGCTTCCTGTCCGAGAACGCCGACTTCGCCCGCGCGGTCGTGGACGCCGGCCTGGTCTGGATCGGCCCGCCCCCGGAGGCCATCGAGGCCATGGCGTCCAAGATCCGCGCCAAGCGGCTGATGGGCCTCGCCCCCCTGGACGCGGCCGAGGTCACCGAGGCCGGCCTGCCGGTCCTGGTGAAGGCGGCGGCCGGCGGCGGCGGCCGCGGCATGCGGATCGTGCGCCGCCTGCGGGAGCTGCCGGCCGCGCTGGAGAGCGCCCGCGCCGAGGCCGCGAGCGCCTTCGGCGACGGCGAGGTCTTCGTGGAGCCGTACATCGAGCACGGCCGCCATGTCGAGGTGCAGATCCTCGCCGACACCCACGGCACCGTCTGGCCGCTCGGCACCCGCGACTGCTCCCTCCAGCGCCGCCACCAGAAGGTCATCGAGGAGGCCCCGGCGCCCGGCCTCGGCGCGGGTCTCGTCGAGGAACTGCGCGCGCTGGCCGTACGCGCCGCCCGGGCCGTCTCGTACGTCGGCGCCGGCACGGTCGAGTTCCTGGTCGCCGACGGCCGCGCCCACTTCCTGGAGATGAACACCCGGCTCCAGGTGGAACATCCCGTCACCGAGGCGGTGTTCGGCCTCGACCTCGTCGCCGAACAGATCCGCGTCGCGGAGGGCCACGCCCTGCGGAACGACCCGCCCCCCGCGCGCGGCCACGCGATCGAGGCCCGCCTCTACGCCGAGGACCCCGCCCACGGCTGGGCCCCCCAGACCGGCACCCTGCACCGCCTCGCCGTACCGCCCGGCGTCCGCCTGGACACCGGTTACACCGACGGCGACACCATCGGCGTCCACTACGACGCGATGCTCGCCAAGGTCGTCGCCCACGCCCCCACGCGCGCGGAGGCGCTCCGCAGGCTCGCGGGCGCGCTGGAGTCCGCCGCGATCCACGGCCCCGCCACCAACCGGGACCTGCTGGTGCGCTCCCTGCGGCACGAGGAGTTCACGGCCGCCCGCATGGACACCGGCTTCTACGACCGCCACCTCACCGAACTCAGCCGGCCCGCCCCCGACCCCCTCGCCCCCCTGGCCGCGGCCCTCGCCGACGCCCACGGCCGTTCCCGCTTCGGCGGCTGGCGCAACGTGCCCGCACAGCCGCAGGTGAAGCGCTACACGATGGCCGGGGAGGAGCACGAGGTCCGCTACCGGCACACACGGCAGGGGCCGACGGCGGACGGGGTACGGGTCGTCCACGCCGACGCGCACCTGGTCGTACTCGAAGCGGACGGCGTGCGGCGGAAGTTCACCGTCTCCCGCCACGGCGACCAGGTCTTCGTCAACGCCACCACGCTCACCGCCCTGCCCCGCTTCCCCGACCCGACGGCCCAGGTCGCTCCCGGTTCCCTGCTCGCACCGATGCCGGGCACCGTCGTACGCGTCGCCGAGGGCCTGTCGCAAGGGGCGGCGGTCCAGGCCGGCCAGCCCCTGGTCTGGCTGGAGGCGATGAAGATGCAGCACCAGATCTCCGCGCCCGTCACCGGCACGCTCAGCGCACTGCACGCCACCCCGGGACAGCAGGTGGAGCCCGGCACGCTGCTGGCCGTAGTCCAGGAAACCTCTTCTTAGGAGCCCCATGACCGCCGTCATCGAATCCGAAGAGCACAAGGCCCTGCGCTCCGCGGTCGCCGCCCTCGGCAAACGCTACGGCCGCGACTACCTCGTCCGCACCGTGGCCGAGGGCAAGCCCCTCGCCGAACTCTGGTCCGAGGCGGGCAAACTCGGCTACCTCGGCGTCAGCCTCCCGGAGGAGTACGGCGGCGGAGGCGGCGGCATCACCGAACTCTCCATCGTGCTGGAAGAACTGGGCGCGGCAGGCTCGCCCCTGCTCATGCTGGTGGTCTCCCCGGCCATCTGCGGCACCGTGATATCCCGCTTCGGCACGCAGGAGCAGAAGCGGCGGTGGCTTCCCGGACTCGCCGACGGCACCCGCCTCATGGCCTTCGGCATCACCGAACCCGACGCCGGCTCCAACAGCCACCGCATCACCACCACGGCCCGGCGGGACGGCACCGACTGGCTCCTCACCGGCCGCAAGGTGTTCATCTCCGGCGTCGACATGGCCGACGCCGTCCTGATCGTCGGCCGCACCGAGGACGCCCGCACCGGCAGCCTCAAACCCTGCCTGTTCATCGTCCCGACCGACGCCGAGGGCTTCCAGAAGCGGCCCATCGACATGGAACTCAACGCCGCCGAGAAGCAGTTCGAGCTGGTCCTGGACGACGTACGGCTGCCCGCCGACGCGCTCGTCGGTGAGGAAGAGGACGGCGGGCTGCTCCAGCTGTTCGCCGGACTCAACCCCGAGCGGATCATGACCGCCGCGTTCGCCATCGGCATGGGCCGTTACGCCCTCGCCCGAGCCGTCGAGTACGCCCGCGACCGCACCGTCTGGAAGGCCCCCATCGGCGCCCACCAGGCCATCGCGCACCCCCTGGCACAGGCCCACATCGACCTGGAACTGGCCCGGCTGATGACGCGCAAGGCGGCCCACCTCTACGACCACGGCGACGACGTCGGCGCGGGCGAGGCCGCCAACATGGCCAAGTACGCGGCGGGCGAAGCCTGCGTGAAGGCCGTCGACCAGGCCGTGCACACCCTCGGCGGCAACGGGCTCACCCGCGAATACGGACTCGCCTCGCTGATAACGGCCGCCCGTGTGGCCCGTATCGCACCGGTGAGCCGGGAGATGATTCTCAACTACGTCTCCCACCAGACCCTGGGCCTGCCCAAGTCCTACTAGGCGCCCGTCTTGGAGGAACCGTGTTCCGCAGCGAGTACGCAGACGTTCCCCCCGTGGAACTCCCCATCCACGACGCCGTCCTCGGCCACGCCGCCGCCTTCGGCGACCGGCCGGCCCTCGTCGACGGCACGGACGGCACCACCCTCACGTACGAGCAGGTGGACCGGTTCCACCGGCGCACCGCCGCCGCCCTCGCCGCCGCGGGCGTCCGCAAGGGCGACGTCCTCGCCCTGCACAGCCCCAACACGATCGCCTTCCCGACCGCCTTCTACGCGGCCACGCGCGCGGGTGCCGTCGTCACCACCGTGCACCCGCTCGCCACCGCCGAGGAGTTCGCGGGACAGCTCCGCGACAGCGCGGCCCGCTGGATCATCACCGTGTCCCCGCTGCTGGCGACCGCCCGCCGGGCCGCCGAGATCGCCGGCGGCATACGGGAGATACTCCTGTGCGACAGCGCGCCCGGACACCGCTCACTGACCGACCTGCTCGCCTCCGGCGGCCCCGAACCGCTGCCCGGCATCGACCCGGCCCAGGACGTCGCCGCGCTGCCGTACTCCTCCGGCACCACCGGCGTCCCCAAGGGCGTCATGCTCACCCACCGGCAGATCGCCACCAACCTCGCCCAGCTGGAACCCGCCGTCCCGGCCGGCCCCGGCGACCGCATCCTCGCCGTCCTGCCGTTCTTCCACATCTACGGCCTCACCGCGCTGATGAACGCGCCCCTGAGGCACGGCGCCACCGTCGTCGTCCTCCCGCGCTTCGAGCTGGAGACCTTCCTCGCCGCCATCGAGAACCACCGCATCACCGGCCTGTACGTCGCCCCGCCGATCGTCCTCGCCCTCGCCAAACACCCGGCCGTCACCCGCTACGACCTCTCCTCCCTCCAGTACGTCATCAGCGCCGCCGCCCCCCTCGACGCCGCACTCGCCCGCGCCTGCTCCGAGCGGCTCGGCCTGCCCCCGATCGGCCAGGCGTACGGCATGACGGAACTCTCCCCCGGCACCCACGTCGTCCCCCTCGACCGCCTGCACGACGCCCCCGCCGGCACCGTCGGCAAGCTCATCGCCGGCACCGAGATGCGGATCGTCTCCCTGGACGACCCCGGCAAGGACCTCGGCACCGCGGAGACCGGCGAGATACTGATCCGCGGCCCCCAGGTGATGAAGGGTTACCTCGGCCGCCCCGACGCCACCGCCGACATGATCGACACCGACGGCTGGCTGCACACCGGGGACGTCGGACACGTCGACGCCGACGGCTGGCTGTTCGTCGTCGACCGGGTGAAGGAACTCATCAAGTACAAGGGCTTCCAGGTGGCCCCCGCCGAACTGGAGGCCCTCCTGCTCACCCACCCCGGCATCGCCGACGCCGCCGTCATCGGCGCCCGCAACGAGGACGGCAACGAGATCCCGCACGCCTTCGTCGTCCGCCACCCGTCCGCCGACGCCCCGACCGAGAACGACATCCTGCTGTACGTCGCCGAACGCGTCGCCCCCTACAAACGCGTCCGCCGGATCACCTTCGTCGACACGGTCCCGCGCGCCGCCTCCGGCAAGATCCTGCGCCGGGAACTCCGGGAGCTGACATGACCTCGATCAGCCGCACGCGCGCGCGTGCCGTCGAAACCCTCAGCCTGGACGCCACCGACACCCGCAACGCCCTCTCGGCGGCCCTCGTCGGCGAACTCACCGCCGCGCTCACCGACTGCGGCAAGGACCCCGACGTACGCGCCGTCGTCCTCACCCACACCGGCACCACCTTCTGCGCCGGCGCCGACCTGCGCGACCCGCCCGACCCGAACGCCCTGGTCGCCCTGCTCCGGCAGATCGTCGAACTGCCCAAACCCGTCCTCGCCCGCGTCACCGGACACGTCCGCGCCGGCGGCCTCGGCCTGCTCGCCGCCTGCGACGTCAGCGCCGCCGCCACCACGGCCACCTTCGCCTTCACCGAGGTCCGCATCGGAGTCGCCCCCGCGGTCATCTCCCTGACGGTCCTCCCGCGCGCCGACCCCCGCGCCCTCGCCCGCCACTACCTCACCGGCGAACGCTTCGGCCCCGCCGAAGCCGTACGCCTGGGACTGCTCACGGCGACCGCCGACGACGTGGACGACGCCCTCGCCCCCGTCCTCGACGGCCTGCGCCGCTCCGCCCCCCAGGCCCTGGCCGAGACGAAACGGCTGCTCACAGCTAGGGTGCTGGAGACATTCGACCGGGACGCGGCGGACCTGACCGCCCTTTCGGCCCGGCTGTTCTCCTCCCACCAGGCCCGGGAGGGGATGACGGCCTTCCTGGAAAGACGTGAGGCGGCGTGGGTGGTGTGAGTACGACCGAACGCGAACGCGTGCCCAAGCAGGACCGCAGCCGGGCCACCCGGCAGCGGCTCCTGGAAGCCGCCGTGGCCTGCCTCGCCGAACACGGCTGGGCAGGCTCCACCGTCACCGTCGTCGCCGAACGCGCCGGCGTCTCCCGCGGCGCAGCCCAACACCACTTCCCCACCCGGGAAGACCTCTTCACCGCGGCCGTCGAGTACGTCTCCGAAGAACGCTCCCTCGCCCTGCGCGCCCTGTTCCCCGAAGGCGCCGCCGACCGCGGCGCCGTCGTCGCCGCCCTCGTCGACCTCTACACCGGCCCCCTCTTCCGCGCCGCCCTGCACCTGTGGGTCGCCGCCTCCGACGAGGACCAGCTGCGCCCCCGCGTGACCGAGCTGGAGGCCCGCGTCGGCCGCGAGACCCACCGCATCGCCGTCGACCTCCTCGGCGCCGACGAGTCCCGCCCCGGCGTCCGCGAATCCGTCCAGGGACTCCTGGACATGGCCCGCGGCCTCGGCCTCGCCAACCTCCTCACCGACGACACCGCCCGCCGCGAACGCGTCGTCGCCCAGTGGGCGGCACTGCTGGACGAAGCCCTCGGCTGAACCCGCCGGCACCGGCACCGGCACCGGCGACGGCCACGGTCCGGCCGTGACCGAGTGAGCGGGGCCACACGCACTTCCGGCCGGGAACAGTACTCTTGGCCCATGCTTCCGATGCTCGTCCGCCGCCGCCACGTGGACTACGTGCGCGTCACGAGCATGGGCTGTCCGCGCTTCCGCGCCTGACCAGCCCCCTGTTTCTCTCTTTCCTCACCTTTCCGGCACCCGGGGGCCCGCCCTACCCCTCGGCGGCCACCCGTGCCCCGTACACCCTGCGGACGCACCCATGACCTCGCACACCGCGACGACCCCGTCGTACGGCCAACTCCCGATCATCGACCTCTCGGCCGCCGACCGCGGCCCCCGGGCACGGGCCCTGCTCCACAACAGACTGCACAGCGCCGCCCACGACGTCGGCTTCTTCCAACTCGTCGGACACGGCGTCACCCAGGCCGAGACCGACGCGCTGCTCACCGCCATGCGCGCCTTCTTCGCCCTCCCCGAGACCGACCGGCTCGCCCTCGACAACGTCGGCTCCCCGCACTTCCGCGGCTACACCCGCACCGGCGACGAACGCACCGGCGGCGCCCGCGACTGGCGCGACCAGCTCGACATAGGCGCCGAACGCCCCGCCCGCGTACCCGGCCCCGGCGAACCCCCGTACTGGTGGCTGCAAGGCCCCAACCAGTGGCCCGCCGCCCTCCCCCGGCTCCGCACGGCCGCCCTCGCCTGGATCGACAGGCTCAGTGCGGTCGCCCACCGCCTCCTGCACGAACTGCTGACCGCCATCGGCGCCCCCGCCGACTTCTACGACCCGGTCTTCGGCGCCCACGCCCACCCGCACCTCAAACTCGTTCGCTACCCCGGCAGCGCGACCGACGGCACCGGCCAGGGCGTCGGCGCCCACAAGGACTACGGCTTCCTCACCCTCCTGCTCCAGGACACGGTCGGCGGCCTCCAGGTCCAGCGCGAGGACGGCCGCTTCCACGACGTACCGCCCATCGACGGCGCCTTCGTCGTCAACCTCGGCGAACTGCTGGAAGTGGCCACCAACGGCTACCTGCTGGCCACCAACCACCGGGTCGTCAGCCCGCCCGGCGCCACCGAACGCTTCTCGGTCCCGTTCTTCTACAACCCGCGCCTCGACGCCCGCATCGAGCCACTGCCCTTCCCGCACGCCGCCGAGGCCCCCGGCATCACCACCGACCCGTCCAACCCCCTGTACGCCGAGTACGGCTACAACGAACTCAAGGGCAAGCTGCGCGCCCACCCGCTGGTGGCCCAGCGGCACCACGGGGACCTGCTCGCCACCGTATGAGAACAGGGCCCCGAGGCCCCGCTCTCCGGAGGCGGGGGGGGGGGGGGGGGCGCCGGCCGCCCCCCCCCCCCCCCCCCACCCCCCCCCCCCCCCCGCCAGACACGCACTACCAGCTCGCGGCCGCCCCCCGCCCCCCCA
>NZ_JBEZBT010000009.1:0-188124 GCF_040647235.1 Streptomyces sp. NPDC042638
GAAACCCCAGGTCACACCCAACAACTGAGATCTCTACCGAACCCGGAACGGTTCAAAGTTGGCGTTCCCGCTCCTGTTGCACGTGCCGCTGTGACGGATGGAAGAGCTCGCCCCATGCCTCAGCAGTGGATGCTCCGCCGCCGCCATGCCTGCGCCGCCGCCAGCCGACCGAGGTAAAGAGGATCAGCCATAGGCAGATGACGACACTGCCAGTCGCAAGAAGCAAGGGTTCTCACCTTCCGGGCACCGCTGGTTCGTGCTGACAGTCTGCTGACAACCGTGCACAACAGCCAGTGCAAGCCGAGCCAATGACTTGGCGGTAGGAGAGGCAGCTCAGCCGCCGGTGTCTCATGAGACACCTCGCAGTCTGGAGAAGGACGGCTTCCGCGCCCAGCTCGCCGTACAGCCCGGCGGGCGAGTGCTACTGCACTCAAGGCAAGGCACCAGCATGACCGGCTTGTTCCCCGAGATCCGCGCCGCTGTGCTCACGCAGCTGCCCGCGGACGCCGGCCTGGACGGCGAGCCGGTGGGAGCGCACCGGTCCGAGGGCGCGTCCGCGCACCTGGCAGGAGTCGCACCGATCCCGGCCTCGTCCGGACGAACCCACCACCACCGCCTCAACCGCGGTGGCGACCGGGCGGCGAACAACGCCCTGCACGCCATCGTCCTCACTCGCACGCGCTTCGACGAACGCACCCGCGCCTGCGTCGACCCCCGCACCAGGAAGGGCTGAACGATAGGTCATCCGCCATCGCCCTCATGTCATGGGGCCGGCGTCACTCGGGGAAGGCGTCTGTGTCCACCGTCGGGGCAGGCAGTTCCGCCCAGATGATCTTTCCGTCAGCGGTGTGGCGGGTGCCCCAGCGCGCGGCGAACTGCGCCACCAGGAAGAGGCCGCGGCCCCCCTCCTCCACGATCTTCGCCCGTCGCATGTGGGGCGAGGTACTACTCCCGTCCGAGACCGCGCAGATGAGACGGCTCTCCGTCCGGATCAGCCGCAGGGAGACAGGGCCGCGCCCATGCCGGATCGCATTGGTGACCAGTTCGCTGACGATCAGCTCGGCCGAGAAGGTCAGATCCTCAAGCCCCCATTGGGCAAGGCGCTCGCTGCTCAGCGCGCGGGCCCTTCCGGCCGTTTCCGGTGCGAAGGCCAGTCTCCAGGACGCAACGTTGCCGACGGGCAGCGGGCGGGGCCGGGCAACCAGGAAGGCGACATCGTCCGGAGGATGATCGGGCAGCAGGATGCGCTCCAGCGTGCCGGTGATCTCCTCCAGGGGACGGTCCGGATGGGCGAGCGTGAAGCTCAGTCGAGCCAGTCCGATGTCCGGATCGGTTGAGGACGCTGTGATGAGGCCGTCGGTGTACAGGGCCAGGACGCAGTCGTCCGGAATGTCACACTCCACTGCTTCGAAGGGCATGCCGCCCACGCCGAGCGGGGGGCCGGTCGGGATATCGCAGAACTCGACCGGTTTGTCCCTGTGCGCGAGGGCAGGCGGTGGGTGTCCGGCGCTGGCGAACGTCGCACGTCGCGTGACCGAGTCGTAGACGCCGTACAGACAGGTGGCGCCGACCACACCCTCGGCGCCGTAGGGATGCGCCGTCTCGGCCTCATCGGCCAGGCGTTGCACCAGGTCGTCGAGGTGTGCCAGCAGTTCGTCGGGCGGCAGGTCCAGGTCGGCGAGCGTGTGCACAGCCGTGCGCAGCCGGCCCATCGTGGCAGCGGCTCGCAGCCCGTGTCCGATGACATCGCCGACCACCAGCCCCACCCGGCCACAGGCCAGGGGCAGCACATCGAACCAGTCACCGCCCACTCCCGCCTCCGTGTCGGCGGGCAGATAGCGGTAGGCGGCTTCCACGGCCGCGTGAGCAGGCGGTTCGTGCGGAAGCAGGCTGCGCTGGAGCATGAGGGCCGAGTGGCGCTCTCTCGTGAAGCGGCGTGCGTTGTCGATGCATACCGCGGCCCGGGCCGCGAGTTCCTCGACGGTGAGCAGATCCTCCTGCGTGAAGGGTTCGGGAGTGCGCCACCGCATCAGGGTCGCCACGCCCATGGTGACGTCCCGCGCCCGGAGCGGGACCACCATGTGGGAGTGAATGCCCAGCTCCCGCATGCGGGAACCGCGTACATCGTCCGCGGCCAACCAGGAGCTCGACGGCGCCAGCACGGCGTCCAGGACGGGTTCTCCGTGTGCCAGGCACCGCCACTGCGGAGACCCTTGCGCGTATCCGACCGCGCCGCCGGGTGGGACAACGACTTCTGGCAGGTCCTCGCGGACGGACTGGTGGAAGACCCTGCGCATGTCGCCTGTGCGGCCGACCGACCGAGCGTCCGGCTCCCGGCTGTCCAGTACCGCACCGAGCAAGTCGACAGCGATGAAGTCGGCGATCTCGGGCACGGCGATTGCAGCGAACTCCTGTGCGGTGCGGCCCAGGTCCAGGGTGCTGCCGATCCGGGCGGCGGCCTTGTTCAGCAGTGTCAGTCTCTGCCGGGCCCGGTACATGTCGGTGACGTCGACCGATTCCTCACAGACCCCCAGGGGCCGGCCGGCTGCGTCCTGCAGTCGGTAGTAGGACAGTGACCACACGTGCTCGCGGTCCGGGTCCGCGAGCGTATGCCCCCGGTACGGCAGGTCGACGACGGACTGCCCGGTGAGGAGCACTTCGCTCATCAGATGCGTCACCGAGGGCGGGCCGCCGGTGGACAGTACCTGTCTGCCGGGGTAGAGATCGCCTTCGCCGAGCCCCACATACTGTGTGAACTCCCCCGGCAGTTCCTTGCGCGCCGCGGCATTGGCCCATACCATCCGCAAGTCGGGGCCGTAGATCGTCAGGGCGATCGGGGACTCGGCTGCGAGACCGTGCAGCATGGCCTGCCGTAGTTGCCACTCCGCATGTTCCTCGGCGTCCGCCAGCAGCAGGAGGTAAGCGGTGCCGGCCGCCTCCGGGAGCCTGCACAGCGATGTCGCCGCCCGGAGCAGGTGGCCGGACCGATGACGGAGGACCAGGCGCCCAAGGGATCCGCTGTCCGGTTGGGAGCTCAGCCAGTCCGAGTTCGCCACGCCTGCCTGTGCCGACAGCGAGCCGATCGTTTGGCCAAGCACCTCCATGGCCTGGTAGCCGAGCATCTGTTCGGCCTGCGGACTCCAGCCGGTCACCTGTGTCCGGTCGTTCAGCATGACAACGGCTGCCCGCGTGATACTCAGCGGGTCGCCCTGATCGTCCGCCCCGGGGGCAGGTGTCAAGCTGGTCACCACATGTCCGTCCTCGCTGTGTCACTGTCGAGGGCGCCGTCAGCGCTCTACCTTCCAAGCATCTGCTTGCAGGAGCGGACGCACAACGGCTGCACCCCTCGACGGCGCCACGGTCCGAGCAGCGACTCGCACGCTCCGCAGTCCCCCGCGCTGAGCTGCGCGCCATTGACCTCGGTCCGCCCCGTCCTTCGTAGGGCGTGCCCGGGCCGATTCGTTGCCAGCCGTAGGGGACGAGGTCGGCGCGCAGTGACCGCCATCGGTGACGCCGAGGACCGAACCGGACGGGAGCGATGGCGGACGCGTGGCAACGAACGGGGGCACCGGATCCCGGCTGATCACACCCTCGCCCCCAGGTCGCATGCAGCGCCCCACCGGCCGAAACGCAGACAGGATCGTTGCGCAGACCGGAAGCGGGCCGGACGGCTGCCAGCCGCCCGCCAGCGGAGACCGGCGTGGAAGGGACGGCTCGTGGTTCCGATGCAGCACCGCACGAAAGGGCCTGGCGTACTCGGCGCCACGCCGGAGCAGCCCATCGGGCCATTCGGCTGGTGGGAGGACGACAACCGGGGCGAAGACGCCCTCTCGTCCGGGACACCGACGGGTTCCGCGACTTCGCAGAGTACGGACGGGGACCACTGTGCCTGGGTCACCCATCCCGCACGCCTCGCGCAGGGTGCCCGGGAGCGAGGAGATGCGGGAGATGCCGGCTGTCCTCGTGCTGGTCATGGGCCGTGCCGCCCGGAGACCGGTGCCGGCGTCACGGATGGTTACCGGGGCGCTCGAACGTAGACCTGATGCACCAGGAGACCTTCTCCGCATGGATGAGGATGCCTCCATGGCCACGCGGTCACCGGGGCTGCCGGCTGCTTCTGCTCAGTGCGGGAGCACTCATACGACCGTGGCGAGGTTCTTCGGTGAGAACCGGGCGAACCGCTGGTCGGCGTGTGCCGAACGAAGACGGCGGCTTTTGTGGCTCGCCCCTCTCCTCGACCACGGGGTGAGCCTGACATACGGACGCCGATGGCACCGAGCACCAGACCTTTTGAGCCTTCGGCTCGGGCCCTCGCCCCGCCGACGGGGTCACAAGCCACCGACATCGGTATCTCACACCGTCGCCGTCGGTGTGTCCGCCCACCTGATCTTTCGCGGCTCGGGAACGGCAGTCGATGATTCAGCTCAATACCCGGCCGGCGTGGCGCCCACGCCGGGGATCACCACCAAGGGCGACCGGGCTGCTTGCTCAGTGAGACTTCCGGCTGTGCGCCCGGGAACCAGGCCGGGAACACGCCGCGGAGGGGAACGCAGGACGGCACCGGAACAGCCCTGCTGGGGCGCTGTCTCGAAAGCTGAGCGGATCGCGGTCCGGGACACGGGCCGATGTGGCCCCGGTCTCCTGCTGCACCCCCCGGCGCGCTGCACGGGTTACCCAGACCGGTTCCTCGTCGCCGCTCCCGCCCCCGACAGCACCCGTCGGAGACGGGTGAACACGGCGCCGGGCCGAGAGCTGCCCAATCCGGCCACGATGGCCGCCACACGCCCCGAGGGAGCCTTTACCGGCTCCGCGCATCGCCAAGCACTGGGAGGGAGGTGTTTCGACCGTATGCACAGGGGGATCCGGTGGGCGGAGGACGCATCGCGTGCGGGTTCGGAAGTGAGCGCGCACCCCATACGCCCGCCCGCCCTGCCGTCCGGCTTCTCACGCGGGCGGCAGCGGTGTGGTGATCTCGCTGTCGCTGCTCGGAACCGCTGACACCTCGGCCTTCACTCATCGCGGAGATGACAGCGGCAACCCGCAGCCGGGCCTGAGCCATACCGGTACCGGCGCAGTTCCTTCTGTCTGTCGAAGGGCCCGTACGTGGCGCGCCGTGGGGAAGCCCAAGGCGAACTGATCGGCTGGTCGGGGAAGACCCTTGCACCGCTGGCGAGTAACGCCTGTGTCGGCGGTCTCTGAACCTGGGTTCTGGATCACTTTCAGTGCCGGGGCCACGGAGGGTCACCACAACCGCGATCATGAACGGCCTCACGCCGCGAGGAGGACCCGCTTGCGGAGCAGGTCGAAGTTGGCGCGGCCGAACATCTGCCGCTTGATCATCTTGATCTTGTTGTTGTGGCCCTCGACGGCGCCGGAGCTGTAGCGGAGGCTGAGCCCGGCGACGACGGCGTCGAGGTCTTGGCCGAGGCCATTGACGAAGCCGTGCAGGGCGGACAGATCGTCAGCCTGCACGCGATCCATCCATTGACCGAGGTCCTGGCCCCGGCGGTCGTTCATCAACTCGGCGAAGGCACGGACGTGTTCGGCAGTTCGGTCGAGGGCGGGGCAGCGGACGAGGATCTGCTTGAGCCGCTGGGCCTGGTCGTCGTCGAGGCGGTCGGGACGGCGGGTGATCCAGCTGGCCACATCCCGCACGGATGGGTGCTTGCGGGGCGGATCGTCGTGCGGGAAAGCTTCGCGGAGCCGTTGGACGTACCTTTTCACCACGCTCTCGCCACCGGGATAGCCTCGCTCGCGGACTTACTCGAACAGACGGCCGGCGACGGTGCAGCCTTCCGCCCACCGCTGATGCAGATAGGGCTTGTAGGGGTCGAGGATGCTGGTCCGGCCGGTCCACCGTCCGACCAGGAGCTCGTCCGCGGTGGCCGCATGGGCGAGGCGGCGGACGGTGTTGCGGGCCAGGCCCAGCCGACGGGCGATCGGCCGCAGCCCGAGCCCCTCATCCAGCAGGGCGTGGACGGCCGCGTGCTGCTCGCGCACCCGGTCGGACAGACGGCCCGACTGTCGTGGTTCACCCGGGGAGGACGGTGCGGGATCCAGGCTCTCCGGGGGTTCGGCGGCGTGGACCGGGGCGGTGTTCTCCGGCTCGCGCAGTAGGGCGCGGTGCTGGATGACCGTCTTTTCGACGGCCTCGGCCAGGTTCTTCCAGACGTGCCACCGATCCGCGACGTGGACCGCGTCCGGGGCGCCGAGTCGTCCGGCCTCGGCGTATGCGGTGGACCGGTCACGGCAGATCACCTCGACGCCGGGGTGGTCGGCGAGCCAGGCGGCCACCGTCGCTGTGGTCCGGTCGGGCAGCAGATCGATGGGCCGGCGCGTGTCGATGTCCACCAGGATCGTGCCGTAGTTGTGTCCCTTGCGCAGGGCGAAGTCGTCCACCCCGAGGACCCGCGGCGTGTGCGCTTCGGGCTCCGGCAGACGGCGTATCAGCCGTAGGAGCGTCGACCGGCTCGTCCGGACCGCGAGCGTGTTCGCCAGGCGGGCGCCCGCCCGGCCGGCCAGCATCACCGCTAGCTGTTGCAGCACCGTCTGCAGCCCGGTGCTTCGCCGTCCGTGCCGGACGGTGAGTCCGTCGACCTGCTCGACGAACGTGGCCTGCCGGCAGGCGCGGTCACGGCAGCGGAACCGCCGGACCTGTAACTCGATCACCACGGGACGCCCGGCGACTGCAGTATCGGCGAGGCGGCGTACGTACCGGCTGTGCACCCGGCCCGACATCGTTCCGCAGGCGGGACACGTGGCCCGCCCTGCCGATGCGCGGCCCGCACGATGACCAACTCACCGTCGACCACTGCGTTTTCGATCACTACGCCGTCGACCTGGTGGAACCACAGGTCCTGGAGGAACACATCACCCACGGCCGTTCATGATCGCGGTTGTGGTGACCCTCCGTGGCCCCGGCACTGAAAGTGATCCAGAACCACGGTTCACGGAGCGGCGACACGCCTGTCCAGCCACTCGATCGACCAGGTTACCTCCGCTGCCTCGACGGCACACCGACGTCCTAAGGACTCCCGAACCGCGTTGGAAGGAACCGGAAAGCGATGCGGCCAAGGGGGTCTTCCGCCGTGACCTGCCGCAGTGAAATCCATCTGGTGCAGGAACACTTCATATCGGCCGCGTGATCACATGACGAGATGACATGCTTCGCTTCAGCAAGCGTGCGCGTCGTGGTTGACCGCTCCACGTCGCCCCGGGACGCGCGTTCCGCATCAGGTCGTAGCGCATGCTGCCGATGCGCGCTTGCTTCGCCAGCCCTCAAGAGGACAACCGATTGCGAAGCCGCCCACACCGGCGTCATCACCCACCTGCTCAGAAGCCACGTCAGGCCGCACCCGCGGGGCTCCTCGTCGCACGGACGCCTCTATAACGCGGGGGCGCGAGAAATCAGTCTGACCAGGTTGAAGACCTCGCGGGCGGCATATCGCTTGAGGCATCGGATGATCTCACGGCGGGTCTTGCCCTCCTGGGTGCGGCGTTCGTAGTACACCTGGGTGCGCGGGTCGTGGCGCAGGCGGGTGAACACGATGCGGTGCAGGGCGGCGTTCGCCTGCCGGTCGCCGCCGTAGTTGAGCCGACGCGTGCTCCGACGGCCCGACGAAAACTCAACGGGGCTGACTCCGCAAAGGGCAGCAAAAGAAGCCTCGGTGTTCAGCCGCTCGGGGTTGTCCCCCATGGTGATCAGGAGAGTGACGGCACTGTCCGGGCCGATGAGTCATGGTGGTTCGCCTCCCGCGTGGTGACGTGCTGGGTGGATGGCACCGGCCCGTTCGGGCGGTCTGAACCGTGATGGCGCCTGAAAAGACGGCTAGCCTGTGACTGGACACTGTGGTCATAGATCTCATGAGTCAGACCCCCGCCCTGGACGGCACGGCGCAAGCGTCCCATCGATCCCGCCACAACGGCGCGACTCGGTCACCGCCGGATGGCTTCGAACGAACCGACGCTCAACCTGTCCTGGGCGAGCTCACAATGAGCTGTCTCTTCGTCCACTCGGGACCGGCATTGACGGATTGCCTTGTGGGCTGTCTTACCAACAGTCCTTCATCGACCATGGCACGAACGGCCCGACGACGCGGGACAGGGCTGACTCCGCACAGCGCGGCGAAGGACGCCGAGTTGCCCAGGCGTTCCAGGTTGTCCCTACCGCGTTGATGGCCTCAGGCAGCGATCGCGGTGGGACGGGCGGCGAGATCCTGCGGCTGTGTCCGTACGTCGTCGACCGCGGCGGCCTGGTACGGGCGCGCCGCGCCCAGCGAGGTGTGAAGCCGAGAGGCCACAAGAGTGGAGTCGCCGCGACAGCGCTCCGGTGTGCAACGCCGCGATGACGCCGCCGTCCATCAGAAGGTCGGAGCCGGTGATTAAGACCGTGTCCTATGTGGCGGGTCGTCGTTGACCGGCGAGTGCTGGGCCGCAGCCAAGAGCGGCCGGTGCCGCCCCGCCATCCGACAGCCTCTGCGACCTACACGCTGTCGACGGCGGTCACCAGCTCCACATCCAGAGCCAGCAGAAGCGGCCCCAGATCAGCGCCTCCGCAGTGCTGGTAGGGGTTGCTGAGCGGGAGCTGGGCGACGTTATTCAAGAAACCAGATGTGTGCACGGTTTCGGCCACAGCCTTGCTTGTGTGATCGATGGTGATACAAGTGTTGTCGAATGCCGGGCTTCCGATGACACCGATACCCCCGGCTGCCGCCGGCTCGGCGCTAGCGATTCCAGCACCCATCGCTACAGCCGTCAGGCCCACCGCCACAGTGCCTCTGCATGTTTTCATGCTTCAGCCAACGACACATGCCCCTCCCAGTCACGGCGAGTAGTTAACAAGCCAGCCTGCCGGCCGAGCTGGAACGCCGCCGCCTCGGCGACCTCGTCGGGGTGCCGACGCGCCCGGCGGCCGAGGTCTCGATCATGCGGTGGTATCCCTCGCTGCCGGGTCCGGACATCTCGTCCCGGGCCAGCGGAGTGAGGATGATGCCAGGGCTGATGCAGTTGACGCGTGCCCCGCGCTCGCCCCAGACGACGGCCTGGGCCTCCTGGCAGTACGGCAGCACTCGGTCATCCAGTCCCGCGTCCACAGCGACGGCTCCGACTGCACGCCGCCGTCAACCAGCCCTTCGGTGTGGCGGCACCCACCACCTACCGCCTACAGGAACTGCTCTTGAGACCCGGGGACCGCCTGGTCCTGCTCACCGACGGATTGCAGGAACGCGGTGCCGCGGCCGTCGACCTGCCCTCGGTCATTCACGACACACGCGCGCTGCACCCCGAGAAGCCGTTCAAACCCTGACCGCGGCGGTGTACAACGGCTGCCACGGCAGCCTCAAGGACGACGCCACGGTCCTGATACTGGACTGGCACAGCGATCGCAGCCGTCCGGCGGGATGCAGCCCCGACCCCGCAGCCATGATGGCCTACTCCTGATTCCCTACCCGGAGCGAGCCTGTTCGACGGTGGGGTGGCGGGGATGACCATGGTGATACCCAGTCACCTGTGAGCGTCACCCACGCCCCGGTGAGCGGTGGTGAAGACGTTGATCGGTCGCTCTCGGGTCGTTGATAGCTGGCCCGGCCGATGGGGTGTGGCGTGAGGCCGCCGGCTTGGACCTCGCAGACGATCTGGTCGCTCTCGGCCCGGCTCCGCAGTGGGCCCGAGTCGGTGCCGTGGACGACGCTGTTGGTGGTGAGCTCCGCCACCGCGCTCAGGAGTCGAGGCTGAGTTCGGCCCAAACCGTTTTGCCGGGGTGACCCGGGGTGACGTCCCAGCGTCGGGCGAGTCGGTCGAGGAGTTGCATGCCAAAACCGCCGGGCTCGGTGTTCGCAGTGGCGCGCTTGCGGGGCCAGCGGTCGCTGGAATCGCTGACGGCTATGCGCAACCACCGCCCGTTCCAGGTGAGCTGGATCAGGGGTGAACCGGAGCCGTGGCGGATGGCATTGGTGATCAGTTCCGATACGAGCAGTTCGGCGGTCTCGATCATCCGGTGCTGGCGCAGCGGGCCGCCGAAACCGTCCGCGCAGTCGCGGACCCAGTGTCGGGCCGCGGTGATGCTCGCCCTGACTGCGGGGAAGCGCATCTCGCAGGATGGGATAGTCGATTCGCCGTTCACGCGGTTCCTCCAGCACGGATGGCTTTGGGCCGCCGCCGACCAGTGCTCTGCACAGCCGATGGGAGCCATCTGCCGGGTTACTCATGCCTGCCCGGCGAACCATCTGTATCTACCGGGTGACCAGCAGGTCCCGCGAAGTCATCCGGCGTGAGTCCGACAGTGCCGGTATCTGCTGGGCGAGTGCGCTGCAGCACCCTCGCCGCCTTCGGCACTTGGATGGACGACAGGCTGCGTCGTGTAGGCGGATTACCTCCTCGCGACAGATCCGCGATTCCGCGAGCACGGTGACTGAGGCGGCGTATGGCGTCGGTGCAGCCCAGCGCGTGAGCGCCCTCTGAGATCGCGGTGCCCTGTTCCCCGAGAGCCAGGACCGACCCGGCACACACGCAGTGAAGGCCCGGTGGATGCCTGGCCATAGGTATGGCCGGGTACCCCTGCCCTGGCGCCGTCACTCCGGGCCGAAGCGCACGGTCCGCACGACCGCTGCAATCGCCCCGAGGTCCACGCCCTCATAGGCGGCCGAGACGGCACTGATCGGCAGCAGTTCTCGGGCGCCGTACCACTCCCCGGCGGCCCTGCCCGGCGCTGCCGCGGATGCGCACGCCCGGCAGCAACAGGCGGGCGGCCCTGCCGTCAGCGCGCTCCGTGCCGGACGGTGGGCAAGCGCGACGGACACGGTCGGCAGCGCGAAGCCCAGAAGCCCTCGCCGGTCTGGTGGTGAAACGAAGGTCGAGTGGCCCGGCGGTGACGGTTCGGGCGTCGTCCGTGACGCTCACCTCGACCGGGACGACACGGATCGCGTCGCATACGTAGGTGCCGCTAATGAAGTTCGCAGTGTCGCGTCTCGGGGCAGCAGCAGTCCGTCCCGCCGGCCCCCCTCCAGCATCACGTCGCTGACTGCTCCGAAGGGCGAGCCCTGCTGGTGCCCGAGCACGATCCGTGTGCCGAAGGAGGTTCCCACCGCCCGCGATCCAGCCGTCGAAGCGCACTCGCGGGCGTCGGGTGACGGCGCCGGAACCGCGGCGAGGGGTGTCAGGACGGATGGGAGACGCGCTCCGGGATGCACGGCCTGGAGGGTCCGAGCCGTAGATACCTGACTCCACCCGAGAAGTGCACCAGGGGCTCACCGAGGGGGGCTCCGCGAAGGCCCGCCGTGGGTCGTTTCGCTCGGATGGGTTCGGAGACCCGGTGAGCGGAGGTCGCGTCGCATGTGGGTTCGGAAGTGAGCTGGCATTCAATTCGTCCGCCCGCTCTGCCGCCCGGCTTCGATCGCGGGCACTGTGCTGTGTTCAGGGCGCGGCGGCCGGTGTTGTGTCAAGAGCGGCGCGCATCCAGTGGCACGTGTCGCGACAGGGCAGAGGCGAGGTGGTGCCCCCTCACCTTGTCGGCCCTCGGCTGTGAGGTGCACACCCTTACGAGCAGCCGCAGTATCACCACCGTTCTGACGTTGGAGAACGGCCCATCAGGTGACGCGGCCCCTACCTGTGCCGTGCCCTTCGACCCAGCCGCTTCCGGTTGCGGCCGACGTACGGTTGAAGTACCGAGGGCATCACGCACTCCGGCTGCCACGCCGGGTCGTCCTTGGCGAGAGACGAGTGAATCCGGGTCGCCCCAGTGGTCGGCGCGGAGACGGGTCGAGGCCATGTACGCCGCGGTCGAAGCAACTCAGCGCGAGCTCATCACGGCAAGGGCTGCGCTGAGCGCCCGTGCAGGTCCGCAACCCCGCCGAGGGGAGACGTGATGACCTTTTCCCGGCTGGACATCCATCGGCGGAACCTAGGAGAGCGGACGCTCGTCACGCTTGCCGGCGACATAGGGCCGGCCACGACGCCGCTGCTGCGGGCCGCAGTGGAGCAGTGTCTGCTGGACGGTGTCACCGTGATCGACATCGACCTGACCACGGTCGGCTCCTGCGACGCCAGGGGCTTGGACGTCCTGCTGTCGGCAGCACAGCGCGCCGACCGGGTCCACGCTCGCCTGCGGCTGCACCATCCGTGCGCTCAGATCACCCGGCTCCTTGATGCCACGGGATCGACTTCGCTGCTCCCTACGGCCCCCACGAGTCCTGTGCCGCCCGCCGCGTCCGACGACCTCATGAGTGCCGCGACGGGGGCGCCCGAGGACCCCGCTCGCCGACCGGACCAGCCGGTCCTCAAGGACGGGATCCGCCTTCGTCGGCTGACCCGCTGGCAGGCAGAAGACATGCGCGCGGACATCGCGGACCTGGCTGCGGAGTCCGTCGCAGGCACCACGGGCGAGCGGTACCACAATCGCGGGGACTTCCTGCACCGCTTGTCGATCACCGCCCGCCGCCCCGGCTTCGCCCTGCTGGTCGCCGAGACGACGGTGCTGGTCGGTTGCGCCTTCGGTTGTCCGATGGGCTCTGAAGGCTCCGGCAGCCGGGGGTCCGACGGAACGCTCCAGGCGATCATCCAGCGGCTCACCTCCCGCGCACGGTTCGTCGCCCTCACCCAGGTCGTGGCCCACCCGCACGTTCAGCACCGCGACATCGCCCGCCGGCTGCAACAGCGTCTGCTCACAGAGCTGCACTCCTCCCTCGGGATCACCCTGCTGCATCCTGCCGACCGGGCAGGACAGGCCGCCTTCTCGTCCTGGGGCTGGCAGAACGTAGGGGAGGTCGTCGGGCTGCCCGGCTCCATTGCCCCATGCGTGTTGACTCTGTCCCTCGAAGGGCAGCTCTCGGCACGCCGATGACGTGGCAGAGGAGCGATGAGCCGGCGGTCGTACGGCCGGGGCGGTCACGTGACCCGTTGTCCGCCGTACCGAGGTGTCTCCACGGGATGGCTGCCTGCTTCTCGGCGCGATGGCTGCGCACCACGCCGCCCGCCACGGCTGGGAGTAGCGTGTCAGCTACCGAGAACTTCCGGGCGCACGACCACGGCGGCGCCGTTCCCGGCGAGTGACTGACACCGGCAGCCGGAAAGCAGCGCCCGGAACGGGATCACACGATGAACGCCATCACAAAGCCCGCCGAGGGTACCGCGCCAGGTCACGGACACTCCTACCGGATGCCCATACCCCGGCTGCGCCTCACGCCGGACGTCAGCCACGGCCCGCTGGACGGCGCATGGTGGCCGCGCTGCGACGCACTCGAACTCGAATTGCCCGCACTGGTCGGTTCCCTGGATCCGAGCAGCGGCACCGTCACCCGCGTGACCGTGGGGACCGCCGCCTGGCCCGGTGCCCCGCAGGAGGTGATGGCGCCCGGCCACGTGATCGAGGTGGTCCTGACCGAGTCCGCCGCCGAGGCGCATGCCATCACCGTGGACTGTGGCACCGTGGGACGCTGGGAACTGCTGGTGATCCCCCCGGACGAGCCGGCCGGAGCAGCCACCCGGCTGCTGACCGCCGCCGCCGACCCCGAGAACACATTGTCGGCTCCGCGCCTGCTGGCACTCGCCGAGAGCGGCCTCGACGGACAGGACGCTTGGGAGTCGGAAGGCGGAGCCGGACCGAGATGGGCAGCCCGACCCGGCCGACTCCGTGACCGGCAGGCCGGGGCGTCCACGACCACGTGATGGAGCCATGGCACCGACAGACCCTTCGTCGTCCTGGCCCGCCCCCACACGAAGCGTGACTGCGGCAGGTGAGGGGATGACGGCAGGACAGCGTACGGACCGGTCCGAAAGCTTCGGGGAAGCTCTCCTGGGAAAGATCCTCGACAGCGCCCACGAACTCCCGCCCCACCTCATCGGGCCTCTGGTCGCCGACGTCGTGGAGCGGCTCGGTGGCCGCCGTCCACAGGTGCTGTTGCAGGACTACGGCCAGTTGCTGCTCGTACCGCTGCCTGGTGAGGGTCTCGCCGGCGGGGAACCACAGGTGATCGACGGCTCCGAGGCGGGCCGCTGCTTTCTCGACGCGGTCCCCGTGGAGGTGCCCCGGGAGGACGGCGTCCGGATCCATCTGCCTCTGCTGGACGGCGGTGACCAGGTAGGGGTCATGGCGGTGACGCTGGACAGCATCGACGCCCACGACCGCCGCCTGCTGCTCAGGATCTCCGGCCTGGTGGCCGACCTTCTGGTGACCAAGCACGGCTACTCCGACCTGTTCTTCGACGTCCGACGCGGTGAGGCGATGAGCGTCGCAGCGGAGATCCAGTGGTCACTGCTGCCACCACTCGCGATGATCATGCCCCGGGTCGCCGTGGCCGGGATCCTGGAACCCGCCTACGACGTGGGCGGCGACAGCTTCGACTACGCGCTCAATCACGACGTCCTCCACGTGGCCATGATCGACGCGATGGGCCACGGACTGGACGCGGCCACCATGGCCACCGTGACCATCGGCGCCTACCGCCACGCCCGCCGCGCCGGCATCGGACTGTCGGAGACCTACGCGTTCATGGACCGCGCCGTGGCCCGGCAATTCGGTCCCGAGCATTTCGTCACCGCGCAGATGATGCAGCTGGACACGACGACGGGACGGGTGCAGTGGGTCAACGCCGGACACCCGCCGCCGATCCTCGTCCGCGACCACCGCGTCGCGCGGCGTCTGGCCGCCCCGACGACCCTCCCCGTCGGCCTCGGTGGTTCGGAGCCCCGGATCAGCGAGCTGGGGCTGGTGCCCGGGGACCGAGTCCTCTGCTTCACCGACGGAGTGGTCGAGGAGCACAGGAGCGGTGGGGAGGAGTTCGGGGAGGACCAGCTGATCGACTGCGTGAACCACCTGGAGAGGACCGGCCGCGGCATCCGGGCGGTGACGCGCTCCCTGTCCCACACGCTCAAGCAGGCGCGGGGCGGACAGACCAGCGATGACGCAACGCTGCTCATGGTGGAGTGGCGCGGCTGATCTCCCCCGCCGTCCGACACCGCTCGGCCGGTCACGCCCAGCGGCAGGCCCGTCAGCCCGGCGAACCGTGCCCGCTCACGGTGTCGATGAGAATCTGTTCCGCCTGGCTGATGTTGTCTGCCCGGACCGCCTGGGCCATCGCGGCGCGGGCGGCGTCCGGTGCCGCGTCCGGCGGGACTTATAGGCGCGAAAGCTGGACCTGGGAGCCTCCCCTGAGTGGTAGACCCGTCCCGCAGTCGGTCGACGGCCACCGGGTTGGTCAGGTCAGCGCCCGGACCGGCGAGATCGCCGTGGGGGGACAGCGCGGCCACCGCCTCGTCATTCACGTCCCTACCCGCGCGTGGCCGGGGCGCGCCATGCGCTACGCGGATCGTTACAGACGAGTAGGAGGGTGCGATCGCAAATCAGGCACTCCCAGATCGTCGCAGGAACCCAGACTGCGTGAGCCGCCGACTGCATCGTCCGCGCCAGCGCAGCCGGTCTCACGGCGCAGCCGCACCGGAGCGATCCGGTGCGGCTGCGCCGTCTCAGGGCTCCGCGTAGAGTCCCGGCAGGAAGGACCCCGGCGGGGCCTCGTCGTATCACTGACGCCCCTATAACGGGGGAACGCTGGATACCGTTCTGACCAGGTTGAAGACCTCGCGGGCGGCATATCGTTTGAGGCATCGGATGATCTCGCGCCGGGTCTTGCCTTCCTGGGTGCGGCGTTCGTAGTACGCCTGGGTTCGGGGGTCGTGGCGCAGGCGGGTGAACACGATGCGGTGCAGGGCGGCGTTGGCCTGCCGGTCGCCGCCGTGGTTGAGCCGTCGCGTGATGCGCCGCCCGGAGGAGTACTCGATGGGGCTGACTCCGCAAAGGGCAGCAAAGGACGCCTCGGTGTTCAGCCGCTCGGGATTGTCCCCCATGGTGATCAGGAGAGTGACGGCGCTGTCCGGGCCGATGCCCATCGGTACGAGCAGTTGCGGCGCGTGGCGTTCGACGAGCCGGGTCAGGCGTTGGTTCAGCTCGTTGATCTGCCCGGTGAGCTGTTCGATGCGTTCGGCGAGCATGCGTAATGTCATGTGGGTGGCCTGGACCACCGCGTCCTCGTCTCCCCCACCCTCGGGAGAGCCGAGGCGCGCGCAGGTGCGGAACAGCTCGGCATTGCCCAAGCTCGACAACCGTTCCCGCAGGGCGGGGTCGGCGATCACTAGGACGGCCTTGAGCTGGTTGATCGCCTGTGTGCGGGCCTTGACCGCGGAGTCCTTGGCGAGTTTGTAGATCCGGGCGCCTTGCACGGGTCCGTCGCCGGACTTGGCCTGGGCCCGGGTGCGACCGCTGAGCACGGCTCGCGCTGCGGCCTGCGCATCGAGCGGGTCCGACTTCCCCAGCAGCCGGCGGGCCGACCGGTCGGGCCGGTTTACCTCATACACCTCGACCTGCTGAGCCAGCAGGTAGCGGGACAGGCCCGCGCCAAAGGTGCCGGTGCCCTCAACACCAGCCCGGCGCACCGTACCCCGCTTGCGGGCCCACCCGAGCAACTGTCGGTAGCCGGCCGCCGTCGCCGGAAAGGACTCGGTGCCCAAGATCTTCCCCAGCGGGGACACCACGGCGGCGACGTGCACCTCACCGTGCGTGTCCACGCCCAGTACGACCTCTCTCGGCACGGGAGGATCCGTACTGGAGGAGGTGCTGCGCTGTCTGATCGTCAAGGTGGTTCGCCTCCCGCGTGGTGACATGCTGAGTGGACGGCACCGGCCCGCTCGGGCGGTCTGAACCGTGATGGCGCCTGAACTCGGCAAGGCCCCTATAGGGACACGCCCCCGTAGCTCGGTACCTGCAGGTGCTGTCCCGCAACGTCAGTCGACACGCCTGTGACTGGACACTTCGGTCATATATCTCATGAGTCAGACCCCCGTCCGGGACGGCACTGCGCAGCCGTCCCATCGATCCCGGTACAACGGCATGACCCGACCACAGCCGAAAAGCTTCGCCCGAACCGGTGCTCAACATGGCCCGGACGAGCTGCCCCTGTGTTGACTCTTCGTCTACTCACGACCGGCATTGACGGACAGCCTTGCCGCCCGCCTTACGAGCTGTGGTTCGTCGACCATGGCACGAACGGCCCGAGACACCGTCCACGGGGCGGGCCTCGCGCAGCCCGGCGAAGGACTCCTCACTGCCGAGGCGTCTCGGGTCGTCCCCCGTCGAGCAGCTGCGGGCGTGATGTTTCCCGAGTCGGACCGGTCGGCCTTCACTTCCTGCCTGAGTTGCCTGCTTCGCATGGCCAGCCGGCACGAGGTGATTCGGGTGTCCTACGACTTCGCCTCTTCACTATCTTGGTTGTTCTTGCCGACCTCGGTGAGCCGTGCGCAGGAAGGAAATGCTTGTATGGTTCCGCCCGGCTTCGCCGCCAGGCGGCCCGTGAAGGCCGCCTGTGCAGATGCAGTCCGTTCCGGCGAGATCACCGCCGCCCTCGAACCGCTCGCGCTCCTGCTCAACGCATGGGATAATTTCCATGATTACACCGTAATGATGCAACTCAGGTCGGGTGCTGCGCCTTCGGCGACTGCCCCATTCTGTAGTTGACCCGTTTCCAGACCGGGCCCCAGCGTGCTCGGACATTGGGCCTCCTGGCAGATACCAGGTACCCGGACCGGACTCACACCGGCCAGCGACGACGGGCTTACGACGAAAGATCACCTGCACGAGGTCGCCTCCCGTCTGCTGGGCGCATGAATGATCAGAGTTAGTGCCGAGGCGATGGATAGTTTTCGGACAAGGGTGGATCAACAGCGGCGACCTCCGCCAGTCGCCGACAGTGCCGGGCACACTCGGGACCATCAAGTCCAGCAGTACTCAAAGGCTGTACTTGGCCGCCAGATATTACTCGGGTGGAGTTCAGCAGAGCCACAAGCATTGAACGAACGGGACAAGCGAGACCGACTTGGAGGAGCGACAGATGTCATCCGAGTTCGTTCGTTATACCCCTGAGGTCGAGACCATCGATCCCCATCTCGACGAGCTGCTGGCACAGATCATCGATTTCTGGGAGAAAAAGGGCCGTGAATCGCCGAGTACCGAGGGCACCGGGCGGGCCGTCCGTGGCGCGCACGCGAAGTCATTCGGCCTGGTCAAGGCAGAAGTCGAGATCTTGGCTGATGTGCCGGCGGCGTATGCGCAGGGCATCTATGCCAAGCCGGGCCGCCACGGCGCACTGATTCGCTTCTCCAGCACGTCCACCCACCTGGGCACGGACGCACAACTCGGACCCGGCCTTGGCTTCGCGATCAAAATATTCGATATCGACGGACCAAAACTCGTCGAAGACGAGCCGGACTCGACCACCTTCGACCTCGTGCTCAAAAATAATCCCATCTTCATCAGCAATACGGCGAAACACTACCTGTTCATCGAGGACATCGCGAACAACGCGCAGGACTACGTGACGCGCGGCAAGGCGGGTCTCCACGAGCTGCTGGCGGATGTGCTCACGGGCAAGGGCCAGCTGCAGCAGCAAGAGTGGGCATGGGACGAGGTATTCGCGATCGTGAGAGTGGCAACGCAGACGCATGTGCGCAATCCGCTGCTCACCACGTTCTGGAGCATGGGCGCGGTACGTCATGGGGACTACATCGCCAAGATCCGTGTCGCGCCGGCCGCGGAGAGCGCCACGCACGTGATCCATCGTGAACTCGACCTCACGATTGGCCCGGACGTGTTTTATCCGACGCTGGCGGACGAGCTACAGGCGAGACCATTCGATTTCGATCTTCAGGTCCAGCTGTGCACGGACCTCGCGGCGATGCCAGTGAATGTCCTGACCGTGGAATGGCCCGAAAAGTTGTCTCCCTTTGTCACCGTGGGACGCGTGCATCTACCGCGCCAGGACATCTCGGGACCCGAGAACTTCGAGAAGGGTGACGCGCTCGCGTTCAATCAGTGGCGCGTCACGTCCGCTCACCGCCCGCTGGGCGAAATCATGAACGTGCGACGGATCTACGCGGCGTCGGCCAAGGTCCGCCGCACGCTCAACCACCAGCCGCAAACCGAGCCGACCAGTGCCGATTCGGTGTTGCCGTGATCAGAGGCCCACGGGCCCGGCTCAGGCCGCGGCGCATCGGTGGGTCGTGTGGCCATTATCCGGGCGCAGGAATCGAACCGGATCGAAAGGACAGGACAGCTATGACAATGCAAGAAGGGACAGCGACCGCACCGGAACCCGATCAGGCCGTGGAGCAGAACATGCAGAAGCTGCGAGAGCTCTACGCCGACGCGCCGGAGGTGGGAAAGCACGCGTTGGAGAACGTACTCCAAAAAGGCGCGACGTCGTTTGTGGGGAAGCCGCGAACGCGGATGGAATCCGCTGGCCGGGTCGGCAGCCGTCAGGGCAGGGTCTCGGAGCTCACCCTGATCGCTCCGTTCGTGGAAGGTGGAGCGGAGCGACTGCGCGCCTTCCTGCAGCTGCGGGACGGAAACTTCGATGACACAGACAGGGTTGGCACCGTCCACGATATGCGCTTCGTATTCCTTGACAATGACACGAAGCTGCTCTTCTGCACCGCCTACGACGATGAGTGGGACCCCTACATCGACGACTTCGCAACGAAGATCCCGGACGAACTGGATCTGTTTATGTGCAATTGCGTGGGATGGCCGGGAACGCGCAGCCCGTCGGTGAAGGACTGGATCGCGAAGTACCAGATCCCGGCCGATGGCTGGTACGTCGCGAATCCAGATCTGACGGTGGCGGAGACCAGGCGGCTGAACCGCATCGGCCACGCGCTGGAAGAATTCCTGGACAAGATCAGCGACTAGTCCAGCCACCCGGACAGTCTGCGGGGTGCGGCCGCGCCACCCGGCGAGAGTGTCCCCGTGAGCCGGCTCGTCTCGGTTTCTTGTGGGAGAACGCCATGCCGCTCGTCGATCGCCTAGGAGGCGACCTTCCGCGTGCCCCCGTCACCGTGGAGCTCGACGACATCCAGGCGACGGTGCTGCGCTACCGGCCCGAGCCCTACTACGGCACGCACGTCATGCTCCACGTGGAGGATGCCCAGGCCGGCCGAGAATTCGTGCAGCGGCTGACACCCTATGTCGACTCCGCCGCCGACTGGTGGCAGGCCGGCGACGTCTGGACCTCAATCGCCATCAGCTCCACCGGGCTGGTGGCTCTAGGTCTGCCGGAGGATTCTTTCCGGTCCTTCCCCGAAGCATTCCGCGTGGGGATGGCCGCACGCGCCGACAAGCTCCGGGACTACGGACCAAACGACCCGACGAACTGGGAAAGGCCCTTCGGCACCGGGGAGATCCACATCGCGGTCAGCATTTTTAGCGACACGGAAGACAAGTGGCGCCGCGCGATGGAGACCGCGGGCCGGCAGTATCAGGGGTTCTCCGGCGTCACCGTCATGCTGATGCGGGACTTCGGCGCCCAGCCAGGCGACCTCAATCCGCTGGGCTACAGAGATTCGATCGGCCAGCCGGCCATCGAGGGCTGCGGCGTCGACTCGTTGCCCGGCCAGGGACCACCGATCAAGGCCGGCGAATTCATCCTCGGCTACCCCGGCGAGGCCGGCGTGCCGCTGCCGATGCCGCGTCCGGACGTGCTGGGCCGCAACGGCACCTTCGTCGGGCTGCGCAACTACCAGGCCCGCGTCGGGACGTTCAACCGGTTCCTGCGCGAGCACGCGCAGACCGAGCAGGAGCGGGAACTGCTCGCCGCGAAGCTGGTGGGCCGCTGGCGCAGCGGCGCGCCCTTGACGCTCGCCCCGACGCAGGACGACCCAGCGCTCGGCGCGGACGCGCGCCGGAACAACGACTTCACCTACGTCGCGGATCCGCACGGCTGGCAGGTGCCGCTCGGCTCACACATGCGGCGCATGAACCCGCGCGACACCGAGATGGCCCTACTCGCCGACGTGAACGTTCACCGGATCATCCGGCGCAGCACGACCTACGGGGCACCCTACGACCCTGACGCGACCTCGGAGCAGGACGACGAGGTACGGCGCGGCACCTACTTCATCTTCCTCAGCGCCAAGGCAATGGCCACGATGGAGTTCCTGCAGCAGGAGTGGATCGACAACGGCAACTTCATGGACCTGGGCGACGAACGCGATCCGAACGTCGGGCTGCAGGAGGACGGGGCGACGTTCACCATCCCGCAACATCCGGTGCGGCGTCGCATCCACGGCATCCAGACATTCAACGTGTTGCGCGGCGGCGAATACTTCTTCATGCCCTCCCTGTCCGCCTTGAGATGGATCGGGGAGCTCCGCCAATCCAGCGGCCACGCTGATGCACGAGCCGAACCATCCTGAAAGCCGTCGCGACCCCCTGACGACCGCAAGCTTCACGAACCCCCGAGTTGCACCGATCTGGGTCAGTGTCGGCGACGGCTGAAAAGTGGACCAGCGGCGACGCTTGAAAGTTGACCCCCTCCAGGGGCTTGGCTCGTTGAGTCAGGCCGGGAGGAGTGGTGATCAGCGTGGAGGACTGGGCGGAGATCCGGCGGCTTCATCGGGCCGAGCAGATGCCGGTGCGGGCGATCGCGAGGAAGCTGGGGATCGCGAGGAACACGGTCCGCAGAGCGATCGCGGACGACGCGCCGCCGAAGTATCAGCGGGCCCCGAAGGGGTCGATCGTGGACGCGGTCGAGCCGCAGATCCGTGAACTGCTCGAGCAGTGGCCGGAGATGCCGGCGACGGTGATCGCCGAGCGAATCGGTTGGGACCGCGGTCTGACTGTGCTCAAGGACCGGGTCCGGGACCTGCGGCCGGCTTATCGGCCGGCGGATCCGGCCTCGCGGACCGTCTATGAGCCGGGCGAGATCGGCCAGTGCGACCTGTGGTTCCCACCCGCCGACATCCCGCTCGGCTTCGGCCAGGTCGGGCGGCCGCCGGTGCTGGTCATGGTCGCGGGCTACTCGCGGTGGATCACCGCCCGGATGTTGCCCTCCAGGTCGGCGGCCGACCTGATCGCCGGGCACTGGCGGCTGCTGACCGAGCTGGGCGCCGTCCCGCGGGTGCTGGTCTGGGACAACGAGGGAGCCGTCGGTTCCTGGCGGTCCGGTGGTCCTCAACTGACTGACGACTTTGCGGCGTTCGCCGGACTGCTGGGCGTCAAGTTCCTGCTCTGCAGGCCCCGTGACCCCGAGGCCAAGGGCCTGGTCGAGCGGGCCAACGGCTATCTCGAGACGTCGTTCCTGCCCGGGCGGGTGTTCACGTCACCGGCGGACTTCAACATTCAGCTCGCCGACTGGCTGACCAGGGCGAACCGGCGCATCCACCGGACCTTGCAGGCCCGCCCGGCAGACCGGCTGGAAGCGGACCGCTCCCGGATGCTGGCTCTGCCGCCGATCGCCCCGCCGGGCTGGTGGAAGGCGTCCCTGCGGCTGCCCCGGGACCACTACGTCCGCCTGGACACCTGCGACTACTCGGTGCATCCGCTGGCCGTCGGCCGCCGCATCGAGGTCGCCGCCGACCTGGACCAGGTCCTGGTGACCTGCGACGGCGTCGAGGTCGCCCGCCATGCCCGCAGCTGGGCCCGCCACCAGACCATCACCGACCCGGACCACGCGGCCGCTGCCGCAGCCGCCCGCAAGGCGGCCGCCGGCACGAAACCGGCGCCGGTGGACGTGACGGAGGTCGAGGAGCGGTCGCTGGACACCTATGACCGGATCTTCGGTGTCATCGACGGCGGGCTGAGCACGGGTGAAGGGGCAGCGTGATGAGCACGAAGAACGGCACGAACCAGGCCCGGGCCAGCCGCGACGTCGGCTCCGAACTGATCTACCTGACCAAGGCGTTGAAGGCCCCGGCCCTGCGGGATGCGGCCACCCGGCTCGCCGAACGGGCTCGCGACGAGGGCTGGAGCCACGAGGAGTATTTGGCCGCATGCCTGCAGCGGGAGGTCGCAGCCCGTGACTCCCACGGCGCCGAGGGACGCATCCGGGCGGCTCGTTTCCCCTCTCGCAAGTCGCTGGAGGACTTCGATTTCGACCACCAACGGTCCGTGAAACGCGAGGTCATCGCCCATCTGGGGACGCTGGACTTCGTCGCCGGAAAGGAGAACGTGATCTTCCTGGGGCCGCCCGGCACCGGCAAGACCCACCTCGCCACCGGGCTCGGTATCCGGGCCTGCCAGGCCGGACACCGGGTCGCCTTCGGCACCGCCGCTCAGTGGGTCACCCGCCTAGCCGAGGCTCATCAGGCCGGACGTCTGAGCGACGAGTTGACCCGGCTGGGACGGATTCCGCTGATCGTGGTCGACGAAGTGGGTTACATCCCTTTCGAGCCCGAGGCGGCGAACCTATTCTTCCAGTTCATCTCGGGCCGCTACGAACGCGCCTCCGTGATCGTGACCAGCAACAAGCCCTTCGGGCGCTGGGGCGAGGTCTTCGGCGACGACACCGTCGCCGCGGCGATGATCGATCGACTCGTTCATCATGCCGAGGTGATCTCGCTGAAGGGCGACAGTTACCGCATGCGCGGCCGCGACCTCGGACGGGTTCCCGCCGCCAACACCGGGGAATGACCAACATCAACTGACGCAGCGGGGGTCAATTTTCACCCGCCGGAACCGGCTCACTATTCAAGCGTCGCCGACAGGTCAGGACGCGCGGACCTGGCCCGCTGAGGACGGGAGGTGCCCGCGGTGGGCGAGGGTACGGCCGGCCCCGATGCCGGGAGCGGCGCTTCTGCTCGTGGCCTGACCATCAACAAGTTCGAGACCGATCCCACACACGCCTCTTGCCGTCCACGGCTCGTCCACCAGAAGCGACCGTGTTGATGTTGACTCAGGCGGATTCGAGCAGGTGCCGGCCGTCATGTGAGCGGACGTGCGGAGCGGTTGCGGTGTCCAGGGCATCGAGCACACGGACCGCGTAGACCTCCCCCATCGCCCCCTCGACTTCCTCCGGGGTCAGCCATCTCACGGCGGTCGACTCGCTTGACGTGCGTTCTGCACCGGCGACCGGTCGACACAGGAAGACGAGAGCAACGACGCCACGGCTCATGTTCTTGTAGAGCGCCGTGTGAGCGCCCTCCCTGGCCGTCCTCGGGCCGTCGAAGGACGCTCAGTCGCCGCCACGTCACAGCGGATCGATGGCGACAGAGCAGAGAAGCAGCGCGGCTGAGGCCGGTGGGGGACCGGCGAGGCATACGCGCGCCTGAACGGTCAGCGCACCCGTCGTCGTGGCCGGCTGTCGTCGGCTGAGGCTCATTAGGGTGCTCCGCATGACCGAAGAAGCCCCGGCCTGTCCAGAGTGCAGCCAGCCCATGCGGTTCGGCGGCTTCGTGCTCTGCAAGCGGGAGGACGATGGCCGGCGGACCTGTCGGGCGCTGTGGTGGTGTGCCGGTCGGCACGTCTGGTGGGGCTGGGCCGACCGGCCGGATGAGCCGCTGGAGGTCTGCCCCTTCCCAAAGCTGGGCCTCTGACATCCACGAGTGACATCAACGGCAGCGGACGGCGACGACAACCAGCAGCCGCGTGCGGTACCAGTGCATGAGGCGAGCCCCCGCCGGACCGGGACGAGAACGAACCCCTGAAGCGGGTGTCGCAGGTTCGAATCCTGCCGGGGACACCAGCCGAAAGGCCCCGGACCGATCATGGTCCGGGGCCTTTGACATCTACTTCTGACATCAACGTGGGTGGTCACTGACGACCAGGACGCTTCCTCAGCAGCCGATCCATGTGACTCATGGCCTCGCGCTGCGCGTCCTGGACGACGTGGGTCTACACGTCCATGGTGATGCTGATCTGGGTGAGTGCCCGAGGATCTCCATCACGACACGGGGCGCGACTCCGGCCGCGGTGAGGAGCGTGACCGTGCCGTGGCGAGCGTCGTGCAGGCGGATGACGCGGAGGCCGGCGGACTGGGCGATGCGGGTGAAGGAGCGGTAGACGTTCCGCGGCTCGGCCGGGCGGCCGGTCCGGGTGGTGAAGACGTAGTCCGAGTCCGGCCACAGCTCCCCTGCCTTCGCGCGAGCAGCTGCCTGCCGCATGCGGTGCCAGCGTAGAGGCGCCATGCAACCGGTGCGGGGGCGGCAGGCGTGACGGCACGGGGCACCGGCGCCACGGGGGCCGGGGCGGGGCGGGGTCCTGGGGCGGGTACTTCGGCGTGAGCACGATGGTTCTCCTTTCGAGTCGGGATTAGTTGAGGAGGGATCCGACGACGGGGCCGAGGAAGCTGTGGGCGAGGAGGTAGCCGCCGAGGAGGAGGGCCACGAGCCACCTCGACGGGCGGGCGAGCTTGATGCCATCTCTGAGACTTGGCGGACGCCGACAAGCTGCGGATGTGGCCCGCAGGGGCAGGGCGTAACGTGGGCCATACATCCGGACCGCGCCCGCTGGGCGTGAAGTCCCGCGTGCCCCGCACCCATTGTTCTGTAGCTGGGGGTGCGCTTGGACGAGCGGAGGATCTGCGATGGGTACGGTCACGACCGACGACGGCACCACGATCTTCTACAAGGACTGGGGTCCGCGGGATGGGGAGCCGATCGTCTTCCACCACGGGTGGCCGCTGAGCGCCGACGACTGGGACAACCAGATGTTGTTCTTCCTGGCGCAGGGCTACCGAGTCATCGCCCACGACCGCCGTGGCCACGGACGCTCCACCCAGACCGCGACCGGCCACGACATGGACACGTACGCCGCGGACGTGACCGCGCTGACCGACGCCCTCGACCTGCGGGGTGCCGTGCACATCGGCCACTCCACCGGCGGTGGCGAGGTCGCCCGCTACGTCGCCCGCGCCAAGCCCGGCCGTGTCTCCAAGGCGGTCCTGGTGGGCGCGGTGCCACCGCTGATGCTGAAGACGGAGGCCAACCCGGGCGGCTTGCCGATGGAGGTCTTCGACGGCTTCCGTGAGGGCGTTGCCGGCAACCGGGCTCAGTCGTTCATCGATATTCCCTCGGGGCCGTTCTACGGCTTCAACCGTCCCGGAGCTCAGGTGTCGCAGGGTTTGATCGACAACTGGTGGCGCCAGGGCATGATGGGCGCGGCGAACGCCCACTATGAGTGCGTTGCGGCGTTCTCCGAGACCGACTTCACCGAGGACTTGCAGCAGATCGAGGTGCCCGTCCTCGTCGCGCACGGAACCGACGACCAGGTCGTCCCGTACGACGACTCGGCACCCCTGACGGTCAAGATCCTGAAGAACGGGACCCTCAAGTCCTACGAGGGCTATCCGCACGGGATGCTGTCGACGCACCCGGAGGTCCTCAACCCGGACATCCTCGCGTTCATCCGTTCCTGACCCCGGCGGGCTGGCTCAGCGTCCGGCCCGTTCCCCGGCGTACCCGTAGTTCGCATGGGGGAGCGCACCTGGTCAGGCGGACGTCCGGCCGTCTCAGTTTCCGTCTCATTCAGCGACGGACACCACCGTTCAGGCAGGTCCGGTCCTCACCTCGCAATGAGCGCTCTGCTGATGGATCAGCGCGGCGCGAGAGCTGCTGTGGCCCCGGCCGCCAAGAGCTTGCTGCGCCGGCTCCGCACGCGGGCGGTAGTCACATCGGCCACCGTTCCGGCCCCGAAGGTCGGGAGAACGCCCCCCCGGTTGCGTCCTGGCCGTGCGGGCCGCAGTCTGCCGACATGGTCTACAGCCCGGAAGCAGGCATGCGGCCCATTCTGGTGACCGGTGCTGCGGGCAGCGTCGGGGCTGTCGGCAGGACCGTGGTCCAGGGTCTGCGGCGCCGGGGTCTCCAGGTCCGTGCTCTGGTGCGCCGTGATGACGACCGTGCTCAGGCGCTGCGCGCGACGGGCGCCGAGGTCGTGGTCGGAGATCTGACGTGTGCGCGTGATGTCACCGACGCCCTCGACGGCTGCGGTCGGATGTATTTCGGCATGGCCGTGTCAGACCAGTATCTGCTGGCTGCCGTGACCACGGCGGCGGTCGCGCGCGCCTACGGAAGGCTGGAGGCGTTCGTGAACATGTCGCAGCTGACCGTCTCCGAGATGGACTCCACCAGCGGCTCCGAGTCGCACCAGCATCGACAGCAGTGGCTGGTCGAGCAGGTTCTCGACTGGTCGGGCCTGCCCGTGGTTCAGGTGAGGCCCACCGTCTTCATAGAGAACCCGCTCTTCCAGACCGTGTTTTCCTCGATCGCCGAGGACGGCGTGATCAGGTGGCCCTTCGGCGAGGCGCGAACCTCCCCGATCGCGGCCGATGACGTTGCCGCGGTTGTCGAGGAGATCCTGGCCGACCCGGCCGGTCACATCGGCCGGAGCTACGAGCTGACCGGCCCCCGGTCACAGGACGCCGCCGGCCTGGCCGCGGAGATTTCCGATGCTTTGCACCGTACGGTCGGCTACACGGCCGTTCCGTTGCAGGAATGGCTGGACAACGATCTCGCGGCGCTGGAACTGCCGGCCCATGTACGTCAGCACATCTCCACCATGGCTCGCCTGCACCTGGACGGCCGCTATGACCGGCAGGCAGAAGGCATGGCAGAGGTCACCGGGCGGTCCGCCGAAGGAGTAGCCGACTTCGTCCGCAAGAACCCCGAGCTGTTCACGCGCTGACGCCGACAGCCGCCGTGAGAACCAGACCCGACGCCGGCCGAAGAGAGAGACCCTGCTCAGGCACGAGATCACCCAGGTTCCTCCCATGTCGGCCCTCTGGTGTTCGGGCCCGTAGCGTCACGCCTGTGGCACGACCTTCACCCCGACCGTGGGGTCAGGTGGCGACCCACGTGCGTCGCCGCCTCAGGCGGGGACGCAGGCCCACCAGGATGGCGGCGATCAGCGCCCACAGGGCGAGGGTGGTCAATGGCTGCACCGCCTGCGCGCCGTGGAAGTAGCTCAGGTCGGTCACGGCGCGGACGGCCGCACCCGGCGGCAGCAGGGCGGAGACGGCGTGTGCGGCGGCGGGCAGGAGGTCCGGGCCGATGGCCGCTCCGCTGGTGGAGTTGCCGACGGTGAGCAGCAACAGGGTGGCGACGGGCACGCCGACCGGGCCGAGGTAGGTGCCCAGCAGCTTGGTGGTGAACGCGGCTGCCCCGGCAAGCAGGGTGAGGGCGAAGGCCAGCGGCATCACCGGCGCGGGCACCGCCCCGAGGATGGGTCCGGCGATGACGGTGGCGACGATGCCGATGGCCACAGAGGCGCCGGACAGCAGCCAGAACCGGTGTCGCAGGTGCAGACGGTTCGCCAGACCCAGAACGTTCTGGGCGAGGACGAAGCCGGCCAGCGTGACGCCGAACGCCAAGTAGAACCCGGCCAGTCCACGAGAGTCGAAACGGACGAACGGGACGACATCCACCGTGGTCACGCGTTGGCCCGACCCGTGGGCATAGGCGCTGATCAGGCTCTTGACGGCCGTCGTGGTCGACTGCCCGTTGGCCCCGCCGACCTCCAGGCGCAACCGGTCGGAGGCCGTGCGGCTGCTGAGGGCGGCCACGACATCGCGGCGCTCGACCTCAGCGCGCCCCGTGGCGGCGTCGGCGACGGGATGGACGTCGACGCTGTCACCGAGGACCTGGCCCATCTCGCCCGCAAGCTCCTGGCCGGCGACGGCCACCGGCACCCGGTGCGGCTGGGGGTTGCGCTGGAGACCGACGTAGCAGCCGATGAAGGCCGCCACGACGACCAAGGCGATCACGGTCGGCTGGAGCCAGAGCCGGGCCGGTGGCGCACTTGCGGAGGAGGTGGCAGTGGCGGTGGTCAGGTCGGCTTCGGCGGCCGGGCCGAGGCGAGTGGCCATGAAGTGTCTCCCGTGAAGGGGGCGCGCCCCTGGACGAGGGGAGGGGCGCCCCAAATAGATGATGCAAATAATCTAAACAGCACCGTACGATAGATGTCATCCAGCATCCACAGGGAGGTGCCCTATGGGTCGCGTCTCACAGGCGCAGGCACAGGCGAACCGCCAGCGGGTCGTGGAACGGGCCTCGCAGCTGTTCCGCGAGCAGGGCACGGGCGTGAGCGTCGCGGATCTGATGAAGGCGGCCGGCCTGACGCACGGCGGCTTCTACAAGCAGTTCGCCTCCAAGGAGGCCCTGATCGACGAGGCGGTCACCCACGCGTTCGGCGAACTGGCCGAGTTCCACGCCACCACACTCGAAGAGCACGAGGGTCACCGTGTCGAGGCGCAGCAGTCCCTGATCGACGGGTACCTGTCCGTCCGGCACCGGGACAACCCCGCCTCGGGCTGCCCCGTCGCCGCGCTCGCCACCGACATGGCCCGGGACAGCGGCGGCAGTCGGCGCCTGCAGGCCGAAGGCCGCGGAGACCAAGCCAAGGGCAACATCAAGCAGGCTGGGGCGAAGATCAAGGACATCTTCAAGCACTGACCACTCCACCCCGGCCCGGCGAAGTACGGGTCGACGGTTCCAGCCGGGCCCGGCGAAGGTAGGGGGCGACGGTTCCAGTAGGGGCCGTTCCGCCAGGGGTGGACGCCGTGCAGAGCGGGGACTTTTGCTGTCTGCGGGGAGCTTTGGTGTCCGCCAGTGGGTGGGTGATCGTTTCCGCCGCCGGGGAGATCAAGGTACCGCCGCCACGTGCTGCTTCTCCCGCCGTGGGTTTGCTGAGAGCAGGTGTTCACCATGGATTGGCTGACAAGGCTTCCTGGCATCGCACGGCTGATGCGTACGCACGTGTGGCGGGCGTACGAGCGGCTGGCCAAGACCCACTGGGCCCGGCTCGCCGCCGCCATCACCTACATCAGTTTCGTCGCCCTCTTTCCGCTGATCACTGCGGGCGCGGCGATCGGCGCCAAGCTGCTGAGCAAGGACCAGCTCAGCAAGCTCCAGGACAAGATCGCCGGCCAGGCACCGGGCCTCTCCAACCTGCTGAACCTGAAGGGCCTCGTCGCGCACGCCGGAACCGTCGGGCTCATCGCCGGCGCGCTGCTGCTCGTGATCGGCATCAACTGGGTCGGCGCCCTGCGCGGGTGCCTGCGTGCGGTCTGGGAAAAGGAGCAGGACCCGGGAAACCCGATCCTGCTCAGGCTCAA
Source organism: Streptomyces sp. NPDC042638 (assembly GCF_040647235.1). Taxonomy (NCBI): domain Bacteria; kingdom Bacillati; phylum Actinomycetota; class Actinomycetes; order Kitasatosporales; family Streptomycetaceae; genus Streptomyces; species Streptomyces sp. NPDC042638. The sequence continues at coordinate 29,859 of NZ_JBEZBT010000009.1, forward strand.
GGACACCGGGGTGCTGGTCGGTCTCGGCGTGGTCGGGCTGATCGCGATGGGCAGTTCGGTGTTCGCGAACAGCGCGGTCGGCTGGGCCGCCGACAAGGTCGGGATCGAGGGCGGGGCGGGACGGGCGCTGCTGTTCTTCGCCGGCCTGGCGATCGCCCTGCTCGTCGACTTCCTGCTCCTGATCTACGTGCTCACCCGGCTGCCGCGGGTGCATCCCGGCCGGCGTGCGGTCGTGGTCGCCGGTCTGATCGGTGCGGTCGGCTTCGAACTGCTCAAGCTGCTGCTGACCGGCTATTTTCAGGGCGTCGCAGGGAAGAGCATGTACGGCGCCTTCGCCGTCCCGGTCGCCGTCGTGCTGTGGATCAACCTCATGGCCAGGCTGCTGCTGTACTGCGCCGCTTGGACGGCAACGGGCACAGCAGCGGAGTCCAGCGGAGCAGACGCAGGTGAGGGCCCGGCTCCCCTTGAGGTGGCTGCTAACGCGGTCGCGCGAGCGCGGCCACCAGACGGTCCAGCAGGGCCGGTGCGGAACCGGTGGGAGCGAGCGTGAGGCGAAGGACGGGGCGAGCCCGCCTTCGGGTGAAGCCGGGCGGGAGATGGTCGCAGTCATGACGCGAACCCTGCCTCGGGCCGACCGGAACCGGCCCGGCGTATTGGATCACCGAGAACTACACAGACATGAAGGCCGATGTTCGAAGGGTCCTCCGTAACTCCAGCGTACTTCCGGGCAGTACGACTCAGTGGTCTGCGTCGTAAGTCTTTCGGGGGTTGACTTCGCGGCTGGGCGTCGGCGGGCTTGTGGCCAGGTGACGGGGCGGATCTGGCATGCGATGCCGAGGGCATTCTCGGGTGCCGATGGGAATGCCGGCGTACAGGAGGCGTCTGATCGGGGGAGGCTGGCTCGCCCGGGCCCGCCTTGTCCCGGGCGCGCCTGGGGCCGAGGCGGCGGAGGGATGTGGCGTCAGGAGTCAGGCGACGGGCTGTGCTTCGAGGAATGCGAGGGCTCTGGCCACGAACTCGTTGTGGAACTGGAAGATCCCGCCGTGTCCGGCGTCCGGGTAGAGGGGGACGAGTTCGCTCCGGGGCAGGCGTGCGGCGAGGTCGAGGGTGTTCTCGCTCGGCACCATCCGGTCGCTCTCGCCGTTGGCCACCAGGACTGGCTGGTGGATGCGCGACAGGTCCGCGGGCGCCTGCAGGCCCCATCGGTGGATGGCCTTGAGCTGGGCGCGGAACGACGTCAGCGAGATGGCCCTGTCGCGGTCGCTGGTGCGTTCCTTCAGCCGTTTGAGGAAGGCGCGTGCTTCGCGTCGGCCGTGTTCGGTGTCGGTGAAGAAGAGGAACTGCTTGGGGTCCCTGCGGGTCAGGAAGCCCTTCAGGATGTCCCGGAGGGTCAGTGCGGTGACCTTGTCGATGCCCGGGCCTCCGGCGGGGCCGGTGCCCGCGAGGACGACCCTGCGCACCAGCTGCGGTTCCTCGGCTGCGATGACCTGGGCGATGAAGCCGCCCATCGACAGGCCGAGCAGGTCGACCTGCTCGAAGCCCAGGGCTCGGATGAACAGCACTGCGTCGCGGGCCATCGCTTCGATGGTGACGGGGGTGGAGCCGCCCGACGCGCCGACTCCGCGGTTGTCGAAGGCGATCACCTGGCGCCGGGCGGCGAGTCCGTCGACGACGCGGGGGTCCCAGTTGTCCAGGACAGCGGTCAGGTGGTGGAGCAGGATCAGTGGTACGCCGTCTCCTTCCGAGCCGAGCTGGCGGTAGACGAAGTCGACGCCGCGCACGGACACCGAACGGGTCGGTGCATCTTTGTACGTCGACGGGGCGGGCCTGGGGGTGGGGGACCTGCGCGGTGCGCTCATGATCGGTTCCTGGGGTGTGGAGGGTAGGGGTGGTGGGGTGTGGGATCCTCTCGCCGCCCGGGGCCTGGCGGTGGAGCGGCGGGGGCTGGTGCTCACACCGTCGCGATGACGACCTTGCCGGCCTTGGCGCGTCCCTTCTCGGCGTACTCCATGGCTTCGCGGCCCTGCTCGAAGGGGAAGACACAGTCGACGACGGGGCGGATCTTCCCGGCGTCGACGAGCCGGGTGATCTCGCGCAGCTGCTCGCCGTCGGCCTTCATGAACAGGAAGGAGTACGTCACGCCCTGGCGCTTGGCGTGGCGCCGGGTCGTGAAGCTCAGCGCGTTCATCGCCTGGCGCAGGACCGGGTTCGCGCCCAGCTCGCGGGCGAAGTCCGCGTCGGGGGGCCCGGCGATGCTGATGACCTTCCCACCGGGCTTGAGGATGCGCAGGGACTTCTCCAGGGTCTTGCCGCCGAGGGTGTCCAGGACGACGTCGTAGCCGTCCAGGACGTCCTCGAAGTCCTGGGTGCGGTAGTCGATGACGACGTCCGCGCCGAGCTCCTTGGACAGGGCGGTATTGGCCGCGCTCGCGGTAGTGGCCACGTGTGCGCCCAGGTGCCTGGCCAGTTGGAGGGCGATGGTGCCCACCCCGCCGGAGCCCGCGTGGATGAGGACCTTCTGGCCCGGCCCGACCCGTGCCTTCTCGACCAGCGCCTGCCATGAGGTGAGGGCGACCAGGGGAAGGGAGGCGGCCTCCGCCATGGTGAGGGTGGCCGGCTTGTGGGCCAGGTCGTCCTGGTGGACGGCGATGAGTTCGGCGAAGGTGCCGATGCGGTCCTTGTCGGGCCGCGCGTAGACCTCGTCGCCCACTGCGAAGCGGGTGACGGCCGAGCCGACCTTGACCACCACTCCAGCGAGATCGTTGCCCAGGATGAGAGGCAGGCGGTACGGGAGGATCCGCTTGAAGGCACCGTCGCGGATCTTGAAGTCCAGCGGGTTGACGCTCGCCGCGTGGATCTTGACCAGCACGTCGTCGGCGCCCGGCTTCGGATCGGGCAGCTCGGCGGCGCGCACCGCGGACTGGTCACCGTACTTCTCGATCAGGTACGCCTTCATCATCATCTCCGTTTTCCGCCCGCAGGGGGACGGGGTCTCCGCTCGCTCCAGGCTTGCCCCGGTACGAGGTACTTTCTTGTCTGCACTGCTGGTTCAGAGGGCTCCGCGCCGATGCGGCGGGGGCGCCTCACCCCGCATTCGGCGCGGCGGCCAGGCCCTGCTTCACGTGCCGGGTGACGTCGTCGGCGAGGACCTCGGGCAGGCCCGTCTCGATGCCTGACAGAGCCTGGGCGGCGACCTCGGCCGGGTCGGCCTTCTGCTCGGCGGGAACGCTGGCGGCCATGTCGGTGTCCATGTATCCGACGTGCAGCGCCGTCACGGCGATGCCGCGGGGCACCAGCTCCTCCCGGACCGCACCGGTCAGCGCCCAGGCGGCGGCCTTCGCCGCGGCGTAGGAGCCGAGGCCGGCCGGGTGCAGCCAGGACAGGACGGACAGCACGTTGAGCACAGCGCCGCCACCGTTGGACTCGATGACCGGGGCGAAGGCCCGGGTCACGGCGAGCGGGCCGAAGAAGTTCACCTCCATCTCCAGGCGCACCGCTTCCAAGCCGCCCGCGATCAGCGGCGTGCCGGTGGAGATGCCGGCGTTGTTCACCAGCAGCGTCGCGTCAGAGGCGGTGCGGGCCGCCTCCCGGATCGACTCCGCGTCCGTCAGGTCGAGCCGCAGCGGGACGGCCCCGGGCAGGTCCACCATCTCGGGGCGGCGGGCCGCCGCGTACACCTTGGCCCCGCGCGCCATGAGCTGGGCGGCCAGATGCCGCCCGAGCCCCCGGTTGGCGCCGGTGACCACCGCGACCGCGTCCTTCAGTTCCATGAGCACTCCCAGCGTTGAGCGCGGCGACGATCGCACGATAGATTGCATCCGTCATCTAAATCTCAGCCTAGAATAGATTTCGCTCGACATCCAACTGGGAGGGGTGACCGATGGGCCGCGTATCGCAGGCACAGGCACAGGAGAACCGCCGACGGGTCGTGGAGACCGCCTCTCGGCTGCTTCGGGAAGAGGGCACCCGCCTGAGCGTCGCCGACCTCATGAAGTCGGCCGGCCTGACCCACGGCGGCTTCTACAAGCAGTTCGCCTCCAAGGAGGCCCTCATCGACGAAGCCACCGCCCACGCGTTCGCCGAACTCGCCCAGCACCACAAGGACGGGCTCGATCAGTACGCCGGGCAGCGCGACGCCGCCCAGCGGGCGCTGATCGACGCCTACCTCTCCGTCGAACACCGCGACAGCCCGGCTGACGGCTGCCCCGCCGCCGCACTCGCCACCGACATGGCCCGCGACGGCGGAGAGACCGAGGCCCACCGCGTCTACAGCCAGGGGGTGGGCGACTTCGCCGACTTCCTCGCCACCGAGGACCAGGACGGCATCACCCGGCTGTGCACCATGCTCGGCGCACTCGTCCTGTCCCGAGCCACCAACGGCACCCCGCTCTCCGACGAGATCCTCACCGCCGCACGCACGGCACTGATCGGCACCAACTGACCACAGAGACGGTGCAGGGCGGCACGCCGCAGGAAGGGCGCGCTTCTTTGCACCCCGTCGCCATCCACTTCTCGTGCACGGCTCTCCCGCGTTGCATCGCACCGCCGCATGCCCGATCGTCCTGACGGCCTCCGAGCGTGAGCGGCTGAAGAAGATGGCCTACGGCCACAAGACAGAGCACCGGCTGCGCCAGCGCGCCCAGGTCGTCTTGTACGCGGCTCGGGGCCGCTCCAACGCGCGCATCGCCCGCGAGACCGGGCTGCAGGTGGAGACCGTCCGCACCTGGCGCGACCGTTTCGCCGGGAACCGGCTGCCCGCCCTGTCCGACCGCAAGCGTTCCGGGCGTCCCGCTTCCTTCGCCCCGTTACAGAGGGCCAAGGTCAAGGCGCTGGCCTGTCAACTGCCCGCGGAGAGCGGCACGCCACTGTCCCGCCGGTCGGCCTCGGAGCTGGCCCGCGAGGTCATCGCCCGCGCCATCGTCGACACAATCTCCGCTTCCACAGTGCGACGCTGGCTCGTCCAGGACGCGATCAAACCCTGGCAACACCGGTCCTGGATCTTCATCAGCGACCCCGGCTTCCGGCTCAAGGCAGCCCGTGTCCTTGCCCTGTACACCCGCGCCTGGGACGGCGAGCCGCTCGGCGCAGACGAGTATGTGATCAGCGCGGACGAGAAGACCTCCATCCAGGCCCGCTGCCGCTGTCACCCCACCCCTCGCCCCCGGGCAGGCCAGGGCGGTGCGGGTCAACCACACCTACGGGCGCGGCGGAGCACTGGCCTACCTGGCCGCCTACGACGTCCACCAGGCCAAGGTGTTCGGCCGCTGCGAGCCGACCACCGGCATCGGCCCGTTCATGAACCTGGTCACCCAGGTCATGAGCCAAGAACCCTACCCAGCGCGAAACGCGTGTTCTGGATCGTCGACAACGGCTCCTCCCACCGCGGCAAGGCCGCAGCAGCCCGGCTGACCACTGGGTTCCCGAACGCGGTACTGGTCCACACCCCCGTGCGCGCCTCTTGGCTGAACCAAGTCGAGGTCTATTTCTCCGCCGTACAGCGCAAGGCCCTCTCGCCCGACGACTTCACCGACCTTTGCCAAGTCGGGAACCGGCTCCGAGCCTTCGAAGACCGCTACAACGCCACGGCGCAGCCGTTCCAGTGGAAGTTCACCACCTCCAACCTGGACGATCTGCTGGCCAGGCTCGACCGACACGCCGCCGATCGCCCAGAAGAATGCTTGCCCCGACGCGCCGCATGATCAACCCCCGAAGGACTAACGACGAAGACTACTTAGACCGGTCGAGACGAGCCCGTTCCCTGCCGCTCGGGCATAGCGTTGATGCAGGTCGTACCGATCGTTGTCAACTCCGCAGTCGTCGATCTGCTGGTGTATCGGCCTGCCAACGCGTCCGCGGTTTCCGGCGAGGGTTTGCATGGCTGGAAAGGCGGCATGGTGGAGGACATGGGAGATGAGGGGCGGTGCCGGTCGGCGGCCGAGCCGGATTTCTGGCGGCAGGTCGTCCGACGGCTGGGCACAGCTCTCATCGTGGTGGACCCCACCGGACGGATTCTCGCGGCCAACCCGGCCGCCGAGCGCCTGCTGGGCCGTGCCGCCGCCGCCATGCGGGGCGAGGACGCACACGACCTGCTGCACCGGGATGCGGCCGGCGGCCCGGTGCCCCGGGAGCAGTGCCCACTACTGCGGTCCCTGGCCGAGAGAGCCGAGGCACGGGGGGAGGGTGAGATCTGGCTGCGCGGTGACGGCCGTCTGACCGCGATCTCCTGGTCCGCTTCCCCTCTGAAGGACGACAGCGCCTTCCAGGGCATGGCCGTGCTGTTGACCGACGCCGCCGGCAACCGCAGCACGCACCGGGAGCGTGCGGCCTACACGCGGGCTCTGGAGGACCGCACCGAGCGGCTGACGCTGGTGGCGGAGATCACCGACGTGCTGGGTCAGACACTCGAGATCGACGAGGCCCTCGCCCGGCTGGGCCGCCTGCTGGTTCCCCGTCTGGCCGACTGGGCGGCGGTAGACCTGCGGGTCGGTACCGGACAGGTCCACCGTGTGGCGGTGACGGGCCCGGGGGGCCGCCACGCCGCGCAGGAGGACTGGCGCGAGCGCCTGCCCCAGACGGAGGTGGGAAGAGCCCACTCTCCGCTCGTCCAGGTGTTGAACGGCGGTGATCCCGTCCTGCAGCGCGAAGCAGACGTCACGGAGCCGGCCGGCTCCGCCCTGGCCGCCGTCCACAGCGGCTTCCTGCGGGCGGTGGGCGCGACATCCGCGATCACCGTGCCGCTCGGCTCCGCCCGTCAGGTCACCGGCGCCCTGACGCTGGTGCGCACCGACCCGGAGACCCCCTTCGACACCGACGATCTGAAAGTGGTGGGCGACATCGGCCGCCGGGTCGGCCTGGTCATCGACAACGCCCGCCGGTTCGGCCGCCAGCGCGCCGTCGCCGAGGCCATGCAGCGCAACCTGCTCGCCCCGCTGCCCCGGCTCGGCCGCCTGCAACTGGCCGCCCGCTACCAGCCCGCCCCGGCCGGCTCCCAGGTCGGTGGCGACTGGTACGACGCCTTCGAGCTGAAGGACGGCACGCTCGCGCTGGTCATCGGCGACGTCGTGGGTCACGATCTCACCGCCGCGGCCGGCATGGCACAACTGCACGGCATCCTGCGGTCACTGGCCTGGGACCGCCCCGGCCCACCCGGTGCTGTCGTGGACCGCCTCGACGACGCCCTGCCCGCCATCACCACCGTCCCCATGGCCACCCTCGTCCTCGCCCTGCTCGAAGGCAGCCCGCACACCTGCCCATGGACGCTGCGGTGGACCAGCGCCGGGCATCCGCCGCCCCTCCTGCTGGCCCAGGACGGACAGGCGCAGTACCTCGAAGCCGGGCAGGGGCTCCTCCTTGGCGCCGGTTCGAGCACCGTCGGCAGCCGACCGAACGCCGCGCAGTCGCTGCCGCCGGGTTCCACCCTGCTGCTCTACACCGACGGCCTGATCGAAATCCCCGGCAGCGACCTCGACACCGGCCTCACCCGTCTGCGCCACCACGCCCTCGCCCTCGCCCACGAACCGCTCGACATCCTGTGCGATCAGCTACTCGACCGCATGCCGCCCGGCAACACCGACGACGTGGCCCTGCTCGCCCTGCGGATGCCGTCCTGAACCATGCCGTGTGCAACTGCAGGCGTGGACATTTATCTTGAGAAGCGGTCGCGGAGCGTTACCCCCCTGGTCGATGACGAGGAGACGGGTTCGCGTGAGACTCGCACGCCTGCCCTTCTTGGTGGAAGGGATCTGGTGTGACGTGGACGCGACCGCTTCCAGAACGTCGGCCGCACGACCACGCACCGAGTTCACCGACGCTGGGTCGGTCGCGTGGACGCGGTTCGCGATCCGCCCGGCCTCGGAGAGACATGCCGTGCCGTAGACACTCCTCAAAGGCCGATGAGTTTGCAGAAGCGAAGAGCGCCTCCCGCTTGGGCGCGGAGAGTCCCTGGGTGACAGGCTGCGCCTCGGCCGTCAGAGCGGCGGCGTCGCCCCCTCCTTGCTTCGGGTGCTCAGGAGGGGAGAAGCCGGGCACAACGGTGACCTCGACGGACGTTGCACGCACCTGTTTGAGAAGCCCCGTCGGACCGCACCGGCGAGGCTTCTCGTCGAACAGACGCCCCTATAACGCAGGGGTGCGGGAGACCGTTCTGACCAGGTTGAAGACCTCGCGGGCTGCGTATCGCCTGAGGCATCGGACGATCTCGCGTCGGGTCTTGCCCTCCTGGGTGCGGCGTTCGTAGTACGCCTGGGTGCGCGGGTCGCGGCGCAGCCGGGTGAACACGATGCGGTGCAGGGCGGCGTTCGCCTGGCGGTCGCCGCCGTGGTTGAGCCGGCGGCCGGTATCCACCGCTTGCCGTCGCCGGCCTACGCCCGGGTCAGTGGTTGAAGGCCAGGAGCTTGGCGATGCCGTTGCGCTGTATCTCGGACGTGCCGGTGAGGACGCGGAACATGCGGATCTTGCGGAAGAGGTACTCGATCTCGTTGCCCTGGGTGAGCCCCTCCTTGCCGTGGATCTGCACGGCCTCGTCGAGGATACGGAAGGCCGACTCGGCGACGAACAGCTTGCACATGAAGGCTTCCGCGGGCACCTCGCGGCCCGCGTCCAGGGCCGCCAGCGCAGCGTAGGTCATGGAACGCGCGGCATAGAACTCGGTGGCCATGTCGGCGACCTTGTGCTGGATGGCCTGCAGCATGAGGAGGGGTTGACCACCGGCGACCTTGCGGGTCCGGGTGCGTTCCAGGGTGAGGGCGAGGGCGCGGCGAGTGGCGCCGAGGACGGTGGGGCAGTGCAGAAGGCGGTTGGTGGTGACCCGGCCGAGTGCGATCCGCATGCCCTTGCCCTCTTCGCCGAGGAGGTTGGCGGCAGGGACGTGGCAGTCGTCGAGGACGATGTCGCTCTCGATGTGTTCGCCGGACATGGGGGTGGCCCCGTCCTCGACCCGGCAGCCGGGACTGTCCAGGTCGACGAGGAACGCGGAGAACTGCGGCTTGTCACCCTCCTGCTCTCCGGTGCCGGCCATGCGGGCGACGACGATCGCGAAGTCGGCGAAGGGGCCGGCGGAGGAGAAGACCTTGTGGCCGGTGAGCCGGTAGCCGTCGCCGTCGCGTACGGCGACGGTGCGCATGGAGCGGACGTCGGAGCCGGCGTCGGTCTCGGTCAGGGAGAAGCAGCACGCCCTCTCGCCGCGGATGAGTGGCAGCAGGTACTTGTCCAACTGGTGCTCGCTGGCGTGCTGGAGGATGTCGCCCGCGCGCAGGGGGCCGCCCATGTCGCCGAGCACGCTGTGGCCGAGGACGCGCCCGCTGGCGCCGATCTCCTCCTTGAGGGCGGCGAGCTGGGTGTAGGTGAGGTTCTGGCCGCCGTACTCCCCGGGCAGGTGGATGCCGTAGAAGCCCAGCTCGCGGCTGCGGCGCCAGACCGGTTCGAGGTCGGCGCGGGTGAGCCGGCTGCCGGGGGTGAGGCCGCGCTCTCGTTCGTACTCGGCGAGTTCACCGTCGAGGTAGTCGCGCAGCCGGTCGACGAGTTCGGCGGTGCGCAGGTCGTCGTAGGCGGGGTGGAGGGAGAAGGTCACGGGAGGGGCTCCGAACGGGGTGGGGTCAGTTGACGCGGCGGGCGGTGTGCGCCCAGAAGGGTTCGCGTACGGTCTTGCGGTCGAGCTTGCCGTTGCGGTTGTGGGGCAGTTCGGGCACGAAGTCGACCGAGCGTGGCTTCTTGAGGCGGTCCAGCCGGTCGGCGCAGAAGGCGATCAGTTCCTCGGCCGTGACAGTCGTACCGGCATGGGTGACGACGACGGCCTTGACGGCCTCGCCCCACTGCTCGTCGGGCACGCCGACGACACATGCCTCCTGGACGGCGGGGTGTTCGTACAGGGCGGCCTCCACCTCGGAGCAGTAGATGTTGAAGCCGCCCGAGATGATCATGTCCTTCTTGCGGTCGACCAGGAAGAGGTAGCCGTCCTCCCGCATCCACGCCAGGTCGCCGGTGTGCACCCAGCCGTCGCGGAACGTCTCGGCGGACAGCTCCGGCTCCTGCCAGTACTCGCGGACGCAGTCCGGGCCGCGCACGATGACCTCGCCGACCTCGCGCGGACCCAGCTCCCGGCCCGACTCGTCGACGACGCGTATCTCGGTGTCGTAGGACGCACGGCCGCACGACTGAAGCAGCTCCGGGTCCTCCTTCACCGCGCGGGCGATCTCCTCGCTGCTCAGGCCCGCAACCACGCTGGTGGTCTCGCCCAGCCCGTACCCCTGGGCGACGACCGGCCCGAAGAACTCCACCGCATCGCGCAGGCGTTGGGGCGAGATGGGTGCGCCGCCGAGGCGCACGCTCGTCAGCGAGCGCAGGTCGTGGTCCGCCGCGCCGGGATGGGCGAGCACCATGTTCAGCATGGCCGGCACCAGGAAGGTCGCGGTGATGCGTTCCTTCTCGACCGTCTCGAGGAAGCCCTGCGGGCTCCAACTCGGCAGCACGTAGGTGGTCGAGCCGCCGAACACCCCGGCCAGCAGGCCCATGCCGGTGGCGTGGGTGATGGGGCCGCAGGCGAGGAAGCGGGTGCCCGGGCGGGGCCGGGACTCGTCGGCCATCAGCTGCTTGCGCATGTTGGCGAGGCGGTTGCCGACCGTCTGCACCGCCGCCTTGAGCGCACCGGTGGATCCGGAGGTGAAGTTCAGGACGCAGGGGGCGTCCTCGCCGACCTCGACGTGGAACGGCAGCGCATCCCCCTCGGCCAGCAGGTCGCTGTAGGAGACCTCGCCGGGCTGCGCGCCGTCCAGGCAGACCGGCAGGCACCCGGTGCCCGCCGCGGCGATCGCAGCGAGGGCGTCCTCGCGATGCGCCGCGTCGTAGAGGAGCACGCGGACCGGGGCGTAGCGCAGGATGTGCCCGATCTCGCCGGTGCCGAGCCGGGCGTTGATCGGTGCGCGCGTCAAACCGGCCTTGTACAGCGCGAACTCGACCTCCACCAGCTCGCCGCGGTTCCAGGCGAGGGAGGCCACCGCGTCGCCGGGACGCAGGCCCCGGGCGGCCAGGGCGCTGGCCAGGCGGTCGGCCGCCCGGTCCAGGTCGGTGAAGCTCCAGACGCGGCCCCCGCAGACGAGGGCGGGGGCCTGGGGCCAGTAGCGAGCGCTGCGCGAGAGGTAGATGCCGAGGTTCATGAGGGCCTACTCAGTAGATGGCGTTCGTAGATTTACATGTCGATTGTTTGCAGACACTCTGTTCAGTAACCGACGGTCGTGTCAAGAGTCTCTAGACTGGCCCCGCACGCGTCACCGCGGCCGTGCGGGACGATCGACGAGGAGGGGTGCATGGCTGAGGACAGGCGGACCAGGCGCTCGCGCCGGGCTCTGGGGGCTGCCCTGGTGGAGCTGGTGCTGGAGCGGGGGTTCACGGCGCTTACCGTGGAGGACATCACCGAGCGCGCGGATGTGGCCCGGGCGACCTTCTACGCGCACTTCCGCGACAAGGAGGACCTGTTCGCGCGCGTGACCGCCGACCTGCTGGCCGAGCTGTCCGAGCGCCTGGTTCCCGCGGTCGCCGGCAGCGCGGCCGGCTTCACCGGCAAGCCGATCCTGGAGATGCTGCGGCACGCGCGCGAGGACCGTGATCTGTACCGGATCGTGCTGCGCGGCGAGGGCGACGGCAAGCCGCTGCAGATGTTCGTGGACGCCTGCGCGCGGGCCACGGCCGAGGAGTTCCGCGCTCGCGCGGAACGCAACGCCGTACAGCCGCGCATCGATCCCGAACTGCTGGCCCGGGTGTGGGTCGGGGAGCAGATCGCGGTGCTGCGGTGGTGGGTCGAGCAGGAGACCCCCTCGCTGCCGGCCGAGGAGGTCGTCCGCATGCTCCTCGACCTGGCCCTGCACGGCCGCTACTGGGCCAGCGGCTTCGAGCCGCCGGCCTGAGCCACGCGTTTCTCACCGGTTCACTCGACCGGGAGCAACCGGCGGATGTCCCGCTCGGGCCGGATCGCGGTCAGGGCGACCAGACCGCAGACCATCATCACCGCGGCCGACACCAGGAAGGCATGGATGTATCCGGTGCTCTGGGAGGATGCCGAGTCCAGCAGGCGTCCGGTCAGGTACGGCGCGATCAGCCCGGGCAGGGTTCCGGTGGCGGCGACGATGCCGAACACCGCGCCCCGCTGCGAAGGCGGCACGACGGCGGCCGTTGTCATGTAGTGCAGGGGGAAGGTGATGGCGTGCGCGCCGAACGCCAGCGTGACCAGCGCCAGGAGCAGCGGCCGAGCCCCGGCGAAGGGGAAGGTCGCCATGGCCAGCGCGGCGAGGGCGACGGAGATCCCCTGCGGCGCACCGCTCGACCAGCGGCTGCGCACGCCCCGCCGGTTCAGCGCGTCGACCAGCGGTGAGACGACCAGCAGCAGAACGAAGCTGAACGCCGAGACGCCGCTGATGAACGCGGCCGCCGTACCCGGTGACATGCCGAGCTGCGTGCGCAGGTAGGCGGGCAGCCACGCCTGACTCAGTGACAGGGCCCAGGAGGCGCCGAAAGCCCCTGCGATGCTTCCCGTCACCGTGCCGTTCAGCAGCAGCCTGCGGTACGGCAGCCGGCGCGCCGACCCGGAGCCGGAGGCGCCTGCGGGCGCGGACGCGTGGCCGTACGGACCGTCGTGCCCCGCGCGCCACCACAGCAGGCTCCACACTGCGCTCGTCGCCGCGAGCACTCCGAACGCCGAGCGCCACCCGAACGCGGTGATCAACCAGGTCATGACCGGCGCGGCGATCAGCGTGCCCAGCGCGGCACCGCTGATCTGCAACGCCGACGGCAGTCCCCGCCGGTCTTCCGGGAACCACTTGTACAGCGCGTGCATCGACATGGGTGCGGCCGGCCCCTCGGCCGCACCCAACAGCACCCGTCCCGCCACCAGCGCCGGCACCGAGGCCACGAAGAGCACAGGCAGCTGCGCCACCGCCCAGACGGCGGCCATGGCCACCAGGAGCACCCGGCTCGAGACCCGAGCGGAGACGAACCCTACGACCAGCCCGGAAAGGCTGAACAGCACGGCGAAGGAGCTGGAGATCAGACCGTAGGTGCTGTTGCTGATATGCAGCTCATCCATGATCGGCACGGCCGCGAGCCCCAGGACGGACTTGTCCGCGTAGTTGATCAGCATGAACGCCACGATGAGCGCGGTGACGAGCCAGGCATGCCGACGGCCGGACCGCGGGTCCGGCGGAGGATCGGGGACGTTCGGGTAAGCGGCGGGCCGGGGATGCTGCGTGGCCATGGACACTCCTGCGGCTCGGAACTGAAAGGTGAGTACGATGCCGGACAGCTTGTCTTGTAGCGAACGAACTGGTTTGGCAACCTAGGCGCCAGACAGCCGCAAGGTCAACGCCTTGACGAGCCCCACGCTCGGAAATCTGATCCGACAACAGGAGTGACCCATGTCCGAGACAGTTCCGCTGAGCGATCTGCGGTGGGCCCGCGGCTACACGGATCCCGCCTGGATCCGCCGCTTCACCTCACAGGGCCGTGAACTCTCGCCCAGCCGGCGGGTGTGGCGGGGTCGGGAGCTCGCGCGTCCCCTGACCTGCACCGAGGCGGACCTCGACGCCCTTGTCGTGACCACCGACACCGGCGTACTCAAGCTCCCGGGCCTGTTCGCCGCGGCCCAGACGGACGCGTTCCTCGTCATGCACCGGGGCCAGGTCGTCTACGAGCGCTATCCGCACGGCGCTGACGCGCACACCCCTCGCTTCAACGCCTCGGCGGCCAAGTCCTACCTCGGGCTGGTCGCGGCGACGCTGGCACACCAGGGGCTGCTGGACCGTACGGCGACGGTCTCCGCCTACGTCCCCGAACTGGCCGGAACGGCTTTCGGCGACGCACGGGTGCAGGACCTGCTGCACATGGGCACCAAGGTGAGCTATGCCGGCCGCCCCTTCGACAAGGCGATCGAGGCCCAGCGGTACCACGCGGTGATCGCCGCGCAATTGCGGCCCTTCGACTACAGCGGGCCCACGACCATCCGCGAGCACCTCCTGACGGCCCGCGCCACCGGGGCTCCGGGAGAGGAGTTCCACTACGAGAACGGCAACGTGGAGACGCTGGCCGAAGTCCTCCGCCGCGTCACGGGCCTGACCACGTCCGCGCTGCTCAGCGACCTGCTGTGGGCGAGGATCGGTGCGGAGGAGGACGCGTACTACGCCCTGGACGGCGACGGGATCGAAGCAGCCTGCGGAGGCTTCAGCGCGACAGCACGCGATGTGGCCCGGCTCGGTGAGATGCTGCGCTGCGGCGGAGCGGTCGGGGATCAGCAGGTGGTTCCGGAGGAAGTGGCCCGCACGATCACCAGCGGCGTGCCCGACGGCTACCCCCGCCGGGTGCGCTTCCCGGCCGCGCCCCCCGACTCACCGGCCACGCTCTCGTACCACGACCTGTGGTGGGTCCTGAACGACTCCTACGACTCCTATATGGCCAGTGGCATCCACGGCCAGCGGCTTTTCGTGTCGCCGGGCCTGGACCTCGTGATCGTCCACTTCGGCTCGCAGGTCATGTCGCCCGCCGTGCCGCCGGTCCCGCTGGTGCAGGCGTTCGTGCGGATCGGCGAGCACCTCAACTCGTAAAGCCGCGCTGAAAACAGCGGAGTCCGTGACCGGGTGACGGTCACGGACTCCGCTCGGCTGTTGCGTCAGCGCGGGTTCTCCTGGAAGGTTTCGCCGACCGCGACCGGGGCGCCGGGCCGGTGCCGGTCGTCGCCGCCCGTCGGCTGGTCCGCGGCAAGCTGTTCGCCCTCGATGTCGAGGTCGGGCAGCAGCCGGTCGAGCCACTTCGGGAGCCACCAGCCCGCCCGGCCGACGAGTGCGAGGACGGCGGGGACAAGCGTCATCCGGACCAGGAAGGCGTCGATGAAGACGCCGACGGCCAGGGCGAAGGCGATCGGCTTGAGCATGGTGCTGCCGCCGGGAATGAAGCTCGCGAACACCGCGAACATGATCAGGGCGGCGGCGGTGACCACGCGGGAGGCGTGGCGTGAGCCGGCCAGGACGGCCTCGCGGGGTGCGGCGCCGTGGACGTGTGCCTCGCGCATGCGGCTGACCATGAACACCTCGTAGTCCATGGCGAGTCCGAACAGCACCGCCATCACCAGGACGGGCAGGATGCTGACCACCGGCCCGGTCTCCGGGACGCCGAGTGCGCTCGCCAGCCAGCCCCACTGGAACACGGCCACGACCGCGCCGAAGGTGGCGGCCACCGACAGCAAGAAGCCCAAGCTGGCCTTCAACGGGACGACCACCGAGCGGAAGACCAGCAGCAACAGCAGCAGTGACAGGCCGACGACCACGAGCGCGAAGGGGATCAGGGAGCTCGCCAGCCGGTCGGAGACGTCGATGTTCACGGCGGTCGTACCGGTCACGGAGACCTCGGCCCCTGTCCGCTCGTGCCAGGTGGGTGCCTCGTCGCGGATGTGCTGGACGAGGTCTTTCGTCTTCTGGTCCGAGGGTCCGGTCTTCGGTACCACCTGGATCACGGCCGCCTCCCCGTGATCGATGACCTGTGGTTTTCCGACCGCGGCGACGCCGTCGGCGGTCTTCAGGTCCTTGACGAGGCTTGCGGTGGCCGCATGCGGGTCCGGGGCGTGGGAAGTGTCGGCGTGGACGAGCAGCGGGCCGTTGAAGCCGGGCCCGAACCTGTCGGAGACGGTGTCGTACGCCTGCCGCTGACTGCTGCCCACGGGGGCCGAACCGTTGTCCGGCAGCGCCAGTTGGAGGTCCCTGGCGGGTACCGCGACGGCGAGCAGGCCGACGAGTACGGCCAGCAGGGTCAGCAGCGGCCGGCGGATCGCCAACCTGCCCCAGCGCTCCCCCATGGTCCTGCGGCTGCCGTGCCCGGTGCCGCGCGCGGACTGTTCGCGGCGGGCCGCGCGCGAGCCTGGCTTCGGACGTAGCCGGTCACCGGCGAAGCCCATCAAGGCCGGCAGGAGCGTGGTGGACACGCCGACCGCGATCAGCACCGCGGCGGCGCCGGCCACGCCCATCACGGTCAGGAAGGGGATGCGGACGACGGACAGGCCGCACAGCGCGATGATCACCGTAAGACCGGCGAAGACAACCGCGCTGCCCGCGGTGGCGGTGGCCCGGGCGGCCGACTCCTCGGTGTCCATGCCGGTGGCGAGGTGGGAGCGGTGACGGGAGAGGAGGAAGAGGGCGTAGTCGACGCCGACCGCGAGGCCCAGCATCGAGGCGAGGGACGGGGCGGTGCTGGAGATGGTCAGCACACCGGTGAGCGCGGACAGTCCCAGCATGGTGACGGCGACGCCGGCGACAGCGGTCAGCAGCGGCATGCCGGCCGCGAACAGCGAGCCGAAGGTGATCGTGAGGACGACGAGGGCGACGGCCGCTCCCAATAGTTCCTTGGTGTGGCCGGTGCTCTTGCTGCTTCCGTACGCGGACCCGCCGACCTCTACGGTGAGCCCGGCGTCCTTCGCCGGCTCTGTGGTCTTCTCCAGCGAGGTGAGGCTGTCCCCGTGCAGGCCGGCGCGGGTGACCTGGTAGCGGACCTGGCCGAGTGCGGCGGTGCGGTCCGGCGATATGACCTTGTTCCGCGCAGGGTCGGTGACGCCGACGACCTGGGGCGCCTTGTAGGCCTTCGCCATCGTGGCGCTGACAGCGTTGGCGTACCTCGGCTCGGTGATTGCATGACCCCTGGGCGCGACGAAGACGATCTGGGCGCTCGTCCCGGCTGCCGAGGGCAGTTCCTTCTTGAGGGTGTCCATCGCGGTCTGGGCCGGTGAGCCCGGGACGGTGAACTCGTCGTCGGTCGTGCCGCCGAACGTGATCACGCAGGTGACGGCCGCGGTCAGCACCAGCAGCCAGGCGGCCAGCACAGCCCGGCGATGCCGGAAGGCACCGCGGCCGAGCCGGTAGAGGAGGGAAGCCATGGGAAACGTGCTCCTTGAGAGGGACTTGCGGGGCTGAGCGGCACCTTCGGGGAGAAACCCGCGGGCAGACGCCGGGAAGCGCGGGATCAGGCGTCGAACGCGGCGCGGCCGCCGCTCAGAGTGAGCCGGAGGCCGTCATCGGTGACCTGGAGCCGACGCGGTGCCAGTTCCAGCGGGAGGTCGGACAGGGGGACGGTGCGGCCGGCTCTGGCCGTGACCTTCTTCGCCAGGGCGTCGGGGAGGGGGCGGCCGGCGAACGTGGGCCGACCAGGCGTGACCCGGATCGTCAGGCCGTCCAGAACCGGGGTGACCGCGACAGCCAGAGCACCGGCACGGCCGATGTGCACGACCAGCCGTCCGTGCGCGGGATCGGGCACCACCACGCTCTCCGCAGGGCCCGCGCTCGCGCCCGCGACCAGAGACGCGGAGCAGATGTCGACGGTCACGGTGGACGAACCGACCGTGCCGCCCTTCCGGCTCCGGCGCACCTGACGAAGGTGGGCGTCGACACGGAGCCCGGTCAGGTGCCGAGCGGCCACGTCGTCTGCGGTCAGCTCGACGTCCGCGAAGGCGCCCCGCGCCAGCTGCCAGAGCACGGGTGTGGCCCCGAGCCCGACCGCCGGTCTGGTGCCCAGACGCTTCGCGGCCGCCGTCGCGATCCGATCTGCGATCCGTCCCCGCGTCACCACCTCTGCCGTGCCGGCGAGAGTGACCAGGACGAGCACGGAGGCCAGGGAGACCACCGTGCGGCGAGGGAAACCCAGCCCGACCAGTCGACCAGAAAATGTCATGACTGACACGGTACCCGTACTGTCAGGACTGACAGTTTCAGGAGAGCGGATCCCGGTCCCGGACGGCGGGCGTGCCAGGATGAAGGCGTGGAGGAGCGCAACGTGCAGGAGATGGGGCGGCGGGACCGCAAAAAGGCCGCCACGCGCGGGAGTCTGCTGCGTGCGGCCACCCGCATGTTCGCGGAGCGCGGCTACCAGGAGACGACGGTCAAGGACATCGCCGCGGCGGCCGGTGTGACCGAACGCACCTTTTTCCGCTACTTCCCCTCGAAGGAGGACCTGGTCTTCGCGGAGATCCTCGACTTCGTGCCGCTACTCGTGAAGGAGATCGCCGGCCGCCCGGCGAGCGAGCCGCCCTACACGGCCGTACTCAACGGCCTGCTCACCGCCGCCCAGGGCCTCAACGGCGGCCTGGGCATCCTCTTCGTCGGCGTACCACCTCGCGCCCTGTCCACCGGCACACGGCGCAGCGGCGTGCTCACCGACCTCGAGGACGGCATCACCGAAGCACTCGCCGACCGCCTCGCACGCCGGTCACCGGACGAACCGGCCCCCACCCGCTCCCTGCACGCCTCCGTCCTGGCCCGCGCCTCGGTCGCCGCCGTGCGCAGCGCCCTGATCGCCTTCACCACTCGCGACGAACCGGTGGCCGGGCCGCCCACCCCCGTCGAGGACTTCACCCAGCTCCTGCACCAGGCGTTCGCCGTGCTGCGCGGCAACGGGGCATGACGGGGACGCGATGCTCGGCCGCGCCCTGGCATCGAGCCGGTGGAGGCGTTACCGGCCCGCCCGGCGACCAAGGGGCGGGCCGCAGCCCAGCAAGGCGCAGCAGGCATTCCCGCGCCTCGGTCCTCCGCTGGGTGTGCCACTCCCCCGGCGTCGAGGTGCCGGCCGTGCTTCGCTCGACGGGGCCCGTGCCGTCTCGGACGTCCCGTGGGACAGCGGCCGGCCCGGAGACTTCGGCAGCCAGCAGGCGGGCCGGCCGGACAGGAAGCTCGCGAACACCGTGAACGTGGTCAGCGTGGCCGCCGTCACCGCGCGTGAGGCGCGGCGCGAGCCGCTCAGGATCGTGTCACGCGGGGCCGCCGTACGGGGACAGCAGGGTCCGGAACGGTGAGTCCGGGGCGCACGTCGCGAGCGGTGTGTGCCTGGTGCCGTCGTGGAGGAAGTCGGAGTCCGTCTCGTCGGCCGGCAGGATCAGGTCGTGTCCGCGGGTGATGTCGTGATGCCGTCGAGGATCTCACCAGGCCGTACGGCCCCCGTGGTGTTGCTGGGATTGATCACCACGCCGGCTTGGTCCGGCAGCGGTTCGGGATCGAGCCCGTAGCGCCGCATCCTGGCGGCCAGCCACCTGAGGGCCCGAGCCGGGTCGCCGGCGCAGATCGGGAGGAGTCGCCGCGCGTCAGCCCGCGGCGGCCTCGTTGTCGTAGCGGGCGCGGTCGGCGGTGACCTCGTCGTGGTGGGACCGCCGTCGTCCGCGACCGGGCGAATCTCACCGAGCGGCACGCCGATCCGACGTCAACACGGAACGACTTTCTCGACCGCGCTCGGTCACCGCCGCCGAGAAGGGGCAGGACGTCGTCGTCAGCACCGTCGTCGGGTCTGGGACTCCCCCGGCCTGCCCGACTCATGCACGCCCACGGCGACGCCCTCGACCACTACCGCACCGTCACCGACGCCACTTCCCTGATGATTGAGCGAGTTCAAGCGTCAGGGGAGGCGTTGGTTGAACGAGTGGCATGTGGTGCGCGTGCCGGATCCGGAACGCTGGGGGACGCTGCCGCCTGAGGGGGTCCTGGGGGCACAGGACCCGCCGGCGGCGGTCGCCCGGATGGGCTTTGGGCCCGGTGATCCGGTGGTTCGTGGCGCCGGATGGCACGGTCGACCGGGATCTGCTTGCCTTCGTCCGCTCTCATGAGTTTCGGAACCTGGAGCGGGAGACGAAGCGGATCCAGTACGGCCACATGCGCACCGTCCTGGACGCACGCACCTCCAGCGGCTAGGGCTCCCGCGGCATCCACGCCATCCTCGACGTCGAAACGGCATTGGCCGCCGCCGACACCGCCGCGCGGCTGCGGGACCACGCTGCGGCCGGCGAGAAGATCTCCGGTCCCGCCGCCCGCAGGGCCCTGACCGCCGCCGCTCGCACCTAGCGCTTCGAAGGCCGCCTCGTCCCCCGCACCTTCTCAGCGCGTTCTGCCAGCTGCACCCGCTACTCGATCGTCCACGTCAACGCATCCGCGATGAAGACCCCTCCCGCCGCGGAACCTACGCAACAGGCCGAGGATCTTGCCCGAGAACCGCAGAGGACACCCGTGACAGACGGTCACGTGCTACCGATCTCCACCCGGACCAGCACGAGCACTTCCCCGGGACAGCACACCAGCTCCGCCGATCAGCAGACAGGTTGGCGTGGGCTCGCTGCGGAACACCCCCGCTGGAGCGGGGGTGTTCCGCAGCGAGCCGCCGTCAGAGGGTCGGAGGGGTCAGCAGATCCGGCTCTGTCGGCTTCTCCCAGGGGCGCAGGTCCGCAGCAGCCGCGCGGGGCCGCCGCGCCTGTCGGCCTTCGTTGACCGGGGGGTCAGGCGGCCGACCTCGGGTCGATCTTCCAGCGCATGTTGGTGGGCGCGTTGGTTCCGGTGAAGTGCTTGAGGGTCACGTACACATCAGGGTGGGGGTAGTTCTGCGACTGCGAAGTGATCGCCCACTGCCGGAAGTTCGCTCCGGCCGGGGTGATGGTGTAGGTCTCGGAGGTGCCGTCCTCGCGGACGATCCAGTCCTGTGCCGGACCGCCGTTGCAGTTGGTCACGGTCAGCGGGCCGTTGTCCTTCGCGTTGTCCGGCACCGTCAGACAGGCCGGGGTCGGGTTCTTGATCGGTTCGGTCTCGATGACGTAGTGGTCGCCGTACTTCTGCTTGAGTCGCCAGACCGACCCCGAGCCCTCATTGGCCAGCGGCCACGGGTACCACACCTGGACGTACTGCGGCCGGTTCTCATTCTGAGTGTCGGTCTGCAGGTAGAAGCCGGTCGATGCGTTGCTGATGATCACCGCCTGGTCGCTGGGAGGGTAGCCGGGGCCGTTGGCTGCGGCCGGGGCGGCCGCAGCCACGCTTGCGGAGAGAGCCAAACCGAGCAGGAGAGCGATCTTGCGCATGGACGGTCCCTTTCGTCGAGCGGCATCTGCCGGGGGTATCTGTCGTCGACGTCCCTGCCCCTACGGTCGACTGCAAAAAGAGCCCGCCCCGGAATGACTCCGAATGAGGGAGGGGTGTTCGGATTGGCGTACGGCTCGACGGCCACTTCTGGAGCCGTTGCGGAGATTGTGCAGGATGCGGCCGTCGGGGCCGACGAGCACCGCCCCGGCGGTGACGTGGCCGGGCCAGGGGTTTGCGGTTGGTGAGGTCGTCGCCGTCGTCCAGAAGGCCGAGGAACCGCATCGACATCCACCAGGTCGCAGTCATCGGCACGGTCGTGCGCCCCTGGTTACGCCCCCGGTGTGCATCTTCGTCACTCCTTCGTGGCATTTCGGTCTCGGACTGCAATGGTGAAGATCAACTGTGTGGCGCGCCGGGGGTTCGATCCGGTCGGCGCCGCATCCCCGTGGGTGCGTCGAGAGGAGTGAGCTGTGACCTTGACGGCTGAGACCGTGGAAGCCGAGATGGAGGCCGCAAACCAGGAGTGAGACCCGGCTGCGGACGCGCTGGTGTCCGATCTCATCGACAACAGGGAGGTCGACGGCGTCAACGGCCTGTTCCGCACCATCGGGACACTCAAGCCCCGCATGCCCATGGACGAGCTGTCCAACCTTCCGGAACGGCTCGCGCAGTTCCTGCACGATGCCTCCGAACAGCCGCCCGGCTGGAGCGAGGCCGACGTCAAGGCCGCGGAGGGCTTCTTCGCTCACCATCACGGCGTGGCCTCCATGCTGCAGGGCACCGTCGGCCTGATCGGCACTTACCTCTCCCCGACCGGCGCCCACACCCTGCGCACCACCGGGCGCCTGGGCGGCGTGAACGGTTTCGGCCGGCGGCTGTCGCAGTCCTCGCGCCTGTTCATCGGCATGGGTGACAAGGACGCCCTGCGCAACGGCACCCTGGCGGCGACCGTGACCAAGGTACGCCTGGTCCACGCCTCCGTCCGCCAGCTGCACAAGAAGAGCGGCCAGTGGGACTACGCCAAGTGGGGCGAGCCGGTCTCCCAGAAGTACACCACCGGCGCCATCGGCGTCTTCAGCGTTCAGATCCTCCAGGCTATGAAGAACCTCGGCGTCCATGTGGCGCACGACGACGCGCAGGGCTTCGTGAACGCCTGGCACTACATCAACCACTACCTCGGCACCCCCGGGAAGTGGCTGATCCCCAAGGACGTCGACCTGGTCGACCGGATCTGGAGCATCATGCGGGAAAGGGAGTGGCAGCCGGGCGAGGACTGCAATGTCATGACCGCGCAGGCGCTGAAGTTCTACAAGGAGAAGATGCTCCCGCCGGGCTTCTACGAGCCCTTCATCGCCATGGTCCGCACCGCGTTCACGGACAAGTACGCCGACATGGCCGGCATCCCCAGGAGCGCCGTCGACCTGGCGGCCAAGCCCGCGGCGGCCATGCACAGCCTCTTCAGCAGTACTGTCGGCGGCGTGGGCGGCGGCAGCGCGAAGAAGGCAGTCGGGGTCAACCCCCACGACGAGATCCTCGGGGTGGCGTCGAAGGCGTTCAATCAGGTCGAGCTCTACGCCCTCACTCACGACCAGGACGACCAGCCCCAGATGCACCAGGAGCTCCACGACAACCGCTGAAGGCTCAGCCGACTCCGATACCGCCCTCGCGTGCGGGTGACATGGTCGTCGGCCAGCCCTGGCCGCACTCGGCCTGGACGCCGTGGCCGCCCGCCTCCAGGCCTGCTCCGGCCCGCCGGGTGCCAGACGGCTGTGCACACCAAGGGCATCGCTGAACAAGTTCCATAGGCACCTGATGATCAGGACGGAGATCAAAGACGTCCGGCCCCTGGGTACGGGGCAGCGCGACAGCCGCCGCCATCAGCGGCGCCGGCACTCGGAGGTGCCCGAACTCGTCGTGATCACTCTGCGTCGGCTCTCGTCCGGCGGGACCACGAGGAGCGGGAAGGGCGGTGGTGGTGGAGGACGAGCAGCGCCAGGGCCCCGGTCGCTGCGGACCAGGCGAGGGAGAGCAGGCCGTGGGACCAGGGAGTCTGGGGGGTGAGGGCTGAGCTCAGCGCCAGCTGGTTCACGCCGTACAGAGGAAGCGCGGAAACGCCTGCCACATCCATGAGTGTGTTGAAGACGGGGTTCTGCAGACCGGTGTCGACCAGGCTGAGCATGATGATCAGGAAGAAGCCCTCCAGCTCGCCCCGGACCAGGGAGCCGAGGAGAAGCCCGATGCCGCCGTAGGCGAGGCCGGCGCCCGCGAGGGCCAGCCCCAGGGGGCCTGCGTGGCGTACGGGCAGGGAAGCGCACAGCAGGATCGTGGTGTAAAGGGCCAGCGCGACGGCGGTGAGGGCGATGGCAGTGAGTTTGGCCAGCAGCATCGGCAGCCGGGGGTAGCCGGCCAGCAGCAGACGGCGGTCCATTTGACGGGACTGGAAGGTCTCCGTGAAAGTGATGAAGCCGGCGACCATGGTGACGGCGCCGAGCGCGCTGGCCACCTGGCCCAGCTGGCTGGCCGGAGCAGAGACGGGGACGCTGATGGCGTCCAGCCGGATGCGCACCACTTGGTCGGATGTGCACAGGCGTGCCACGGCGATCCAGACGGGAATGAACGCGACAGCCAGAACCAGGGCCAGCCGGTTGCGCAGGTGGCCCAGCAGAGTGCAGCGCAGGAGCTCGGTGAAAGCCGCGCAGGTGAGTTTCAACGCTCGGTCTCCTCGAAGTGCAGACGGCCCTGGCGCAGATGCACGATCGCGTCGAAGTGGTGTGCGTCGTGCAGCAGGTGAGAGACCACGATGATCGACCGGCCCTGATCGCGCAGGGCGGCGGCTAGGGCCCAGAACCGCTGGTGGGTGTCCCAGTCGAAGCCCTGGTAGGGCTCGTCCAGGACCAGCAGGTGTGGATCGTGCATGAGAGCGATCAGCAGGTTCAGCTTCTGCCGCGTTCCACCACTGAGTTCGCCGACCTTCTGTCGTCGGCAGGCGGTCATCGCCAGCAGCTCCATCAGCTCGCCGGCCCGTTCCAGTGTCGGCAGCCGGTAGGCCCTCTGGAACAACCGCAGATGCTGTTCGACGGTGAACGCGTCGTTCAGTACGGACCGTTGCGGGCAGTACCCCACTGCTCCGGTTCGTGTCACCGTGCCGCGGTCGGGTGCGAGGTGGCCTACGGCGATCTGCAGCAGAGTGCTCTTGCCCGCACCGTTCTCGCCGACGATTCCCACCAGTGTCCCGGCAGACACGTCAAGGTCCACCTCGCGCAGGACCTGCCGGCCGCCGTACGCCTTGCGAACTCCGCTGATCCGCAGCCGTGGCCGGGGGCGCGTCGGTACTGCTTGCACATGAACCCCTCGAAGGAATCGGACAGGTGGAGCGAGCCGTTCCGGAGGGATCCCCCGTGGAGGCCGGGGCCGCGCAGGCTCATGCTGTGCTGGCCTGCGCGGCTCATGACCCGGTAGGGACCTGCGAGTAAGGGCGGCGCCGCCTCAGCCCCTTGCGGGCCGGCTCTCGGGACGACGAACCCTCGCGCAACGTCTGCTGCCGGGTGACCAACGAGTCCGCACCGCCGGTGTAACGGCAGTCACCTCCTGTGTGACATCTGTGAGTTGGGCGTGACGTAGGCCCTGGTCTGCCGTTGTAGGAGGTGATGCCCCCCACACCACAGCGAGACTTCAGTGCTCCCACGATCGTGATCGGAGCCGGCCCGCACGGCTTGGCGGCCGCCGCACTGCTGAACCGCTCCGGCGAGCCGGCCGTGATCCTGGAACGGTCGGACCGCGTGGGAGCGAGCTGGGCGCAGCGCTACGACCACCTGCGTTTGCACACCACTCCCGGCGCGTCGAAACTCCCCGGCCTGCCCATTCCGCGTCAGGCGGGTCCTTGGGTGAGCCGGGACGACTATGTGCGCTACCTGGAGCACTACGTCGCTCATCACCGACTCGACGTCCGGGTGAACACCGAGGTACAGCGCATCGAACGGGCCGAGCCAGGTTCGAGAGCACGATGGCTGGTGCACACTGCCGACGGTCCGGTACCCGCTGGTGCGGTCGTGGTGGCCACCGGCCGTTGCCACACGCCCCACACTCCACGCTGGCCAGGGCGTTCGACGTTCACCGGCACCCTGCTGCACTCGGCCCACTACCGCTCTCCGATCCCCTACTGGGGGCGGGACGTGCTGGTGGTCGGCGTCGGCAACAGCGGTACCGAGATCGCGAGCGTCCTGGCCGGGGCCGGAGCCGCACGGGTACGGATCTCAGTTCGCACCCCACCCAACATCCTGCCCCGCTCCAGCGCCCGATGGCATGCGGCCGGCCGGCTGACTGAGGTCCTCCCACTGGCGTGGCGGGACCGCACCTCCCTGCTCACGCAACGTCTCGCGGTGCCCGACCTGACCTCACGGGGACTGCCCCGGCCCCGCACGGGTCTGTACACCCGCAACGTCCGAGAAAAGGTCAACCCGGTTCTCGACCACGGCTTCGTGGACGCCGTCCTGTCCGGCCGGGTCGAGCCGGTCGCCGCCGTCGAGGCGTTCGACGGCCCGGACGTGGTGCTGGCCGACGGCACCCGGCTGCGACCCGACACGGTCATCGCCGCCACGGGGTTCCGGTCCGACCTGCACGACCTGGTGGGGCCCCTGGGCGTACTCGACGACGCCGGGCAGCCCCTCGCCGTAGGCGGGCAGTGCCACCCTACGGCCCCGCGCCTGTACTTCACCGGATACACCAACCCCCTCACGGGTGTCCTTCGCCAAGCGGGCGTCGAGGCGCGCGCGATTGCCCATGCGTTGCGACGGGAGAAGGCGCGGCCAGCCCTTCCCCTCCCTCTGCCCGGCGACCGCACGACCCGCGCACTCGACAAAGGGCACGCACCGGGCTGACGAGGTCGCGGGTAACCGACCGCCCCGGCCGTGCGCAGCCTTGTGGCCACTGACCGAGATCGGAGTGATGCCGGTGTCGGTATAGGAGGGGGTGTGGTGGAGCGCCCGCAAGTTCGCGATGTCGTGGCGGGTGAGAAGGCCCTGTTCCAGTAATGCGAGGGCGGCTTGGTCGAACGTCGCCATCCGAAAGGCGTCGGTCGCACTGCGATCGCCTACGACGCCCGGGGCTGGAGGACTCGACCATGGTCAGGCCGAGCTCGGTGAATCGGGCCGCGAGAGCATCGGCCAGCACTGGTCGGATCCGACCGTCCCGGCGAGAAGCTTCTCGCCGGCGCGGGTGAGCCCCCTCCCCGCGGTAGCGGCCACCGGGCGTCGGTCGCCGGGTCGAGCACGACACGGACGCAACCGCAGCGGAGGGGTACGACTCATGGCGGGCTCAGGTCAGCTTGGTGTTGGCCAGGACCCGGCGCAGGATGCTCCAGGAGAGGTCGGACTCGGTGGCGAAGGCACGCCGCTTCTTGGACTCCTCGTCGATGTAGTTGAAGGCATCGCGGCTGTAGCTGTCGCCGTCGTCGTCCTCGACGCCGGTCTCCTCCGGGTTGAGGTAGACGTGGAAGCTGGCGCCGAAATCGGCGGAGGCGTTCATGTAGCCGGGGCCAGTGGATCCGCCGCCGCCGTCCAGCGGGCAGTACACCCGGTGCACGGCGTAGTTGTCCCTGGACAGCCAGGCGCACTGCCCGGGGGTGAGAGTGATCAGGCCGAGTTTGCGGGCGTTCCAGTCGAGGTGCTCGTAGACCATGACGTCGAGCTGGCCGTCGAGGCAGAAGACGATGCCGGTGGTGTGGCCGTGGGAGTGGATGGGCGAGTAGTGCTGAGCGGGCCAGATCTCCAGGACGACGGGCGAGCCGATGTCGCCCTTGGGGTGGTCGTCGGGGTGGAGGTGGCCGTGCTTTGCTGCCAGGTGGTCGTAGTCGCCCCGGCCGGTGCAGGCGACACGGATGTACGGCGGGTGGGACGGATCGTGCTTGTACTTCTCCACGAGGATCTGGCGCAGCAGGCCCACCTCTTCGCCGGGCGCGGTGGCGGGGGCGAGGTGTTTGCGCATCGCTTCGGTCTCCCACGCCGACAGGCGCAGGTCTTCGGCCTTGCGCGCGAGGTCCATGACAGCCGGCGGGATCATCAGCTGGCGGGCGTACTCGTCGAAGGACGTGGCCTGCCCGATCACAAGGGACGGGACGGCCTCGGCTCCCAGGAGACGCAACTGCCGTTCTTCTTCCCTGGTGATGTGGAAGGGGTACGTCGCATCGCCGTACTCTGGCTGCCCGGCGGGCGTCTGTTCGGCGGTCAGGCTCATGAGTGAGGACTCCTTCGTGTGCAGGGGTGCCGCGGCTCGGCGCGGGACCCGATGACGCCACGCATGTTCGGTGCCACGGCTCGAGGCGGGTTCTGAGCGGTGTGATCAGTGGCTGGGCAGGCGTGTCGCCCTGAGGCCGTCGAGGGCATACTCCGGGGGCAGGTGGGCGGGGTCGCCCGGCACGGTGATCAGCACGACGCACCGTCACCGGTCACTGGGGTCACTGGTCACTAGTTACTGGTCGACACAATGTGATCAGCAGACCGCGGTCGGCAATCACAGGAGTCAGATTTCACCGGCAGGACCCGCCTGCCGATATCAACCGGCACATCGCACGGAAGGCCGCGGCCGGGTGCCCAGCTGACGACGGCATTGGCGTTCGGGCGTGTAGGCGATTTAGGCTGCGTCGGTTCGTGCCGTTCACGGCGGCAGCCCATCGACGGCGAGGAAAGCCGACAATGCAGCAGGCATCGGCCACCGACCCGGCTCCCGGGCGCCGCACCGAGCTGGTCCCCGACCCGGATGCGGAGGCGGCCCGTATAGCGGCGGTGCGCCGCTACGACATCCTCGACACCCCGCCCGACGGGGCGTTCGACCGGGTGGCGGCGATGGCCGCCCGCCTCTTCGACGTGCCGGTGGCGACCGTCACGATCGTGGACACCGACCGCATCTGGTTCAAGGCCGCCCACGGCCTGGAGGGTGTCGCGCAGATCGGCCGTGATCCGGGCCTGTGCGGCTCGGCGATCCTGCGCGACGACGCGATGGTCATCCCCGACACCCTCCAGGACCCCGTCGCGGCGGACAATCCGCTGGTCGCCGGGGAGATGGGGGTGCGCTTCTACGCCGCCGCACCGATCATCACCCCCGACGGGCACCGGCTGGGCACGGTCAACGTCCTCGACACCCGGCCGCGCTCGATCACCGAGGAGGACACGGCCACTCTTGCCGATCTAGCCGCGATCGTGCTGGACGAGATGGAGCTGCGACTGTCGGCGCTGCGCGCCCTGCGCGACGAGCAGGCCCGCCGGGAGGCGGAGACGCGGCACGCCGAGGCGGAACGGGCGCGGGCCGAGGCGGAGCGGGCGGCGCGGGAGAAGGCGGAGCAGGACAAGGCCGCCATCGCCGCGTTCGCCTCCACCCTTCAGCGCACCCTGCTGCCACCGGCCCTTCCCGTGGTGCCGGGCCTGGAACTGGCCTGCCATTACCGCACCGCCTCCGCCCATGACGTGGGCGGCGACTTCTACGACGTCTTCCCCCTCGACGGCGACCGGTGGGCGTTCTTCCTCGGTGACGTGTGCGGCAAAGGCCCCGAGGCGGCGACCGTCACCGCCCTGGCCCGCCACACCCTGCGCGCCACGGCCCAGATCAACGCCGCCCCCGTCACCGTGCTGAGCGCGCTCAACACCATGCTGCTCACCGACGTCACCGCCGGCCGCCGCTTCTGCACCGTCGTCTTCGGCCTCCTGGAGCCCAGGGACGACGGCGGCTTCACCGTCACCGTCGCCACCGGCGGCCACCCGCCGGCCTACCACCTGCGCCCCGACGACAGCGGCGCCGTCTGGGTGCGGGCCGTACGCCCCCAGGGCGGCATGCTCGTCGGCGCCTTCCCCCAGGCGCCCTTCGCCCAGACCACCTTCTCCCTGACGGCCGGCGAGAGCCTGTTCCTCTACACCGACGGGCTGACCGAAGCCCGCACCACCGAGGGCACCATGCTCGGCGACGACGGCCTCACCGGCTTCCTCCACCAGCGCACCGGACCCGTCACCGCCACCTCCCTGATCGAGGACAGCATCACCCTGCTGGCCTCGCTGCCCGACGGAGCCGGCGACGACGTGGCCCTGCTGACCCTGTCCGTCCCCCACCCTCACACCATGCCCGACGGCAGTGTCACAGCGACCGCCCACACCGCCGCCGCGCCCGAACACTTCGGCCAGGAGTGATGACCGACGTGACCGACACGCTGTACCTGACCGTCCAGCACCCCCGCCCCGGCCTCGCCATCGCCGCGGTCGTCGGGGACGTGGACATGCACACCGCGGAAACCCTGCGCCGCGACGCCTCGATGATCATCGAGCGAGGGCGCCCGCACCTGGTTCTGGACCTGTCACAGGTCGGTTTTTGCGACTCCGCCGGTCTGAGCGCGCTCATCGGTCTCTGGCACGCCGCCCAGGCGGTGGGCGGTGCGCTCGGGCTCGCCAACGTCCCCGACCGCCTGATGCGGATGCTCGTCCTCACCGGTGTCGACACGATCCTGCCGGTTCATGCCACCACGAGCGAAGCAGTCAACACCATGATCGCCGACGAGCCCACCAGCGTAGGGCCGCAGGGCTCCGTCGACTGTGTGAGCACCGCCGACGGGGCTGGTGCGCCGGCCGGAGGGGGACGCACGGCCTGCGACAGCGCTCGTCACCCCTCCGCGAACCTGAGCTGATCGCGCGGACACGCCACGACCAGGCATCTGTACCAGCGATCGAGCCCGGCGCTCCTACCGCAGTACTCCCTCGCTGGCTGTGCCGTTCCCCGTGTGCCGCGGCGGCCCGCGAGCGATCGGCGGCATCGGCGCCTTGGAGACGCAGCCGGCGTTCACCCTGCGTACCGAGGTCGCTCAGCTGATCGGCCGTCCCGCGGCGGCGGAGTGGGACGAGCGCGAGGAGACTCCCTGGCCGGTGGCGATGCTTCAGGACGCGGCCATCGTCGCGGTGATCGCGGCCCGGCGGTGGCACCAGTTCCGCCAGCACGATCAGCAGGTCATCGCCGGCCGGCGAGCCCTCGTCCACCTACAGTCGGCCTGCGACCATGCAGCCGTAGTACCACTGGCCCTCCTCTCTCACGGCAAGCCCCGCCACCCACGGTCCAACAGGTTCAGCGCCTTGGTGTGTGCAGCCGTACCCACGTACGCCCGGCAGATCCTCGGCGGCCCTGCCTGGGCGGCCCTGGCCGCCCCCCTTGCCGACGCGGAAGCGGCCGGCCATCAACCAGCCACGCTGCCGAGCTGAGCCGCTCAGCAGCGGACGCTGGACGATTGTCGACGCGCACCCGCGAGCACGAGGAAGTCCGTCGAGCGCTCACCCGTGTGGTCCGGAATGTGACGTCGATCGTGTTGCCGCACCGGTGACGCAGTCGTACCCGGCCGGTCGCCGGCACGGGTGCGGCCCTGCGCGGGTCGTGCGGGAGGTCGGCCACGAGCTCCCGCACGGGGCGGCCGTGGACCTCGTCGGCGCAGAACCCGGTCAGGTCCTGTGCTGTGCCGGTCCACCCCACCACCGTGCCCCGATCGTCGAGCACGGCGGCGGCCAGACCGTCGAAGGCGGGCGGCCGGCCGCCGGGGCCGGCGCCGGAGACGCTCGTCGCACCTCGAAAGGCGCCTGCCGGGTCGGCGTTTTCAACATCCGATGGGTCCATGTCTCTGGCTTTCATTACGAGGTTGCGCGACTACGGCAGAAGGGGATCCCGTGGCGGCTGTCGGCGCTCAGCGGGCACCTGTTGGGGATGGCAGGTCCTGTTCGGCCCAGACGACTTTGCCGTCTGTTACAGAGCGGAAACCGCACCTGCGCGACAGCCGACCGACCAGGTGAAGGCCGCGGCCGTGCTCGTCGAGATTGCCGGGATGGCGGGAGCGTGGCTGAGCGGTGCTGGTGTCGAAGACTTCGCAGGTAAGCACCCGGTGCTGGATGAGCCGTAGGCGGATCGGGCCGTCGCCGTGGCGGATCGCGTTGGTGACCAGTTCACTGACGAGCGACTCCACGGCCGTCACCAGCGGCTCCAGACCCCATTCACGGAGTTGACGGGCGGCCAGACGCCGGGCCGTCGGGACGGTGACGAGTTCGTGCGGCAGATCCCAGGAGGCGACCTGGGCGGGTGGCAGGGCGCGCGTCCGCGCAAGGAGCAAGGTGACGTCGTCGGCCGGTGCCTGCGCCGACAAGGTCTCCATCGCCCGCGAGCACAGGTCCTCCAGGGCGGCACCGGGCTGTGCCAGGGCGGCGCCCAGACGCCGTAGGCCGACGTCGATGTCCTCGCCGCGGGACTCCACCAGGCCGTCGGAGTAGAGGACGAGTACGCTTTCTTCGGGCAGTTCCAGTTCCACGGACTCGAAAGGCACCAGGCCGAGACCGAGGCCGAGCGGGGCTCCGGCCGGCAGGTCGGGGACAGTGACCCCGCCCCGCGCGTCGACGACCAGGGGCGGCGGATGCCCGGCCCGTGCCAGCGTGCACCGTCGGGAGACCGGGTCGTAGACGGCGTACAGACAGGTGGCACCGACGACCGCGGGAAGCCGGTCGGTGTCGTCGGCGTCCTCGTCGTTCAGTCGCCGGACCGTGTCGTCGAGGTGCGCCAGCAGTTCGTCCGGGGGCAGGTCGAGGTCCGCGAGCGTGCGCACGGCGGTCCGCAACCTGCCCATGGTCGCCGCGGCGTTGATGCCGTGTCCCACCACATCGCCGACAACCAGGGCCACCCGTGCGCCGGACAGCTCGATCACGTCGAACCAGTCGCCCCCCACACCGTGGTCCATGTCGGCGGGCACATAGCGCGAAGCGACCTCAAGGGCAGCACCGCCGTGCACCCGGTGAGGGAGCAGGTCGCGTTGCAGCGTGAGAGCGGCGGTGCGCTCGCGCGCGTACTGGAGCGCGTTCTCCAAACAGAGCGCGGCCCGGGTGACCAACTCCTCGGCGAGGAGCAGGTCGTCCTCCTGGAACGGCGTCTGTTCCGTGGAACGGCCGAACAGCGCCAGTCCCAGCACGCAGCGCCGCGCGCGGATGGGTACGACCATCAAGGAGTGGACGCCGCTGTCGCGTACCTTCTGCGCACGCGTCGGATCGTGGTCGACCCAGGGGCCGGCATGGGTGTCCAGCACCGGTTCCAGGTGAGACCTGCCCGTGCGTAGGACGGCGGCGAACGACGAGGTCGGGGGGACGTGGATCACCTCTTCACGCACCGCTGGCATCTCCAGGACACCCTGGTCGACGGAGGCCACCCCGGCACGGCGCAACACAGGGCGGCGTCCGCTCGTCGTGCCGATCCGTGCGGCGGGCTCGAGTCCGAACGGAACCGACTCCACCAGGTCGACGACGGCGTGGTCGGCCAGCAGGGGCACGGTGAGCTCTGCCAGTTCCTGGGCGGTCTGCATCACGTCGAGGGAGCTGCCGATGTGCGTGCTCGCCTCGCTGAGGATGGCGAGGCGCTCGCGCGCCCGCTTGTTTCCGGTGACATCCACGGTCATGGAGCACACGCCCAGCGGCGTGCCGTCCGCGCCTTGGAGACAGAAGAAGGAGCCGGAGAACGCGTGCTCGCGGGGGCGGTCCGCAGGCGGCCACGCACGATACTCGTGCACCGTCGTCGTGCCGCTCTGCAGCACCTGTCGCATCACCACCTTGAGCGCTTCGGCCTCGACGGCGGGCAGTGAGTCCTTCAGACCGCGCCCGAAGCGTCGGTGACGAGGCACGCCGTCGTGCCGCTCCATGGCGTCGTTCACCCAGACACAGCGCAGCTGCGCGTCATAAACGACGATGCCGATCGGGGCTCGGGCAAGGAGCGACTCCCGCACCGGTCCCCCGGTCGCCCCCGAGGACAGGGAACCTACGTCCGTCACGGACGCCAGCCACCGGGTGTCGTTGCCCTGTCCCCGTAGCGGCGAGACCCGCAGCGTCATCCTGAGCGTGTGGCCGTCGCGGTGGCCTATCGCGACGGTGCCGGACCAGCCGCCCCGCGCACGGCACTGCTCGGCGAACGCCAACGCCCTCCGGGCGTCCTCGGGAGGCGGCAGCACGTGTGCGGCGGACCGGCCCACGACCTCCCCGGCCGCATAACCGACGAGCTGCTGGGCGGCGTGCGTCCACCCCACGACGATGCCCTCGGCATCGATCATCGCTATCGCGGCGTCGGGCACCTCGGGGAGGCTCACCGGCTCGGCGAGGAGGGTGTGGTCAGTGTTGGTCATTCGCGGTTCATCCCATCGGTGCGGAAGTAGGAGCGTCGGCCTGTGGTCCGGCGACCCTGTGTGCAGCGGTGGTGAACGGCGATGTCCCGGTGAGCGGCACACGGTGGGGTATGTGTCATATCAGAGCAAATTGCCCATTCCTGATGAAATCATCAGACGTAATGGCTTGGACGTCAAGACCCTCACAAGTGATCGAAAAATCAGACGTGTGGGCTCCAGCTCACGGCTCTACAGGTGAACGGACGGGCAGCGGGTTCCGTGGAGCATGCACGGCGGGTGGGAGCGGCTCCCCGAGGCTCAGACCACCCGCCGGATGGCGGCCCACCCTGGCGGTCGCCCGGCAGACCGGGCGCCGGGACGACGCAGGGGAACCCATACCCGCAGGGCCATAGGACTGATACGGCACCGCACGGGGGTCGGCAGGCTGACGGCTTCGCCGTCCAGCCCGGCGGGGAGGGCCGGGACGTCGGCGTGGACGACGACGTCGTCAGGCGTGGCGAGACGGGTGAGGCCATGAGGTTGCCCGCTGCGCAGCCTCATGGCTGTTTCGGCGGGCGTCTCCGCTCTGACGGCCAGTACTCCCAGGAGACCGGAGTCGAGGTGTGCCCGCCGCCCCGGCCCGGCCGGGTCATCCACTTGGTAGGGGTTGTTGCTCACCAGTACGGCATCCGGCCCGTCCACGGTGAGCAGCCCGGTACGGACCACCAGCTCCGGGCCCTCGTGGCGGGCCAGGAATTCCGGAAGGATGCGCACAGTCGTGCCAAGCTTGTCGTCCCGATAGGCCGGGTCCTGCACCAGGGCGGCATAAGCACCGAACGAGACGTTGTTGACGAAGACCCGCTCGCCTGCGTACCCCAGATCCACGCGCAGCTCGACGCCGTCCGTGAGGGCGTCCAGCGCGGCCGAAGGATCCTCACGGTCCAGGCCGAGATCCATGGCGAAGTGGTTGCGGGTACCCGCCGGAATGACCACGAAGGGCAGGCCGCTCTCCGCGGCCACCTCGGCGACAAGCGCCTGGGTACCGTCTCCGCCTGCCACGCCCAGCAATCCGCACCGTCGTCCACCGCACGTCGGGCGACACTCGCCAGATCCTGGGGCAGGGAATGATCGATCAGGATCACCTGGGCTCCGAGCGCGCGGGCGCGTTCCGCGATCCGGAACCGGCTCGCCTTCCCTCCACCCGAACGCGGATTCACGATCAGACAGGGCCGCCGCGCGCCGGTCGTCGGCCGCGCCGCGTTCTCGCTCACGGCGCGTACCCGAAAGTCGCCTGCACCAGCCGGGCGCAGCTCACTGGCGACAACAGGACTGCCGCGATCACGCCCGCAGCTGACGGCTCCGTCCCCCACCGGGCCGACGGTCCGGCGATCGCGCCTGCGGCCACCGCCACCATGACACTTCCTTCGACAGATACGGCTTACGGCATCAGCTTGCAGCTCGGCCTGGGGATCCGCACCCGGGATCCAGCGGTGTCTGCTCACTACGGTGCGCTTGTCGTCCACACTGCGGTGCGCGTCAGGTGCGACAGGGCAGGGAAGTGCGCCGGTCGAGGAGGTCTCCTCGTTTTCCCGTGACCGGGGCTGGGCACCCGACGCCCATGGCGCCGCGTCCGGTTCCGGTGCGAACCATCCTCGCCACCATCGGTCTGGTGCTCGCCACCTACGTCGCACTCGAGTTGGTGGTCCAGGCTCGCCGGGTCCTGATCTGGGCGGTCATCGCGTTGTTCCTGGCCGTCTCCCTTCATCCAGCGGTCGAAGCGCTACAGCGACGGGTGCCACGGTGCCGACGGCCGACGGCCACCTTGCTGGTCTTCCTGGCCGCGGCCGCGGCCGTCGTCGCGGTGGTCGCCCTGTTCGTCATCCCCCTGGCCCAGGAGGGCAGCCGGTTCGCCGGTCGCCTGCCCGCGTTGATCAAGGACGCCCAGGTCGGGCGTGGGCCAGTCGGCAACCTGCTGGAGCGGACGCACGCTCTGCAGTATGCCCAGCACCATCAGGCGCAGATCCGCGCGTTCGCCACCGGCCTGAGCAAGCCCGTCGCGAAGTTCCTCCGTGGTGCCGCGAGCACCGCGGCAGGCGCTCTCACCATCTTCGTGCTGGCCTATCTGATGGTGTTGGAGGGCCCCAGGGCCATAGACCGGTCCCTGGCCCTCGTGGACGAGGCGCCCGCGGCCCGCATACGCCGCGTCGGAGCCGCGTGCGCCCGTACCGTGAACGGCTATCTGACGGGGAACTTGCTGATCAGCGTCATCTGCGGGCTTCTGACCTACGTCGTGCTGCTGGTTTCCGGAGTGCCGTTCGCCGGCCTGCTGGCCGTCTTCGTCGCCGTGACCGACCTCATTCCCCTGGTGGGGGCCACCATAGGAGCTGTCGTCGCCTCCGCGGTGGCGTTCGTCCACTCCCTGCCGGCCGGCATCGGAGCCATCGTCTTCTTCATCGTCTATCAGCAGGCCGAGAACCACCTCCTGCAACCGGTCATCCTGTCCCGGACCGTGAAACTCAACCCCCTCACCGTGCTGCTGGCCACCCTGATCGCCGCCGAAGTCGCCGGGATCCTGGGTGCCCTGCTGGCGATTCCCGTCACCGGCATCATCCAGGTCGTCCTCGGTGACCTCTGGGCGCATCGCGGCGGTCGGTCACTGGGACTACCGATACGGGCAGACGACAGCCCCGAGAACTCCGAACGGTCCGACGCCCCCGGAGACGGCCCCTGAAATCCGGTCGCCACACGCGCAGCGAGGTGTTCGCCCAGGTAGACGCCTGCGCCTTTCCTCGTCAGGCGAAAGATCGTCGACGGGCCGGTCGGGCTTGCGGGGCACAGCTTGAACGGACAGACCTGGCAGACAGCGAAGACCCGGTGTGAGAGCGGCCTGCTGATCGCCCTCACCTGGTCAGTGTTCGAGCGGGACCCGGACGTCGGACTGACCGAGTACCTCGGCTGCCGCCTGCCGCCCTGATGAATGAGCCGACGTCCGAGATCGCCCCGCCCGGTTGAGCACGCAGCACGACGCCGGCGTCGCCATCACAGCCGCGCCGCACGATGCGCGCGAAGGACCGTTCGCCGGCCGCCGACCCGCGGAGGTGGCGCGATGTCGCCGCTCACCGCGTCGGGCCGATCCGGCTCCGCCGATCAGTGCTGGGGGTGCGCTCGTGCGTGGAACAGGGGGCGCCGCTGAGGAGCGGTGCCGGCGGCCAGATGGCCGATCTCGACGCGTGTCCTGATGGCACGGACCACCTCGGTCAGGCCGACGACGATGGCCATCACACCCACCACCAGCGTGAGGGTCGCGATGGAGGCGAACGGCATGACGATCATCACGATGCCGGCCATGGTGCCGATGATGCCGAAGGCCACGTGCCAGCCACGGGCCGGCATGGTCTCATCGGAGGCCACCGCGACCGTCTCCAAGGTGCCCCGAAGCAGCCAGCTGAAGCCGATCCACAGGGCCAGCAGGAAAAGTGACTCCAGGGGTCCCCGGAAGCAGATCAGTCCCAGCAGGATGGAGGCCGCGCCGGTGACGAAGTGCAGTACCCGAAGATGCCGGGGGACGTGGGTGCCGAAGGCGGCGGCGAGCTGGAAGACGCCAGTGGCCAGCAGGTAGACGCCGAAGAGCACGCCGACGACGCGGAGCGTCTCGCCCGGCCATACCAGGGCGATGACGCCCAGGGCGATGGTGGCGAGGCCCATGGTGAGCAGGATCTGCCAGCCCATGTTCGCCAGGGCGGCCATACCTTAGGCCGCAGGGCCCTCTCGTGGTTCGGTGCCACGTGGCGGAACGGAACCGGGGGAATCGGAAGGAGATGTCATGGCACCTACCTCCTTCTGTGAGCAGCGTGGTCACGTCACTACAGGTCCATCGTCACCCGATCAGCCTCATGCCGCTCGGTGGGAAGAGCGAGGGTCCGTGGCGCATGAGGTAGTCCGAGCAAGCTCCTCCGTCCTGCCGGAGCCGGGGGCGATTTCGCCGGACCTCCCGGATACCGGCGACCAGACACAGTCGCGGTGTCCGTTCGCGTTGACGACCGCGTTCACGCGTGGGGAGTGATGACGGCGCGTCCTTGGATCCTGCCGTCGTGCAGGAGCTGGTAAGCCTCGTTCGCGCGGTGCAGGGGGAAGTGCTCGACCAGCACATTGATCCTTTCCTGCTGGGCGAGCGTGATCACTTCCATCAGTTCGGTGAGGGAGCCCCAGTAGGGGGAGGCGACCGAGCACTCGTGCGGCGGGCTGGAGAAGTCGACGGGCAGGGCTCCGCCGCCGAGTCCGACGATGGTCAGGTGGCCGAGGCTCCTGGCCACCTGAGCGGCCATCCGCAGCGTCGGGTCGATGCCGACCATGTCCAGCACGAGCTGGGCGCCCTGTTTCCGCGTCATGTCCATGATGCAGGTCACCGCCTCGTCACCCGAGAGCAGAGCCTCGTCGGCGCCCATGCGCTTGGCGGTCTCCAGCTTGCCGGCGTCGGTGTCCACGGCGACGACGGTGGTCGCAGCGCTGAGCGCGCGCAGAATCTGGATGGTCATCTGGCCCAGACCGCCGACCCCGATCACGACCGCGGTCGAGCCCGGTCCCAGCAGGTGCAGCGACCGCTTCACGGCGTGATAACTGGTCAGCCCGGCATCACTGAGGGGGGCGGCCTGGCGCGGGTCGAGGGCGCCGAGCGGAATCAGGTAGCGCGCCGCCGGGACCAGCAGGTACTCGGCCATGCCGCCGTCGTGACCACCGCCGAGGCCCGGGCCCTGACCACCGAGGTTCTGGCAGTAGTTCTCCTGGCCCTGACGGCAGTTGGTGCAGATGCCGCAGCCCCAGGACCCGTAGACGATCACAGCGTCTCCGGGCTCGAACCCGGTGACGCCCGGTCCCAGCCGTTCCACCCATCCCGCGTTCTCATGGCCGAGCGTGAAGGGCGGGGCCGTGAAGCCGGGGAGCGGTTCGGGTGCCTGCATGATGTGCAGATCGGAGTGACAGGCACCGGCACCGGCGACCTTCACCAGGACCTGCCCCGGGCCGGGCTCGGGTGCTGGCACCTCGCGCAGCTCGGGCGGTTGCCGCCAACCGACGAGTTGAAAGGCCCGCATGGCGATCCTTTACGCAAACGCTGGTCAGTCGCGGATGCCGTCGATGTCGACGAGGACGTGTCGCGGGCCGCGGAAGATCTGGTTGTGCCGATACGGCGGCGGGTCCTCGACCAGCCGGGGATTCTGCACCCGGCGGACGAACTCGCCGACCGCGATCTGGACCTCGAGCCGCGCGAGCGGGGCGCCGAAGCAGAAGTGGATGCCCTGGCTGAATCCGAGGTGCTGGTTGTCGCGGCGTTCGAGGTCGAGTTCGTCGGGGTCGGTGAACCGTTGCGGGTCGCGGTTCGCCGAGCCGTACGCCAGGAAGATGGGCGCCCCCATCGGGATGGTGGTGCCCGCGATGTCGATGTCCTCCACGGCCGAGCGGGTGTGCCAGAACTGGACCGACGACTCGAAGCGCAACAGCTCCTCCACCGCGGGCACGATCAACTCCGGTCGGCGGCGCAGCTTTTCCAGCGCCTCGGGATGGCGCAGCAGCGTGAGCACGCTGTGGGCGATGAGGTTGACCGTGGTTTCGTGCCCCGCGAAGATCAGGAGCAGGGCGTTGCTCGCGAGCACACCCTTGGACATCCGCCCCTCCGAGCCGTCCTCGTTCACCAGCGCGGAGAGCATGCCCGGGCCGGGCTGCCGGGCGTACCGGTCGAGTAGCTCGGCTGCGAACTGTCCGAACTCCTGCACGGCCTGGCGGCCCCCGGCCAGTCGGCTCCGCATCTCTTCGGAGGCGGCCTCGGGGCCGAAGTCCAAAGCGTTCAGGGCCGTTTCGATCCACTGGTGGAAGCGTGGCTCGTCCTCCAGCGGCACGCCCAGGACCTTGCAGATCACTCTCACCGGCAATGGGTAGGCGAAGTCGTCGACGGCGTCGATCCGGGTCTTGCCCCGCATGTCGTCCAGGAGCCTGGTCACGATGCGGCGGATGTCGGGTTCAAGGTCGGAGATCAGGTGAGGGGAATGGGGAGGGCCGACGAAATGCGGCATCATCGTCCGGCGGTCCCTGTCGTGCTCGGGTGGATCCTGGGTGATGATGTTCGGCTCCAAGGAGACGACCGCCTCCGTGATCGGCTCGGCCTCCGCCTCCGCCGCTCTTTCGGCCGGGGCGGCGGCCGGAACGGGGCACTTGCGTGGATCCGAGCTGACCCGGGGGTCGTGGAGCAGCGTGACGATCTCCTGGTAGGTGCTGACGACATAGGTCCCATCCGGCTGCCGCGCCACCGGTGTCTTGCGCAGTTCCTCGTAGAAGGGGTACGGGTTGGCGCGGTTGGCGTAGCGCAGCGCCTGCTGCCAGGGGGTTTCCTCGACCACGAGGCTGCCCTCCTTCTTCCTGTCGGTGCTGTCCACTTGCACGCTCGGCCCCGCGGGCCAGGTCAGTGGGGCCGAGGCCGGAACTCGGCCTTCCGCTCGCTCGGGGCGTGTCCGGTCAGGACGACGTCGGGGATCGCCGTCGGGACCCTTGGGTCCGGGAACTCGGCCGGCACCGGCTTCATGTCGTCCGGCTGGTCCCAGCCCGGCGGTGGAGGCGGGAACGGACCGGATCGCTCGATCAGCTTCCCGTAGTACTCCAGCCACTTGCCGTGATCGAAGGTGACGGCCGCGACGATGCGGCCCCGGCGGCCGTAGGCGGCGGCGAAATGCCGGTCCGACACGGACCCTTGGGTGAAGACGATCTCGTCGCCGAAGGGCGGCACACCGACGGACTTGATGTTCACGCCGAACTGACCGGACCAGAAGCCGGGCAGCAGCAGATGCGGACGATAGTGGGGTTCGAGGTTCACCATGTTGTGCGCCGCGACCTCGGCGCCGAGAACGGCGTTGTCCCAGTGCTCCATCGCCAGGAACTGGTACTCGTACAGCACATGCGGCGCACGTGCCACGTCACCTGCGACGTAGACGCTGTCGGTGACGACGCCGTTGATGTCGAAGGCACGACCACCGGCATCGCATCCGACGCCCCAGAAGCCGGCCGCCAGCCCCGAGCCCTCCAGCCACTCCACGTTGCGGATCGACCCGAGCGAGGCCACCACCACGTCGGCGTCGACGGTGGATCCGTCGGACAGATGCGCACGCCGCACGTGCCCGCCGGAGTCGCCCTCCAGCGATGACACGCCCAGCCCGCAGCGCAGGTCCACGCCGTGCTCGCGCTGCATCTGCGCGGCGATCTCGCCGATCACCCCGCCGAGCGCGCCGACCAGCGGCGCCGAACCCCGCTCGACGACGGTCACCGGGATGTCGAGCTCCCGGCAGACGGAGGCCACTTCCGAGCCGATGAACCCGGCGCCGATGACCAGGACCCGCGACGGCGGCTCGGCCAGCGCCTTTTGCAATTGCTCCGCATCGTCACGCGAACGAATCGTGTGGACACCGTGCAGGGCGGCCTCGGCCGGGTTCGGCCACTGCCGCGCGCGGGTGCCCGTGGCGATCAGCAACCGGTCGTACGGAACCTGCTCCCCGTCGGCCAGGGACACCTGCTTGGTCGCGCGGTCCAGTCCGACGGCGGCCACCCCGAGCCGCCAGTCCGCATCCACTTCTCGCATGCGGGGCAGCTTCGTGTGGTCGGCCGGCACCCAGCCCTTGAGCACCTGCTTGGACAGCGGCGGACGGTCGTAGGGCTCGTACGGCTCGTCCCCGATGATGGTCAGGGAGCCGGTGAAGCCCTCTTCCCGCAGGGTCTCCGCGGCCCGCAGGCCGGCCAGGGAGGCGCCCACGATGACGATCCGGCCGCTCGCCCGGAACTCGCGCACCAGCTCTGCGACCGTTGCCCTCAAGGTCATGACGTCTCGCCCCGCTCCGCGCCGTCCACGCGGTCGATGACGATCGCCTGCACCGGACAGGCCGCAGCGGCTCGCTCGACCTGCAGGCGCCGCTCGTCATCGGGGTTCGGCTCGTAGGTGAGCGCCTCCTGACCGTTCAATCTGAAGACCTCGTGCGCCAGGTACACGCATTGCGCGTATCCCTGGCAGCGATTCAGGTCCACGACGATCCGCATGGGCAGGCTCCTTCCGTTCTGCCTACCGCCCCACGGCAACGATCGACCCGGGTCACGAAGCTGGGGGTGCTTCTCAAGCCCCCCGTCCGGCGGCGGGGCTGGATGTCCCACCCGTCGCCGCCGACAGGCCGTTCGGTCCTGTTCGCTGCGCCGCAGCCTTCGCGGTGGCGCTCGCTCGGCTGTGAGCGGCACAGCGCAGAGGGCGATACATCCTCGACGTCGGCATCAGGGTGCGCCTTGGTCGGTACGGCCCTAATAGAAATGGTCGTCCCGCCTTGCGGCGATCGCAAACCCGCCACCGCGGCGAACTGGATGCGTCCGTGACCTCGAGCCCTCACTCCCCGGGCTGAGGCGATCTCCGGGCCGGTCACCACCGATCGCCAGGTCCCGCTCCAGCCGCCGTCCCGCCGTCCGGCCAGCCCGACCGCGTCCTGGCGCGTGCGCCGGGGGACCGGCGGCGGGCAGCTCGCCATGAAGAGCGAGATCTTGGCGCTCCTGCCAGCCGGGCAACGGTCGCCTTCGTCACTTCGACATTTCCATACGACGTATGGTAACAATGAAAGCGCGCTTCCATACGACGTATGGAAATGCTCGCCCAGACCACACCGGGCGTCATACATCGCCTGACAGAACCGCCGTTGGCGCAGACCACCCCCCTCGGGAAGGAAAGATCATGAACAAGCTCACGAAGCGCATCGCCCTCACTGTCTCCTCCGTCGCGGTCGCCGGTGCCTCCGCCCTCGGTGGCGGTGGTACCGCTTCGGCCGCGCCCCTTGCGTCCACGCACGTCCAGCACCCGAGCGGCGGGGCCGTGGCCGCCGACTACAGCTGGGACCACGGTGTCGGCTACCTGCTCGAGCGGGGCTACTCCTGCGACGAGTCCCGCGGCTGGCACCAGGACCGTCACGGTAGCGATTCGGCCCGGCACGACTGCGACGGGCTCTACTACCGCGATGGTCACTTCTACCGCTGGGACGGCGAGGGACACGGCTGGACGTCCGACAGGTCTTACCGCCACGACGGGAACCGCTGCGAGCACGACGGCGGGAGCAGGAATCACCATGACCTGAGCCGCGACGACCGGTGAGACGGGTATCGGCCATGAGCACAAGCAGTTCCCCTCGGCCCCGTCCCTGCCGGCGACGGGGATCCGTCTGGCGGTCGGGGGGCGGCGTCCCCGACCGCCGGCCGAGTGAGTGCAGCGCCACTTCTCATGCGGTGCGCCGGTGCCGTCCGGCGCCCGCGCCCCGCCGTACCGCCTCCGCCCGACCTGCCTCTTCGCCACAGGCCGGTGGGAGGCACCGCCGAGCCCTACCCGGGAGCGGAAGCCGATGAAGAAGTCCCTGAAGGCCGTAGAACGGCGGGTGGCCGTGCAGCTGGTCGTCTCGCACGCCTATTCATTGCCCCTCTGCGTACGTCTGCGGTACGAGCCCGCTGATCCCTATGTCGTCCGTGCCGCCTTCTTCGTCGACTGTGACCACCCGGTCGAATGGGTCCTTGGGCGGGATCTTCTGGCCGACGGGCTGGAGACGTCCGCAGGCCACGCGGACGTCCGGATCTGGTCGGCCGCAGGGCGGGGTGACGAGTCGATCTACATCGCCCTCGGGTCTTCCGCGGGAACCGCCTTGCTCGAGGTCCCCGTGCAGGACATCTCGTCCTTCCTTCAGGACACCCAGGCTCTGGTGCCGCGGGGTACCGAGTCCGGGCTCATCGACTGGGATGCCGAACTGGCACACCTCCTCCCCCGCGGCTGACCGCCGACCATCCATGCTCAGAAGCAAAGGAACCAGTGTCATGTCCAAGTACCAGCTTCGCGTCTACACCCTGCGCAGCTCCAACGCGCTCTCCGCCTACGAGAAGATCTGGGCCCAGCACATTCCCGGTATGGCCAAGCACCGGATCACCACACACGGCGTCTGGACGGTGCCCGCGGTGCCCGGAAGCGACACTCCCCGGCTGTACGCCCTCGTTTCCCGCAAGGACACCGACGACGTGCGGGAGCGGCTGGAGGCATACCTGTCGAGTCCTGAATTCCGCGCGGACATGGAGGGCTTCGACATCAGCCAGATCGTCGGCCTCGACGAGACCCTGCTGACGCCCACCGTGGACTCACCCTTGCGCTGACGGTCGGCCTGCCACGAGTGACGCCAGAAGGGCCGGTATCCGGCGGCCCCGCGATGGTGGTTCCGGTGTCGTCGACGGCGACCCACCACTGGTGGCCCTTGCCGGCATCGACACCGACCCATGAGCAGGGCTACCCGTGTGGTCATGTGCGTCTCCTCGGACTCGGAGCGCGTGCCGTTCCGGTCCAAGCACGGCTCTGCCCTGCGT
This sequence comes from Streptomyces sp. NPDC042638, assembly GCF_040647235.1. Classification (NCBI taxonomy): domain Bacteria; kingdom Bacillati; phylum Actinomycetota; class Actinomycetes; order Kitasatosporales; family Streptomycetaceae; genus Streptomyces; species Streptomyces sp. NPDC042638. The sequence continues at coordinate 73,245 of NZ_JBEZBT010000009.1, forward strand.
GGCCGGGCCCCGGCGACCACGGCCGACGTGGAAGTGGGGACCGTGACGAGTCGGTACACCACAACCACGACCGGTACAGCGTCGATCGCTGAGACCAAGGGCGCCCTTTGCCGGCAACCGCCGTCGGCCACATCTCCGTGATGGCCCCGGCCGGCCGTGGTGGCCTCGCCTGCTCCCGTCGGGGAATCCGACGACAGCCCTTCCGATGGCCCTCGCCAGATGACTCGAGCCACCAGGAGCAAGACCCAATGAAGTCATTGAGAACTGTGATCCAGGGGCTACCTGCGAAGCTTGTCGGCGTGCATGCGACGTCCCCGCCCATGATCATGAATCTGCGGTACGAGCCGAGTGATCCCTATGTGGTCCATGCCGCCTTCACCACCGATGCCGACAGCGACGAGTCGGTGGAATGGATCATCGGACGCGATTTGCTGATCGACGGCCTGGAGGGCCCCGCCGGCGAGGGAGACGTTCGCATATGGCCCACCGGCGAGGAGGGCTGCCGCGACTTGTACATCCTCCTCAACCCGCCGTCCGGTACGGCCCTGCTCAAGGCCCCAGCGCACGAATTCAAGGCGTTCATGCAGGAAACGGAGGCAGTGGTGCCCCGGGGGGCCGAGCTCGGCCACAGCGACTTCGACCGCTTGCTGGCACACCTCCTCGCCGAAAGGTGAGTCCTGTCAGGGTGCGACCTGAGGCAGGCACACGGACGTCTGCGCCTCGGCGTTCACCGCCATGGTGAGTGGATGTCCGCAGTCGTGGCGTCGAGGGCGGCCGGGTCGATGCCGGCCTCGGTAAGGATGTTCGCCGCGACTCCGCGGCCGACCCGCCCCAGTGAGACCAGCCGCCGCGGCAACCCGCTACCTGCGTCGCATCGCCCGCCTTCCCGCGCTCCGTGGCTCGCCGCTCATCGGCAGGCTCTGCCCCAGGGACGCACCTGAAGGCGTTTACCTCGTCGTGGTGTGCCCCGCAGCGGAAGTCTGGCCGCCGTTTGTCCGCTTCGCGCTCGCCCCGCAGGCCCGCCGGCGGACGACGGCCGAGTTGCGGTCAGCCAAAGTGCTGGCCGAGCCTGCTGAACTGCTCGACTCATGGACGGCCATTGGGACGGGCTGCGGCTCCGATGAAGAGATCTCGCTTGAGTGAGCGGCCTCAACGCCGACCGTGGGCACGCTGGGCCCCGCTCCCCGAACCCTGACGGGCTGTACACGCCGGTGCAGCGAACCGTCGTCTTGTGGACTCCCCTGCGGACAGTCTCGTGTCCTGTGCCGCCCGTGAGGTCAGCACGGCGTCCACGGTGTCGCGCCCCAGATGGTTCCCGGCGAAGAAACGCTCGAAGAACAGCGGCCCGGTGGAGGCCATGGCGAATATCTCGGGGGTGACGCCGGGCCGGAGCTGGCCGCGCTCGACGGCTGTGGTGACCGCGGGACGCAAGGCGTCGGCGATCTGGTTCAGCAGCGCCTCCCGGAGGCGGCGCATACCTTCGTCGTGCCGTGAACCCCGAGGACCGCGGCAAGGACGGCCCCCGATTGCTCGTCGTCCCAACGCTCGGCGAGCACGTTCGGACGGTAGATGAGATCCGCTCGCGGATCGTTGCCCGAAGCGGCCCGAAGCAGCCCGAAGCTCCTCGGGTACCGGAGGGAGAGGGGGCATGCCCGCCTTCAGCGCGGCCAGGCGGAGGTCGAGAGGGCTCGGCCAGTGCCGGTAGACGGTTGCCCTGCCGGCGCCTGCACGAGTCGCAACCGTTCGATGTGTCACGGCCTCCAGCCCACGATCCGTGAGCAACGCGGTGGCCGCCGCGACCATGGCCTCACGACTACGCAATAGACGCGGATCTGCGCAATAGACGCGGATCTGTTCGATCTTCCACCTGGTACACCTTCCGCTGAAAAACCCTAGTCGCAGCCCACTATGAGACATCCATGGGGAGGGGAGGGGAAGGGAGGGGAGCCGCAAAGAGCCCGTACGGCAATTTTCGAAGGTGGGCCCTCAGGGCACTGTCTGTCCGCTACATGTGCACGGCAAGTGCAGCGTTCTCGCTCTGCTTGGGCGCACCCCGGCGGTAGACCAGGCCGGTGACGAAGACGGCCGCCGACCACCAGTAGGCCGTGGAATAGCCCTCAAGGCGGGCCTGAGCCAGCACGCCGGGGTCCTTGGGGTTGCGGCCGGAGAGATAGCCGGTCGCGGCGTCGGATGCCATCGTGCTGAGCATGGCGATGCCAATGGAGCCGCCCACCTGCTGAAGCGTGTTGACAGCGGCCGACGCAACGCCGGCATCGGCGGCCGCCACCCCCGAGGTCGCCAGGCTCATGGCGGGCGCGATGACCGTGCCCAGCCCGATGCCGACGAGTACCAGCTGCGGCAGTACCTGCGTCACGTATCCGCTGTCCAGGTCCAGCGTGGTCATCCAGATCAGCCCGGCGGCCGCGATGGCCATGCCCAGCGGGACCACCGGCTTTGGTCCTATGCGCGCCACCAGGACGTTGTTGGCCACGGCGGAGGCGGACGACGAGGCCACTACCAGGGGCAGAAAGGCGAAGCCGGTGTTCAGAGCGCTGTAGCCGAGGCTCTGCTGCAGGTAGTAGGTCAGGAACAGGAACACGCCGAACATGCCCGCGCCGGTGACGAAGAGGGCGGCGAAGGACGCGCCGCGATTGCGGTCCAGCAGGACTCGCAGGGGCAGCAGCGGATACGCCGCCCTGCTCTGCCACCACACGAAGACGGCCACCAGTACGGCACCGGCCGCCAGCATGCTCCAGGTCGCGATCGAACCCCAGCGGTGCGTCTCGGCGTTCGAGAATCCGTAGACCAGGCAGAACAGTCCGATGGAGGCCAGCAGGGTGCCGGGAACATCGAGCTTCGAGGACGTGTCGCGCGGGGTGCGGTGCAGCAGGGCCGCCCCGCCGACGAACGCCACCACCGCGAAGATCACGTTGACGTACATGGTCCAGCGCCAGTCCAGGTACTGGGTCAGCACGCCGCCGAGGATCAGGCCGATGGCTCCGCCGGCACCGGCGACCGAGCCTGCGACGGTGAAGGCCCTGGCCCGTTCGCGCGGATCGGTGAAGGTGGTCATCAGGACCGAGAGGGCGGAGGGGGCCAGCAGCGCGGCGAACAGCCCCTGCACGGCCCGCGCGATGACGAGCGCGGCGAAACCGTTCGCCGCGCCGGCAACCATGGAAGCGGCCGCGAAGCCGGCCAGACCCACCAGGAAGGTGACCTTCCGACCGGCCAGGTCCGCGACCCGGCCACCGAGCAGCAGCAGGCTGCCGAAGGCCAGCGCGTAGGCGGTGACCACCCACTGCCGGTCGGCGTCCGAGAAGCCCAGGTCGTGCTGGGCGGACGGCAGGGCGATGTTCACGATGGTGCCGTCGAGGACACCCATCAGCATCGACAGCGAAACGACCAGCAGAATCCACCAGCGCCGCCGGTACGACAGCTCGGGCACATTCTCAGGTGCGGTCTCGGCGCCGCGAGCGGCGACGGTGGCGTTCTGGGACATGGGGGCAGCCCTCCGGACGGGCGGATGGGGGATGGAGGAGGAGAGAAAAGAAGTGATCGAGAGATCGGGTGGGACTCATCCGACACGGGGCGCCACTTCGCGCTCACGGGCGGGAGCACTCGGCGGCGTAGCCGCCTCGGTGAACGGATGACGCGGGTGATCCAGCTCGGCGAGGCTGACGGTCTCCCCCTTCAGGAGGGAGACCGGGAACAAGCCGACGACCGTGGTCATTTCACGGTTCAGCGTCGGCATACGGCTGCCGTGCAGAGGCTGGATGTGGAACCACCCCGCCGGGCGGTCTCACCTGATGTGACGGGGTGGCTCCCGTGTGCCGCAGCCTGGGATCGCCCGGCTGCCGGCACGCGTCAGGCGCGAGTGCCTATGGCGCGGCGTCTCAGGCCGACTGGCTCAATGGCCGGCGTCCCAGCGGGCACGACCGGCGGTGAGCCGGGTTTCCAGGCCCGTGATCAGCGTGTCCAATACTAGGCGGAACATGTGGTCCTGGTCAGGGCCTTCAGGGGCCGCACCCGTAGAGCCAGGGTCTGCGTCCGCGGCCCCGTCTTCGTCGGCTTCAGGGCCGTGGGGCTTGAGGGTCGACCACTGGTGGAGAGCGCCGTTCAGTTCTGCGGTGAGGACACCGATGACGACGGCGACCATCAGCGCGGCGATCTCCGAGACCTCTGACTGCGGCACGCCGGCAGCGGCCACGATGGCGGTGAGGGCGGTCCAGAACGGGTCGTCGGGCTGGATGAAGTCGGGCTGGTGGCTGAACGAGTACGCCAGCAGCTTGGGGTGACGGTGCGCCAGGGACCGGAAGTCCGTCGCCAGCAGGCGGATCCGCTCCTGCCAGGGAGCATCCTCCAGCGTCACCGTGCGGAACTGCGCTCCGACCATTCTCGTCACGCCGCGCAGCACGGCATCCTTGTTCGGCACGTGGTGGTACAGCGACATCGGGTTCGCGTCGAGCTCGGTGGCGAGTTTGCGCATGGTGAGCGCCTCGACCCCGTCCTCGTCGATGAGCCGCAGGGCGGCGGCGTAGATCCCGGCCTCGGTCAGAGGGACGTCCCTCTTCCTCGTTCCCCGCGGGGGACGCCTCACCTTCTTTTCCATACCTCGTACGGTATCAGTTTCGTACGCCGTACGGAAGCGACCTGGATCACAGCGGCCACCAGAGCGATCGAGCTTGCTTCCTATTTCCATACGTCGTACGGTACTAATTCCATACGGCGTATGTTTTCCGTACGGCGCCAATGGCATCGACCTGAGCAGCGCGCCCTTGCCCATCCCCTCCGCGCAGAGGAGCAAGACATGACCACGCACCCCGCGAACGACCTTCGCCCCATCCGGTCCCCGCGCGGGATCCCCCTCCTCGGCAACACGCCGCAGATTCCCGACACCAACCCGGTGGAGTACTTCGGCAAACTGTCCAAGCAGTTCCCCGAGGGCATCTATGGCATGGACATCGCCGGTATCGAGCAGGTCTTCGTCTACGACCCGGACCTGGTGGCCGAGGTCAGCGACGAGACACGGTTCTTCAAGCAGATCGACAAGACGCCGCTGCACCACCTGCGAGACTTCGCGGGCGCGGGCCTGTTCACGGCCCACCAGCACGAAGAGGAATGGGGCAGGGCGCACCGGATCCTGCTGCCGGCGTTCAGCCAGCGGGCCATGAGGGGCTACTTCGGGCAGATGCTGGAGATCGCCCAGAACCTGGTGGGCAAGTGGGAGCGCCGGGAAGGCAAGTCGGTCAAGATCACCGACGACTACACCCGGCTGACGCTGGACACCATCGCCCTGTCGGGGTTCGGCTACCGGTTCGAGTCCTTCGACAAGGAGGAACTGCACCCGTTCCTCAACGCGATGCTGGGCGCGCTGACCGAGTCGATGCGGCGCTCTCAGGAGCTGCCGATGATGACCAAGATGCGCAAGGCCGACGCCAAGAAGTACGGCGAGAACATCCAGGTGATGCGCGAGCTGGTCGAGAGCGTGATCAAGGAGCGCCAGGAGGGCAAGGGCAGCGCTGAGGACGATCTGCTGGGCCTGATGCTTGAGGCCACCGACCCGGACACCGGCAAGCGGCTGGACGTCGACAACGTGCGCGACCAGGTGCTGACGTTCCTGATCGCCGGTCACGAGACCACCAGTGGTCTGCTGTCGTTCGCCACGTACTCGCTGATGCGCAACCCGCATGTCCTGGCCCAGGCGTATGCCGAGGTGGACCGGCTGCTGCCGGGCGACACCGTGCCGGACTACGACACGATCATGAATCTCGATGTGATCCCGCGGATCCTGGAGGAGACCCTGCGGCTCTGGGCTCCCATCCCGTTGATCGCCAAGGCGCCCATCGACGACACCGTCATCGGCGGCTGCTACGAGCTGAAGAAGGGCACACGGGTCAGCATCCTTGAAGGCCCGCTGCACACCCACCCCAAGGCGTGGGACCGCCCGGAGGAGTTCGACATCGACCGGTGGCTGCCGGAGAACCGGGCGCAGCAGCACCCGCACGCCTACAAGCCGTTCGGCAACGGTGTGCGTGCCTGCATCGGCCGCCAGTTCGCGCTCACCGAGGCCCGCCTGGCCCTGACACTGGTACTGCAGAAGTTCAAGTTCTCCGACACCACCGACTACAACATGGACGTCCGGGAGGCGCTGACGCGCAAGCCCGGCGACTTCGAACTGGTCGTACGCCGCCGCCAGGAGCACGAGCGGACCGTCTTCGGCGCCGCGGAGCTGCAGACCGGGGACACGCAGGCGCCGGCAGCGGTCAGCGGTGTCGGGGTGAACCTGACCGTCGCCTACGGCTCCAGCCTCGGCTCGTGCGAGGACCTGGCCCGTACCATCGCCGACCGCAGTGAGCGCTCCGGCTTCGGCACCACGCTGGTGAGCCTGGACGAGCTGGGCGACAACCTGCCCTCCGAGGGCCTGCTCACCGTCGTCGCCGCCAGTTACAACGGCAAGGCCCCCGACAACGCCCAGCGCTTCGACGACCTGCTCGCCGCCGGACTTCCCGAGGGCTCGCTAAAGGACGTGCGGTTCGCGCTGCTGGGCGCCGGCAACACCCAGTGGGTGGCCACCTACCAGGCCTTCCCCAAGCGGATCGAGGAAGGTCTGCTGGCCGCCGGCGCCACCCCCATCGTCGAGCGCGGCATCGCGGACGCCGCCGGTGACTTCGACGGCATGGCCACGCGGTGGATGAACACCCTGTGGGCCACTCTGGCCGAGGAGTACGCCGCCGACACCTCCCAGGCGAGCGGCCCGCGCTACCAGGTCCAACTGCTCACCGAGTCCGACGTGCGCCCCGCCATCGTCTCCGAGCAGGCGTACCCGCTGACCGTGGTGGCCAACGAGGAACTCGTGGCCGACGCGACCGGCCTGTGGGACTTCAGCATCGAGCCGCCGCGCCCGTCCGCGAAGTCCATCACCGTCGAGCTGCCCGAGGGCGTCACCTACGACACCGGCAACCATCTGGCTGTCTTCGCCAAGAACGAACTCGCCCTGGTGGAGCGCGCACTGAGGCGGCTCGGCGTCGACTACGACCAGGTGCTCCGGCTCGACCAGCCGGCCGGTGGCCGCACACACCTGCCGGTCGGCACCCCGGTCACCGCCGGCATCCTGCTCACCGAGTTCCTCGAACTGCAGGACGTGGCCACCCGGTCCCAGATCCAGACGCTCGCCGAGCACACCGAGTGCCCGTGGACCCGGCCGCAGCTCCAGGCGTACACCGCCGACACCCAGGAGGCCGAGGAGCGCTACCAGAAGGAGATCCTCGGCAAGCGCATCTCCGTCCTGGGGCTGCTGGAGCGCTTCCCGGCCATCGAGCTGCCGCTGGCCGTCTTCCTGGAGATGACGGGCCCCATCCGCCCGCGCTTCTACTCCATCTCCTCCGCCCCGTCCGCCAACCCGCGCCATGTGCGCCTGACCGTCGGCCTCCTGGAAGGCCCGGCCCTGTCCGGCGACGGCCAGTACCGCGGCACCTGCTCCGCCTACATCGCGACCCTTGAGCCCGGAGACGTCGTCTACGGCTACGTCCGCGTACCCTCCCCGACGTTCGCCCCGCCCGCCGACCCCGCCACGCCGCTGATCCTCATCGGCCCCGGCACCGGCATCGCGCCGCTGCGCGGCTTCCTGGAGGAGCGGGCGACGCAAGCCGCGAACGGCACGCAGGTGGGCCTGTCCCAGGTGTTCGTCGGCTGCCGCCACCCGGAGCACGACTACTTCTACCGCCAGGAGATGCAGGACTGGGAGCAGGCCGGCATCGCCCAGGTGCACACCGCATACTCCGCGGTGACCGGCCACCCGGCCCGGTTCGTGCAGAACGCCATAGCCAACGCCGCCGACACCGTGTGGCAGGCGATCGAGGACGGCGCGTACATCTACGTCTGCGGTGACGGCCGCCGCATGGCCCCCGCCGTCCGCGAGGCACTCGCCGCCATCCACCGCCAGAAGACCGGCAGCGACGACGAGACCGCTCAGAAGTGGCTCGCCCAGCTGGAGGCGGACGAGCGCTACCAGCAGGACGTCTTCGCCTGACCGTCGCACGCCGTCAAGGCGCGCCGATCCCCAGCCGCCGGGAGGCGTGCGGACGTCCTGCCTCCCCCGCCCGCCTCCCGGCCCCACCAGCCACTCAGACACCCCACGGCACCCATGGCCCGCACCACCGGGCCGTGCCGCTCACAGAAAGCACATCACCATGGACACCATGCTCGCCGGACGCTTCCACCTGGACAGCAAGAAATTCGCCGTGGAAGAGGTCCCAATCCCCGTGCCGGGCCCGGGCGAAGTCCTCATCGAGGTCAAGGCCGCCGGCGTCTGCCTCTCCGACGTCCACCTCCTCGACGGCTCCCTCGTCCCACTGTTCGCCACCTCCGACACGGTCACCGTCGGCCACGAGGTCTCCGGTGTGATTCACACGCTCGGCCCCGACCTCAAGCGCGGCCTGACTCCCGGCACCCGCGTCACCCTGGAAGCCGGCAAGACCTGCGGCAGGTGCGCCGGCTGCGTGCGCCGCCGCCCCTGCACCCAGATGCTCACCGCCGGCATCGACTACGACGGCGGCTGGGCCGAGTACGTCATCGCCCGCGAGGACACCCTCATCCCCATCCCGGACAGCCTGCCCTTCGACCAGGCCGCGATCATCCCCGACGCGGTGTCCACCCCTTACGCCGCCGTCGTCGCCACCGCGGGCGTCCGTCCCGCGCAGTCGGTCGGCATCTGGGGCGTGGGTGGAGTGGGCGCGCACAACGTGCGCCTCGCCCGCCTGGTCGGCGCCGCCCCGATCATCGCCGTCGACCCGCTGCCCAGCGCCCGCGAGCGCGCCCTCGCCTTCGGCGCGGACTACGCCCTGGACCCGGCCGCCCCCGACTTCGCCGACCAGGTCCGCGCAGCCACCGACGGACGGGGCCTGGACTTCGCCTTCGACTGCGCCGGCGTACCCGCCGTCCGCGAGCAGGCCGCCTCGGTGCTCGGCCTGGGCGGCTCCCTGATCCTGGTCGGCATCACGCCCAGGCCGCTCACCATCACCGAGGGCCTGACCTTCAACTACCTGCAGAAGCAGGTCCGCGGCCACTACGGCGGCTTCCCCGAGTCCGTCTCGGAGCTGGTGCGGCTGAGCGCGGCAGGCCGCCTCGACCTGGCCCCCTCCATCACGGACCACATCCCGCTCATCGACGCGGCCGACGCGGTCAGCCGTCTCGAGAACAAGATCGGTGATCCGATCCGCCTCATCCTCGTCCCCTGACGCCCGTCAGCAGGACCACAAGCCACCCTGGGCAGGGGTGAGTGGGCGCCGGTGCGTGAGGGAGCACCGGCGCCCACGGCTTTCCGGCCACCGCGGAGAGACAGAACCATGCAGACGACCGATCCCCCGGGCCGCACTGCGCAGCGCAGGGACACTCGCTCGAACCGTCAACGCATTCTCGCGGCCGCTCGGCAGAAACTGCGGGACGACCCCGACGCAAGTCTCGACAGCATCGCTCAGGCGGCCGGCCTCGCTCGACGCACCTTCTACGGACACTTCTCCAACCGGCGAGCACTGATCGCCGAGTTGGCGCAGGAAGCGGGCCAGGCGCTTCAACAGGCGTTCGCCGCAGCCCGTGTCCCAGGTTCTGATCCGCTGGAGGCGATGGCGCGGACGGCCCTGGCGGCATGGGCCGTCGGCGACCAGTACCGCATGCTCATCTCCTTGGGGCGACACCATCTGGGAGAGGAGACGATCCGCGCCACCTTGGCACCGGCCCGCGAGGAAGCCATCGCGGCCATACGACGTGGCCAGCACGAAGGCGTGTTCGCGGACCACGTTCCCGCGCCCGTCCTCGCCCGGGCGCTGGAAGCGCTGATGCTGGCCCTCGCCGCGGAGAACACCGCGTCCACCTGGGTGGACCCCACGGGTGAAGCTGCGGCGACCGCGTTCCTCGTCGCCGCCGGCGTAGCACCACAGATCGCGTCGCGCCGGGTTCGAGCCGTGTTGCATGAGCACGTGGTTGCTGTGATGCGGCTATGACATGAGCGGAGCGCTGCCTGGCTGCGGTGGGCGAGCAGGCCCGGCGATCCGGACGAAAGCCCGCTTCTGTATACGAGCTTCATCCTCGTAGGAGTTCATTCATGCCTGCCATTCTCATCCACGGCGTACCCGACACCCACCATGTGTGGGACGGCGTGCGTGAGCACCTGACCCGCAGCGACGTGGAGGCTTGGGACCTGCCCGGCGGCCGGTCGCGTGGACGAGACCATGCGCGACAGCATTCTCAAGCTGTACCGCTCCTCATTGACGGTCGGTGCGGAGTGGGAACCGGATCTCGCGGACCTGGCCGGACCCTCCCTGGTGTTCTGGGGGCGTTCGATCCAGTCTGCCCCGTCGAGTTCGGCGAGAAGATGGCCGCGTCCGTGCGCCCCACCCGTTTTCTGAGGCTGGACAGCAGCCACTGGACGCCGATCCAGAAGCCGGTTGAGGTCGCCGCCGCCGTCGAGGAGCACTGGAGCAGCTTCCGGGGGTGACTGGCCCGCCCCGCCGAGCGCGCGCCGACGGGGGCTCGTTGTGGGCGGCACTGACGTCCGGCTCACCGGCCCTTACGAAGAGGCTCACCGACTGAGAGCTCGAGGATCCTGGTGGCCGCCACAGGCCCGTGGCCGATCTCGTGGCGGATCCGATCAGCGATAGGGCCGTGTACCTGGGCCGATGACACCGGAGGCGACCCAGTCCTCATGATTGATCGCTGGCCGCCCGGCGTGGAGGGCGACGGTTGCCGTCGTACCGCGTCCACCGCGCCCTGGCCAGCGGCGCCACAATCGCACCGGACCCTCAGCCGAAATCGGGGAGCGGGCGCCGGGTGACCTCGTGCGCATCGTCCGGGGGGAGGCCCAGCATACGCAGGACCATCGCGGCCAGGTCGGAGGCGGCCTCGTCGCCGTCGAGGTCGGGGCGGGCCAGCCGCAGCGCCACCAGGGACAACAGGGTCCCGCCCAGAGCGGACAGGGCCGTGGTCGGGTCGGTGCCGGTAAAGCGGCCCGAGGTGATGCCGCGCTCCAGATCACGAAGCGCTCGTGGAGACAGGCCATGCTCGGAGTGGATGTGGGCCAGGCCGCGATCGCGCAGGATCCGCATGAGCTCGGGGTGGGAGTCGGCCATCCGTGCGGCAAGCCGGAAACCGGCGGCGACCAGCTCGGCGGGGTCGTCGATGCCTTCCACACGCGCGTCGATGACCTGTCCGAACTCCTCCAGCGCATCTGTCACCGCGGCGTCGAACAGCTCCGTCTTGGACTCGAAGTGGTTGTAGAACGAGCCGAATCCGACGTCCGCGCGCTCGGCGATGGCCTGGATGCTGGCGCTGGTGTCCCCGGTCTCCGCGAGGATCTGCCGGGCCGCACGGACGAGCGCCTGACGGGTCTCGGCACGGCGCCGCTCGAAGCGGTTCCTGGGCGGGGCTGACATCGGCATAGGACGAGTGTAACAACCGTGCGATGAACACCGCATCACTGATGATTCTCTCAACTATTTGGGACTCCTCTATTGACGATGAGAGTCGGCAAAGTTGATGATTTCCTCATTACGGCAGTGTTGCTTGGAGGACACCATGTCCCACACCCCCGCTAACAGGGCCGATCCCCAGACGCCCCACCAAGATCTCCACAGCGAGCTGGGCGCCCTGCGTGGTGAACACCCCGGACGCGCCCGCAACCCCGTCATCAAGGTGGCCGACCTGGCCTGGCTGGAGTTCGCAAAGCCGGACCTGGACCGGGCCGAGGTGTTCGCCCGTGACTTCGGGTTCGCCATCGCCGCTCGCACCGAGCGGGAACTGTGGCTGCGCGGCACCTTCGCGGGCTCCCCCTGCATGGTCATCCGCCATGGGCCGGCGTCCCGCTTCATCGGGCCGGCGTTCCGCACGGCCGAACGGGCGGATCTCGGCCGGCTGGCCCGCGCGACCCGCACTGACGTACGGGACATCGACGTACCCGGCGGCGGACAGGCGGTCGCCCTGCTCGATCCCTCCGGCTTCCCAGTCCGAGTCGTGCACTGCGCCGAGCAGCTGCCCGCGCTGTCCGAGCAGCAATCGCTGACCCTCAACACCGGAACCGAGCACCGCCGTACGAACGCCACCCAGCGTCCACCTCGCGAGCCGTCGCGTATACAGCGGCTCGGGCACGTGGTGCTGGAGACGCGGGTGTTCATGCGGGCCCTGAACTGGTACCTGGACACCCTCGGGATGATCGTGTCCGACTTCCTGTTCCTGGACGGGCAGCGCCAGCGCGGGCCGACCATGGCGTTCATCCGCTGCGACCAGGGCAGCCTGCCCGTGGACCACCACACCCTCGCCCTGCATCTGGGGCCCGGCACCGATTACGTCCACTCCGCCTACCAGGTCACCGACCTCGACTCGATCGCCGCCGGCGGCGAGTACCTGGCCGAGCGCGGCTACCGGCGCAGCTGGGGCATCGGCCGGCACATCCAGGGCAGCCAGCTCTTCGACTACTGGCGCGACCCCGACCGCTTCATGCTGGAGCACTTCGCCGACGGCGACCTGTTCTCCTGCGACCTCGAACCCGGATGGGCGCCGATGTCGGCGAGCGGCCTCGCGCAGTGGGGTCCGCCCGTCACCCGGGACTTCCTGGGCGCCAACCCCTCCCCCGCCAAGCTGCGTGAGGTCATGACGGCCCTGCGCGGCGACAACGAACTCGACCCCACACGCCTGCTGGGCCTGATGAAAGCGATGAGCTCATGAGCACCAACGTGCTGCGCACCCCCGACGGCTGGTGGGCCGTCCGAAACGAGCGCGCCGTCCGCATCGAGACCAAGGCGGTCACCACCGCCGAACTGCTCGCCGACCGGGCCGCCGTCCGGGAGGCCGCCGCCTCCGACGAGAGCGGCACACCCGTCGCCGACCTGGTCGCGCTGCCCCCGGTCACCACCCCCTGCCGGGTGGTCGCCCAGATGGTCAACTACCGCAGCCACGCCAAGGACTCGGGCTTCACGGGCGACATACCGCCCACCTTCTTCCGCAAGGCGTCCGGCTCGGTCAGCGGCCCGCACGACGCCATCGTCCGCCCCGCGCACGTGAAGTTCCTCGACTACGAGGTGGAACTCGGCCTCGTCATGGGCGCGCCGCTGCCGGTGGCCACCGTCGTGGAAGAGCAGGACCTGCCTACGTATGTCGCCGGCCTGGTCCTCACCAACGACGTCAGCGCCCGCGACGTCCAGCTGACCAAGACCCAGTTCTACGAAAGCAAGTCCTACCCGACCTTCACGCCGACCGGTCCGTATCTGGCCCTGCTGGAGCCAGAGGACTTCGCCCACCTGCTGAACCTTCGGCTGCGGCTGAACGTCAACGGCGTACCGCGACAGGACCGCACCCTCGCCGACATGATCGTACGACCGGCGCAGGCGCTCACCCTGCTCGCTCGTTTCCAGACCCTCGCCCCGGGCGACCTGCTGCTGACCGGCACACCCGGCGGCACCGCCCTCAAGGCCCCGCCCAAGCCGGTCGAGAAGATCAGTGCCCTGCTGCCCCCCGCACTGAAGTGGAAGGCGTTCTTCAAGGGCCAGGCCAAGAACCCCCTCTACCTGCGCAGCGGTGACCTCATCACCGCCACGATCGCCACCGCGGACGGGCGAATCGAGCTCGGCGAGCAGCGGACCCCCGTTACGGACGCACCATGAAGGCAGCATCCCAGAGGCCGGTGGTGATCATCGGTGCGGGACCCGTCGGAGTCACGGCCGCGCTCCTGCTCGCCCGGCACGGAGTGCCCAGCCTGCTCCTCGAACGCCACCGGGACATTTACCCCCTGCCGCGCGCCGTCGTCGTGGACGACGAGGTTCGCCGGATCCTGCAGAGCGTCGGCGTCCACGAGGAGTTCGCCGCCATCGCCCGGCCGGCGCCCGGGCTACGGCTGCTGGACGCCCGGCGCCGCGTGATCAGCGAGTTCCCGCGGTCCATGCACGGACTCCACGGCTTCCCGCAGCTGAGTATGTTCAACCAGCCCGAGCTGGAACGTCTGCTGCGAGGCGCCCTAGCGCGCCGCCCGGAGTGCGAGTTGTGGAGCGGGGTGGAGGTCGTGTCCGTCACCGAGTCCGACACTCCGAGCACCGACGCACCCGACGATCCGGCGGGTCCCGTCCGGGTCACCTTCCGGCGCGGCGGCAGTGACGAGGAGGAACACCTGTGGGCCGATGCCGTCCTCGGCTGCGACGGGGCGGGCAGCCTCACTCGTGACGCCATCGGCGCCGCCTGGGAGGACCTGCACTTCCAGGAGAGCTGGCGGGTCATCGACGTGCGCACCAGCCTCCCGGTGCGCACCTGGGAAGGCGCCGAGCAGATCTGCTGCCCCATCCGGCCGGCCACCTTCATGCGCATCAGCGAGGACCGCTACCGCTGGGAGTTCCGGCTGGCCGACGACCAGAACCTGGAGGGCCCGGACGGATGGGAGCGCCTGCGCGAGCTGGTCGCCCCCTGGGTGGACCTGCCGGCCTCGCAGAGTGACGACTTCGAGGTGGTACGGCAGGCGCAGTACACCTTCCAGGCCCGTCTCGCCGACCGGTGGCGCAGGGGGCGTGTCTTCCTGCTGGGCGACGCCGCCCACCTGACCCCGCCCTTCGTCGGGCAGGGGCTGTGCTCCGGCCTGCGCGACGCCAACAACCTCACCTGGAAACTCGCCCGGGTCCTCCGACAGGGCGCGCCCGAGGAACTGCTGGACACCTACGAACGCGAGCGCAAGCCGCACGCCCGCCATGTGATCCGCGTGGCGGTGGCCGTCGGCTGGGCCATGACCGGCGGACAGGACCGCGGTGCGGCCTTTCGCCGGGCCGTCGTGAGCACGGTCTGTCGCATCCCCGGCGTGACCGAGGCGGTGAGCCGTGACCTCAGCCCCGCCCTGGCCGCCGGCCCGCTGGTACGGCGCCGGCCCAGGCTGGCTGGCCGCGCGCTGGCCGGCACCTTCTGCCCGCAGCCCTGGATACGGCACGACGGCAGGCGAGTGCGTCTGGATGACGTCGTCCGGGACGCCTTCGTCGTCCTGACCGCCGTACCGGCCACGGCGCAGATGACGGCAGTGACCACGGCACTGGGCGCCCCGACGATCCACGTCGATGACCTGGACGACGACGGCACGCTCGCCGCCTGGCTGGCACGCGGCCGAGCGGACGCCGTCCTGCTGCGCCCCGACCGCGTCGTGATGGACAGCGTCCCCGCCGGATCCGGCCACTTCCCGGACCCCACCGCCTGGGCCTCCCTGCTCCACACAGCCCGCCGTACCACCGATGCCCGATCCGTCTCCCTGCCGAGGAGCACCGCACCGTGACCATCCCTCATCCCACGCCGCATCCGGCACCGTTCCTGCCACCCGACCCGAAAACGGCCGCCGGCAGCCGCATCGCGGACTTCGCCCGCTGGGCCGCCCGGCACCAGGGCGCCAAAGGGGTTCCGGACCCGACCGACTACCAGGCCCTGCACCACTGGTCCGTCACCGACCTGGAAGGATTCTGGGCGGCGGTGTGGGAGTACTTCGACGTCGACGCCACCACTCCGTACGAGCGGGTGCTGGCCGAGGAAGCCATGCCCGGCGCCCGCTGGTTCCCCGGCGCCACCCTCAACTACGCCCACCACGCGCTGCGCAACCTGCACCCGGACGCCCCCGCGATCACCGCGCTGGACGAGACCGGCTCCGGCTACGAGATCACAGGCCGACAGCTGCGCGCCCAGGTCGCCTCCGTCGCAGCCACCCTGCGAGACCTGGGCGTCGGACAGGGCGACAGAGTGGTCGGCTACCTGCCCAACACCCCCCACGCCGTCATCGCTTTCCTCGCCACCGCCAGCCTGGGCGCGGTGTGGTCGGTGTGCGGCCAGGACTACGCACCCCAGGCCGCAGCCGACCGCTTCGCCCAGCTCGAACCCACGGTGCTCATCACGGCGGACGGCTACCTCTTCAACGGCACCGCGCACGACCGCCGCGCAGCCTCCCTCGACCTGGCCGCCGCCCTGCCCACGCTCAAGGCCACGATTCTCGTGGACCACTTGGGCCTTGCGTGGCCCGCGACCCGGGTCGCGAGGCTGACGGTTCCCTGGGAGGACGCGGCCGGCCGCACCGAGTACCTCGCCATCACCCCGGTTCCGTTCGACCACCCGCTGTGGATCGTCTTCTCCTCCGGTACCACCGGGCTGCCCAAAGGCATCGTCCACGGCCACGGAGGCGTCCTGCTGGAACACCTCAAGATCCTCGGCCTGCACTGCGACCTGGGCGTCGGAGACCGCTTGCTGTGGTACACCACCACCCACTGGATGATGTGGAACCTGGTCGTCGCCACCCTGCTGACCGGCGCCGCCACCTGCACCTACGACGGCAGCCCCGCGCCGGTGGCGCGCCCGGACGTCCTGTGGGAGCTGGCGGCCCGCCACAAGGTCACCGTCTTCGGCACCAGTCCCCAGTACCTGCTGGCCATGGCCAAGCTCGGCGTCGACCCCGCCGTGCACGACCTGTCGGCGATCCGCGTCATCGGCAGCACCGGCTCCGCCCTGCCGGCCTCCGCCTACCCCTGGGTCCGCGACCACGTCGGCGCAGGCGTCCAGCTCGCCTCCACCAGCGGCGGCACGGACGTCGTCTCCGGCTTCGCCGGCAGCGCCCCCACCACCCCGGTGTGGGCGGGTGAACTGTCGGCCCCCAACCTCGGCGTGGCGCTCGCGGCGTACGACGGCGCGGGCCGGCCGGTCGTCGACCAGGTCGGTGAACTGGTCGTCACCCGCCCCATGCCGTCGATGCCGCTGTACTTCTGGAACGACCCTGACGGCAGTCGCTACCGCGACGCCTACTTCAGCGCCTATCCGGGCGTGTGGCGGCACGGGGACTGGATCACTCTCACCTCCCACGGCTCGGTGATCGTGCACGGCCGCTCCGACGCCACGCTCAACCGCAACGGCGTACGCCTGGGCAGCGCCGACATCCACGACATCGTCGAACGCCTCCCCGAGATCACCGAAGCCCTCGTCATCGGCGCGGAAGAACCCGACGGCGCTTACTGGATGCCGCTCTTCGTGGTCCTCGCCGACGGGGTCGGTCTGGACGAGTCCCTGTGCGAGAAGATCCGTGACGCGATCCGTACCGGCGCCTCACCCCGCCATGTCCCCGACGAGATCCTCGCCGTACCGGCCATCCCGCACACGAAGACCGGCAAGAAGCTCGAGGTCCCGGTCAAGCGCCTCCTCCAGGGCGCACCCGCCGAGCAGGTCCTCAACCCCTCCGCGGTCGACAACCCCGACCTGATCGCCCACTTCGCCGGCCTGGGAGCCGAACGCCGCCAGGCCCGTCGTCCGCACACCCCCGAAGGCGTCTCGTGATCCTGTCCGCCTCGCTCTGTCTCATCGCGTTGATCTTCGCCCTGCTGGGCGCGGCCAAGATCCTGGCCCTGGGTCCGATGCCCGAGCTGGCCGCCCACGCCGGCTTCACCACTGCGGCCTACCGGGTCATCGGCGGGCTGGAGCTGGCGGGCGCCATCGGCGTGGCCCTCGGCCCGGTCGTACCGCTGTGCGGCGGGCTGGCCGGTATCGGGCTGCTGATGCTGCTCGCCGGTGCCGTGACGACGCACGTCCGCAAGGGCGACGGGCTGACCAAGCTCCTCCCCTCGGTGACATGCGCGGGCCTGGTCGCCTGGTATCTCGTACTCCTCGCCGGCCTCTGACCCGTTCCGGGAGACTGTTGGCGGCCACTCGTCCTGTTAGCGAGCCCACGGCGGGGCTGGCAGACTGACTCTGTGCTTCCGCTGATGGTCGCGGCGGATCAGATCGCGTCCTCATCTCTTACCGGCGCCAGTGTGGTGTCAGTCTGCGCACTGCTCTTCACCGTCGCGTCGTTCTGGTGGCTCAACGCCCGACAGGGACGCCTGCAGGCGTGGGAACCTCATTCCTTCGCGGCCATCGTCCACGGTTCCACGGCACGCCTACGACTGCCTCTCGTCCTGCACAACACCGGTCCCAAACCGATCGTCGTGCAGGACCTCATCCTGACCTTCCCCGATGAGCCCGCCTCTCATCTGCCACTCCTGTGGGTGTCCTCCGCGTCCCGGCTCCAACCGGGGCCGGACGAGGAGGCGAAGCTGCCCGCCGGGTTCGTCGTCCCCGGCAGAGAAGCGCAACAGCTCTTCCTCGAGTTCGAGGCACCGTTTTCCGGATTCCTCCCGGAGGCCCGTGACTACAAGGCCCAGATACAGGTGCGGGTCGGCCACCGCAAGGGTTGGCGGCCCCTGCTGACGTTCAGCTTGAGGGCCGCCAACATCATCGATCCAGGTCGCTACACCGTCTACAACAACGCACCGGTCGAGCTGACGAAGGAAGATCAGAGGAGAGCGGATGCCGCGCTCCTCGAACTGCTGGAAGAGCACGGGGACCGCTCCCCTCCGGGCGGCAGGAGACAGGGAGACCCTCCGAATGACGAAGGTGACGCCGACACGAGCCGCTGACAACGCCGTCCGTCCTCTGACGTGGACAGCGGTGGCACCGGCCCCGCCGGGCCACCACAGCCACCGCACCGATCACTCGCGTCAGTCGACGCAACCGGCCGCCGCGAGGTCGAGCGCAATGTCCGTGATCATGCCCGCCTGGCCGCCGACCATCCTGCGCCGGCCGGTTTCGATAGGGATCGCCCGGGTGTCCAGGCCGTGACGGCGTGCCGCGGCAACGGCGTGCTGGAGGAACCCGGAGTACACGCCCGCGTACCCGAGGGCGAGCATCTCGCGGTCCACCTGCACCTCGCGGGCCTGCAGGGGGCGGACGATATCGGTCGGCAGCGTCCATCAGGCGGAACAGGTCGCAGCTTCCGCGATCATGAACAGCCTGCGGACCTACGACCTGTGCCATGTGGTACCCAGTGAGGGACCCAGGATCAGGACGGGGGCTGTTCTGGCCCGTCAAAGCGGTATTGCAGGGTGTTCGGGTCTTGCCCTGCTGGGTGCGGCGTTCGCAGTACGCCTGGGTGCGGGGATCAAAGCGATGCGCTGGGCCAGCAGGCTCAGGGTGATGCGGGTGGCCTGGGCCACGGCGTCCTCATCTCCCTCGCCGTCGCGCGGGCTGAGGCCCGCGCAGGTGCGGAACAGCCCGCGGTTGCCCAGACTGGACAGCCGTTCCCGCAGGGCCGGGTCGGCTATGACCAGAACGGCCTTGAGCTGATTGATCGCCTGGGTGCGAGCCTTGACCGCGGAATCCTCGGCGAGTTTGAACATCCGGGCGCTGTGCACCGGACCGTCGCCGTTTTGGCGCGGGCCCGGGCGCGACCGCTGAGCGCGGCCGGTGCAGCAGCCAGCGAATGGCAGTGCCCACAGCTCCTTCGTTATCCCGGACCACGTCGGGTGGGGAGGTGGTGGCCACTGACCGTAACGCCCGGGACGCCGACCGTCTTCGACAGCAGGCCGTCCAGGTCGGCGTCAAGGTGGCGGGGCCGCTGGAGGTCACCAGTGACGTGGGTTTTCGCTGGCAGATGGAGACCAACGCGCTCGGCACGTCCCGGGTGACCAAGTCGCCTCCCCGCCCTACGCGCCGCACGACGAGGGCAGCTGATCTTCATATCGTCCGTGGCGGGCTTCGCCGTGCGCCCTTGTCCCGCCGCGTACTCCGCGAGCAAGTCCGCCGTCGAGGGCATCGCCGAGGCCTGTTCTTCGAGCTCGCCTCTGTCACCATCGCGGTGAGCCTGATCGAACCCGGCGGCCTCCCCACCGCCTGGGCGACAGCCGGCGCCCTGCCCGGACCCTCTGTCTGGACCAGAGGTCGAAATCGGCTCGCCCCCGGATTTCTCCCACGCTCTTCCGCAGCCGCCCGGTTGTCAGATTCCGGCCCGTTCGGATCCACCGCGGCGAAGGGCCGGGGACTATGCTGATGAACGGACGCCCAGGACCTCGGTGGACGCACGGCCTGCTGACCACGATGCCACGGGAGCGGATTCTCGTCCGGACCCGTCGCATCTTCGAGGAGTTCCCTGTCGGGCACCGAATCCAGGAGCGCGGAACCCCGGCCTGGTGACTCACTCACGTCCTGGTACGCCCCGACCTCGGTCGCACCCCGCCGGGTACGAAGCACCGCGCCTCGCGGGCGGTGCCCGGTAGCGGTCCCGAGAACACCTGAACGGCTGGAACAGAGGTGTCATGCCTTACTCTGCGGCTGTCCATCCGCCTGCGGGGCTCGCGTCCGCTCGCGCCGCCCTCGTCCCTTCCAGCGGGCGGAGGCGCCATGATCATCTCTCCGGCCCGCGGTCAGCCGTGGAGCGGAGGCGGTCGCGAACAGCCCGCCGTGGAAGCGATGTGCCCGCGCCGGCTCAGCCGCCGGCAGCCCGCCTGTTCCCGCGGGGATCTTGCGGGTTCATCGCGGAGTCCCGTGCGGCGGCGTCCGGCGAAGATGCGCGCGAGCCGAGCCCGGAAGTCCGTCCAGGACGCCTCGCCGTCGCCGTACGGCAGCCCGGATTCTCCGTGGTGGTCTCGGAGGCCGCGGCCCTGGAGGGCTGCGGGTTCGGATCTTCCCCGGGGTGGCGGCACCGGCGGCTCCCCCACGCGGCCCCGGCCCCCCGTGCCGTACGCGGTGACGGCTTCGGGGGGCCGGGATTCGGCGGAGGGCTCCCGCCCGCCGCCGGCCGGATCACCGGCGCCGGCGCCGGCTTCGCGGGGCTCCTGGTTCACCCGCACGAGCGGCACCGGGATGTGGCCCGACGGTTGCGGGAACCGCTCCTCTCCGAGCGCCAGGCATCACTCGGTGTCGCCTTGGCGGACCGGGCCGACGAGCCGATCGTGGCCTCCCGGCGCTCCTGGCGCGGGAAAGGCGTCGGAAACGTCCGCGGGCCGGCCGACGGTCCCGTGTTCCTGGCGCTGACTCCCTCCTTGATCCCGTGGTCACCGTGATCCCCGGCAGCCGGTCGGCGCGGATCCAGGCTCTCGTGGCCGAGCAGGCGGCCCTGCGCGGCCACCGGGTCGGCCTCCTCGACGTGTGTACGGCGGCGGTGGCGGCGCTGCCGGTCGGCGGGGCCGGGGTGTCCGCGATGTCCCGCGACCGGGCGAGTCATCCGCTGTGCAGCACCGACTCCGTCAGTCAGCAGCTGGAAGAACTCCAGCTCACACTGGGCGAGGGGCCGTGCGTGGATGCCTTTGTCCTCGGCTCCTCGGTCCTCTGCACCGACTTGTTGGCCGCTGAACTCCAGCGGCATTGGATGGTGTTCGCCGACGCGGCTCTGGAAGCCGGAGCCAGGGCGGTCTTCGCTTTCCCCCTCCAGATCGGTGCCATCAGTCCCGGCGTACTCGACCTGTACTCCAGCAGCTCGGTCGAGCTGGACGCGGACGAGGTGGCCGACGCGATGGCCTTCGCCGACACCGCCACGTTGCTTCTGCTCGACGCCGGGATCAGCGAGACGGGCGCCCCGTCCGACACCGGCGCGTCCGGCACCGACGTGAGCGGCACCGACGTGAGCGGCACGGACCGGCCGGACGCCGCGCCCTTCGACGACCTGGGCGGTTACCGGGCCGAGATCGACCAGGCCACCGGCATCCTCATGGTCCAGCTCGGCGTCGGCGTCGAGGAAGCCTTCATCCGGCTGCGCGCCCACGCGTACGCCCGGGGGACACGGATCTCGGCGGTCGCCGCCGACGTGGTCGCCCACCGGCTCCGCTTCCCCCCGGAGACGACACCGTCCGACGTGAGACCGCCGGATGCGCGTCCCGCCGATACGCAACCGCCGGATGTGCGACCGCCCGACGAGGAGCCCTGATGCTCACGCCCCACAAACAGAGGTGTGCACGATGAAGGAACAGCTGATGGCCCGGACGTTCGTCGAGCTGGCGGACAGTCTCGTCGCCGACTTCGACCTCATGGACTTCCTGCGCCTGCTCACCGACCGCTGCGTCGATCTGCTCGACGCGAGTGCGGCGGGCGTCCTGCTCGCCGACCGCGACGGAGTGCTGCGCGTCATGGCCGCTTCCGACGAACGGGTGCGCCTCCTCGAACTCTTCCAGCTCCAGAACCACGAAGGCCCCTGCCTGGACTGCTTCCACACCGGGACCACCGTCTCCGTTCCCGACCTGCGCGACGAAGCGGCGCGCTGGCCTCTGTTCACCGCCCAGGCGCAGCGCCTCGGCTTCACCGCCGTCCAGGCGCTGCCCATGCGCCTGCGCGACGAGGCCGTCGGCGCCCTCAACCTCTTCCACACCACCCCGGGGCCCATCAGCCCCGCCGCCACCCCCTTCGCACAGGCCCTCGCCGACGTCGCCACCATCAGCCTGCTGCAACAACGCACCACCGAGCGCAGCACCCTCCTCAACGAACAGCTGCAGACCGCCCTCAACAGCCGCGTCCTGATCGAACAGGCCAAGGGGAAGCTCGCCGAACGCCGCCACACGGACATGGAACGGGCCTTCACGGCGCTGCGCGCCTACGCCCGCGCCCACAACCGCCGCCTGGCGGACGTCGCCCGCGCCTTCATCGACGAAACCGAGCACCTCCCCGATCTCAGTCCGGGAAATTCCTGATCATCCCCTGCGAGAAGGGTTCGTCATGCCACTCGGCCCCCCTACCGGGATCACCCTCGACACTCCGGGCACGCCCGACCGCCTCGACCAGGAGGAGCTGAGCGCTCTGGACGCCCATTGGCGGGCGGCGAACTACCTGGCCGTCGGGCAGATCTACCTCATGGCCAACCCTCTGCTGACCGAGCCATTGGCGCCTGAGCACGTCAAGCCGCGACTGCTCGGGCACTGGGGCACCTCACCGGGCCTGAACCTCGTCCACACCCACCTCAACAGGGTCGTCAAGGCGAGGAACCTGGACGCGATCTGTGTCTGGGGGCCCGGTCACGGCGGGCCGGCCGTGGTGGCGAACTCCTGGCTGGAGGGCACCTACACCGAGACGTACCCGGACATCACGCGGGACGCGGCCGGCATGACCCGCCTCTTCCGGCAGTTCTCCTTCCCGGGCGGCATCCCCAGTCATGTCGCACCCGAGACCCCCGGATCGATCCACGAGGGCGGCGAGCTGGGTTACTCGCTCTCGCACGCCTACGGGGCCGCGTTCGACAATCCGGGGCTCCTGGTGGCCTGCGTGATCGGCGACGGTGAGGCCGAGACGGGCCCACTGGCCGCCTCCTGGCACTCGAACAAGTTCCTCGACCCGGTACGGGACGGTGCCGTCCTGCCGATCCTGCACCTCAACGGCTACAAGATCGCCAACCCGACGGTCCTGGCCCGGATACCGGAGCCCGAACTCGACGCCCTGCTCAGGGGATACGGCCACGAGCCCCTCCATGTCACCGGGGACGACCCTCACGCCGTCCACCAGACGATGGCTCGCGCCATGGACGAGTCCCTGGACCGTATCGCCGCCTTCCAGCACGCCGCCCGCACCGGTTCCGTCATCACCGAACGCCCACGCTGGCCGGTGATCGTGCTACGCACACCCAAGGGCTGGACCGGGCCGGCCGAGGTCGACGGCTTCCCGGTGGAGGGCACCTGGCGAGCGCACCAGGTGCCGCTGCGGGCCGTACGCGAGAACCCGGACCACCTGCGGCAGTTGGAGCGGTGGCTGCGCTCGTACCGGCCCGAGGAACTCTTCGACGAGCATGGACGCCCCCGGGAACAGGTCCTCGTCTGCGTCCCCGACGGTGCACACCGCCTGGGCGCCAGCCCGCACACCAACGGCGGCCTGCTGCTGCACGACCTGCCCATGCCGTCCCTGGAGCGGTTCGCCGTCCCGGTCGACAAGCCCGGCGTGACGGCGCACGAGCCGACCCGCGTCCTCGGCGACCTGCTGGCGCAGGTGATGGCCGACACGGGCGAGCGGCGCGACTTCCGGCTGGTCGGGCCGGACGAGACGGCCTCCAACCGCCTTCAGGCCGTCTACGAGGCGAGCGGCAAGGCGTGGGAGGCCCAGGTCCTGCCCACGGACGAGCACCTGGAGCGCGGTGGCCGGGTGGTGGAGATCCTCTCCGAACACCTGTCAGGGCTGGCTGGAGGGCTATCTCCTGACCGGCCGGCATGGCCTGTTCTCCTGCTACGAGGCTTTCGTCCACATCGTCGACTCCATGGCGAACCAGCACATCAAGTGGCTGCGCGTCGCCCGCCGGCTCCCCTGGCGCCGGCCCATCGCCTCCCTCAACTACCTGCTGACCTCGCACGTGTGGCGCCAGGACAGCAACGGCTTCTCACATCAGGACCCCGGTTTCGTCGACCACGTACTGAACAAGTCGCCCGAGGTCGTGCGGGTCTACTATCCGCCGGACGCCAACACCCTGCTGTGCGTCGCGGATCACGTGCTGCGCAGCCGCGACTACGTCAACGTCGTGGTCGCGGGCAAGCAGCCCTGCTTCGACTGGCTCGGCCTCGAAGCCGCCCGCGCGCACTGTGCCCGCGGCGCCGGCATCTGGGACTGGGCCGGCACCGAGTCCGAGCCCGGCGAGCCCGACGTGGTGCTCGCCTGCGCGGGCGACGTACCCACCCTCGAAGTGCTGGCCGCGGCCTCACTGCTCCGCCGCCACCTGCCCGAACTCGCGGTACGCGTGGTCAACGTCGTCGACATCGCCCGGCTCCTGCCCGCGGAGGAACATCCGCACGGGATGCCCGACAGCGAGTACGACGCGCTGTTCACCCCCGACAAGCCCGTCGTCTTCGCCTACCACGGCTATCCGTGGCTCATCCACCGGCTCGCCTACCGCCGCGCCAACCACCCGCACCTGCACGTACGCGGCTACAAGGAGGAGGGCACCACGACGACCCCGTTCGACATGGTCGTACGCAACGACCTCGACCGGTACCGGCTGGTCGTGGACGTCATCGACCGGGTGCCCGGTCTCGCGGTCCGCGCGGCCGAGCTGAGGCAGCGGATGGTCGACGTCCGTTACCGCCATCACGACTGGATCCGCGCCCATGGGGCGGACCTGCCCGAGGTCGCCGAATGGACCTGGAGTCAGTGACCACGGAGTCGGTGACCACCCGTACGGCGGAGCTGCGGGTGGGGGACGCCGCCGCCGAGGACGCGGAGGCCGTGCTGGCCGCGCTCGCGAGCAGCCCCGACGGCCTGTCGGGGGGTGAGGCGGCCGAGCGGCTCGCGGCCTTCGGGCCGGACGCCGTTCGCACGCACCACGTCCGCGTTCTGGCGGTCCTCGGGCGGCAGCTGCGCAGCGCCCTGCTGATCCTGCTGGCGGTGACGGCCGGGGTCTCGTTCTTCTTCGGCGAGCGGACCGGCGCGGTCATCATCGCGGGGATTCTGGTGCTGAGCGTGGCGCTGGGTTTCGTCAACGAGTACCGGGCGGAGAAGGCGGCACAGGCCCTGCACTCGCGGGTGCGGCACACGGCCGTCGTGGTCCGGGACGGCCCGGCCACCGAGGTCGACGTGACCGAGCTGGTGCCGGGCGATGTCGTGCGTCTGACGCTGGGGCAGGTGGTGCCCGCGGACCTGCGCCTGCTGGAGTGCACCGCGTTCGCCTGCGACGAGAGCGTCCTCACCGGGGAGTCCGCCCCCGCCGACAAGGACCCGGAACCGGTCGCCACGGGGGCGGCACTGGCCGAGCTGACCTCCTGCGCGCTGATGGGGACCGTGGTGCACGGGGCAGCGCCACCGGAGTGGTCGTCGCCACCGGTGGCTGTGCCGAGGTCGGGCGGATCGCGCTGGGGCTGGGAGAACGGCAGCCGGAGACCGACTTCCAGGCCGGGCTGCGCCGCTTCTCCATGCTCCTCCTCAAAGTCGCCGCCGCCCTCACCACCGGAATCTTCGTCATCAACCTCCTGCTCCACCGCCCGCTGCTCGACGCCCTGCTCTTCTCGCTGGCCATCGCGGTGGGCATCACCCCGCAGCTGCTGCCCGCCGTGGTGAGCACGAGCCTGGCCACCGGCTCACGGCAGCTGGCGCGGCGCAAGGTCCTCGTCAAACGGCTGGTGTGCATCGAGGACCTGGGCGACATGGACGTCCTGGTCACCGACAAGACCGGCACGCTCACCGAGGGCCGCATCCGTTTCGAGGCGGCCCTCGACCCGGCCGGTACACCCTCCGACACGGTGCTGGAGCTGGGCCTGCTGGCCACCGAGGGCGACCTCGACCACGTGGGCGGCAACGCGCTGGACAGCGCGCTGTGGCAGGCGACGGCTACACCCCCGGCCGGACACCACCGGCTCGCGCTGCTGCCCTTCGACCACGACCGACAGCTGGGCTCCGCGCTCGTCGAGCGTGCGGACGGCAGCCGCCTGCTCGTCGCCAAGGGTGCGCCCGAGGCGGTCCTGGCCCGCTGCGGTGACGTACCGGAGGCGGCCGCGGCGGTGCTCCAGGAGCACTTCGCGGCGGGCAGCCGGGTGGTCGCCGTGGCCACCCGGGCCGCTGATGGGCAGACGTCCCTCACGGCCGCCGACGAGTACCGGCTGCGTCTGGCAGGCTTCCTGGTCTTCCTCGATCCGCCCAAGGCCGGTGCCGCCGCCTCGCTGCGCCGCCTCGCCGGCCTCGGCATCACCGTCAAGATCTGTACGGGCGACAACGCGCTCGTCGCCCAGAAGGTCTGCGCCGACCTCGGCCTGCCGCCCGGCCGCGCCCTCACCGGCCAGGACATCGGGGAGCTGGACGACGACCAGCTGACGAGGGTGGCCGAGACCACCACCGTCTTCGCCCGCGTCTCGCCCCAGGACAAGGCCCGAGTCGTACGGGCGCTGCGGCGCCGGGGCCGGGACATCGGGTTCCTGGGCGACGGCGTCAACGACGCGCTGGCCCTGCACGCCGCCGACGTGGGGCTGTCCGTGGACACCGCGACCGACGTGGCCAAGGACGCGGCCGACGTCCTGCTCCTGGAGAAGGACCTGGGGGTTCTCGCCGACGGGGTCACCGAGGGCCGCCGGATCTTCGCCAACACCATCAAGTACGTCCTGATGGGCACCTCCAGCAACTTCGGCAACATGTTCAGCGCGGCCGGAGCCTCCCTGGTGCTGCCGTTCCTGCCGATGCTGCCCTCGCAGATCCTGCTCAACAACCTCCTTTACGACGCGGGGCAGTTGACCATCCCCACCGACCACGTCGACCCGGAGCAGCTGCACGCGCCCTCGCACTGGGACATCGCCTTCATCCGTCGCTTCATGCTCTTCTTCGGGCCCGTCAGCTCCCTCTTCGACTTCCTCACCTTCGCGGTCATGATCGAGATCTTTCACACCGGCGCCGAGCTGTTCCGCTCCGGTTGGTTCGTGGAGTCCCTCGCCACGCAGGCGCTGGTCGTCTTCGCCATCCGCACGCGCCGGGTGCCGTTCTACCGCAGCCGGCCCAGCCGCCCCCTGCTGGTCAGCGCCATAGGTGTCGTCGCCGTCGGTGTCGCACTGCCGATGTCCCCGCTCGCGGGACCACTCGGCTTCCGGTCACTGCCGCTCGGACTCGTCCTCGCCCTGGCCCTGATGGTCGTGCTCTACCTGGTACTGATCGAGGGCGCCAAGCATGTCTTCTACACCCGGGCCGACGCACAGGCCGCGCTTCCACCGGTACGCCACCGCACCCTCCGGCATCGCATCCAACGGCGTGCCGGCCGCTTCAGCCACCCCGGACCGCTGCGACCCCGGTGACACGCTGTCACCAGGGCCGTCAGCGGCACCACCCCACGGAGACGATCACATCATCCCGGGTGGCCCGGAACGGTCAACCGCTCAGTGATTCCTCGGCGTCCCGGCGCGTCGGCCAGTTGTCCCGCCGCTCCCGGGCGACCTCCGCACGGCTGCCGGCCCGCTCCCCGGGCAGGGAGACCGACGGTGCGAGGGCCGGTGCGGGGGTGGCGGGCTCGGGGATCACGGCGCTGGTGGACAGCGCGGGGCGCCTGGTGATCCGGTGCACGCGCCGTCCGGCCGACTCGCCGTCGGTTTCCCTGCTCTGGTGGTCGAAGAAGCGGAGCATCTCCACGGGGAACGGCATCACGAGGGTGCTGTTCTTCTCGGCGGAGACGTCCACCACGGTCTGCAGCAGGCGCAGTTGGAGTGCTCCGGGGGTGTCGGCCATCGTCGCGGCGGCGTCGGTCAGCCGCTGGGACGCCTGGAACTCTCCGTCGGCCGCGATGACCCGCGCGCGGCGTTCCCGCTCGGCCTCGGCCTGCTTCGACATCGAGCGCATCATCGACTCCGGAAGGGCTATGTCCTTGATCTCGACGCGTTCGATGCGCAGTCCCCAGGGCTCCTCGGTGGGGGCGTCCATCACCTTCTTGAGTTCCGCGTTGATGTGGTCGCGGTCGGAGAGCAGCGTGTCCAGGTCGGCCCTGCCGATGACCGAGCGGAGCGACGTCTGCGCGATCTGGGAGACGGCGGCAGGATAGTTGCGCACGTTCACCAGGGCCTTGACTGGGTCGATGACCTTGAAGTAGACGACCGCGTCGACGGTGAGCGTCACGTTGTCGGCGGTGATGGATCCTTGCGGCGGGATGCCGAGGACCTCGGTCTGGACGGACACCTTCCTCATCCGGTCCCCGATCGGCCGGATGACCCGCAGGCCCGGCCCGCGGATGTCCGGCAGCAGCCGCCCGAAACGGAACACGACGCCCTTCTCGTACTGCTGGACGTTGCGCACGCTCAGGGCGAGCAGTACCAGCCCGGCCACGGCGCACACCGCCAGCACGGCGATCAGAACACCCATGGTTGTCACTTTCCTTACGTCGATGACGGTCCCGGACCCGAGCGGTCCGGGAAGCACACGGCACGGGAGACCCCGGCCTGTCGTCTGCGGTGCGGCCGGGGTCTCGGGCTGCTTTTCTCTGGTGTGTCGGTCCCGGCTCAGCCGGGAGCAC
This sequence comes from Streptomyces sp. NPDC042638, assembly GCF_040647235.1. NCBI lineage: Bacteria > Bacillati > Actinomycetota > Actinomycetes > Kitasatosporales > Streptomycetaceae > Streptomyces > Streptomyces sp. NPDC042638. Next base: position 101,971 of record NZ_JBEZBT010000009.1, read on the forward strand.
TCTGCGGTACGCCGGTCCGGGCTCCGCCGACCGTGGCCCCGGTGGCCGCTGGAGTGCGTACGGCCCTCACCTCGCCGTCGGCGGAGCGGACACCGCCGGGATCTGCGGGCGCGCCGCGGGATCGCGGACTTCGTGGTCTTCCTCGGAGTCCCAGGCAGCCTGAACGGCCGAGTCGGTCTCCGACATCGTGCGCAGAAGCGCCGCCTCCACCATCAGCCGGTTCACGTGCGAGGTGCGCAGGCAGTCTCTGCCGGCGGCCATCAGCCAGAGGGCCGAGACGGGCGTCGGCTGCATCTGGCCGCCGAAGAGCACCGCCCCCAGGCCGGCCGGCCAGTACGGGCGGTTAGTCAGGCCCCCGGTGATCAGCCCCGACAGCGGATCGAGCACGGCCGTCGGCGAGGAACCGGGAGGAGCGGAAGGGATCCGGAGTGACGTAGAGAAGGCCGGACTCCCGGGGATCGGCGTGGGGGAAATGGTCGCAGTCATGACGCGAACCCTGCTCCGGGCAGACCGGAACCGGCCCGGCGTGATCAAATCGCCGAAAGTGACAACGACCGGAAGCCGGTGCACGAAATACCCTCGGTAACACCAGCGTACTCCGTCGACGGTCCGAGCGGACTCCCCGTCCGGGTGGCGCGGCCGGTCCAGGGCCGGGCACGTGGAGCCTCCCCGGCCGGGTCCCGTGACGACACCCCCGGGCCCGCACCCGGGGGTGGTCCGAAGGCCACCGTCAACGGACTGCGACTCCCAAGTCCACTCCGTCCCGCACGACGGCGGCCATACTCTCCATGAGCCGCTCGGCCTCCGCGTCCGTGGCGGAGGGCGGCACCACCAGCAGGTCCCACCGGCCACGGCCGGGCGCCAGCAGGCAGACGGTGGACGGGGAGCGCTGGGTGGTCGTCCGGCGCAGGCGTACGACCTGGTTGGCGACGAGCAGCCGGCCCGAAAACGGGGACCATACGGCCTCATCCACGAGGACGCTGGTGACCTGTCCCCAGCCGTGCGGCAGGACGCCCAGCAGCCCGGGCAGTTCGGACGCCAGGTCGGGCGACCGGGGCCACCAGGCGCCGTCGATGCGCCGGGCCATGTGGCCCTGTGCCGGCTGGGGCACCAGGCGCAGGCGGACGGCGGACGTCGAGGAGAGCGGGGGCGGTGGGGCGAGTGTCATGGGAACTCCTGAAGGGGATGCGGCCGTTCGGATTCACACGCGGCGGGCGGCGATACGGTCCGGGGTGGGCCAGCGCACGTCCCTGACCCGGCCGAGGCGTTCGAAGAAGCGGATCAAGGCGGGCGGACGGATCGAGCCGGCCGCGGTCGACGCCGTGCCGGGCGCAGGCGGGGTCGGCGTGGTGCAGGTTGTCCGCCCTGACCGCCCTGCTGTGGGCGGGACTTGCCCCATCGCCCTGCTCCACCACGTGACGTGGAGCGTGCACTCTCTCTGCCATGTGACCGGTGAGCGCCCGTTGGGTACCCGTCGTCTCGACCGCGCCACCGACCTGTGGCCCGTGGCCAGCGATGGGGGTCCCCCCGCGCGAGCGAAGCCGAGCGCGGGAAAGCGTCGCGGACGTGCGGTCGTTGCGGAACGACCAGCCGACGTGGGCATCCACGAGTCCCCGCAACCGGCCGCATACGGAGGTGCCGTAGCGATACGGGGAGTGAGGATCGCCCGGCCGGTCGGTGAGGGCATGATGGCGGCGATGGATGGCGACCCAGCCGATCACGTCCCCTTGGAAGCTCATGGACCCGGCCACCGCGAGCGCGGGGCGCAGCGGCCGTACGGCCCGGTAGCTGCCGTGGGTCGGACCACGGTGGAAGCCGACCGTGACGCCGAGGCCCGTGACCGTGCAGAGCACCGCGGTGAGCAGGACATCGACGGGATGGATCAGGCGCCCCCACAGCAGCCGGACGGCCGGACCGAGTGCCAGGAACGGGAGAAGGACGATCAACGCCGAGATCGCCAGGGACAGCCGCTGGGTACCGGTGCGCTCGGCAGCCGTTCCCTCGCGCGGGAAGGCTGCGCTCCCGTCGTACTCCGGGGACGGCGGGGCGCCTTCCGGCGGGACGGCGGACGGGGAGCGGAGAATACGGAGAGACATGCGCGGTCCTCGACCTCGGTGACGACAGTGCGGCCGGGGTCTTGGGCTGCGCCGCTTCGGCGTGGGTGCGTAACGGCATCGCTGAGAGCGGATGCGAGTCGCACGGACGGTGGATACGGGAGCTACAGGGGCTTGGGCTGGTGAGGACGTGGGGAGTGGGCGGCGGGGCCGTCAGGCGGTCTCGCCCTGGTGGGTGCGATCGGCGGGCGGTCTGCTGGAGTCGAGCCAGGAGCCGAGCGGACCGGCGGCACGCGAGGCGTCCAGTGTGAGGTGCAGCCGCGTCCCGGTTCCCGAGGGGCCGGGATAGCTGCGCTGTTCATCACCGGCGAACAGCAGCCGGAGCGCGTCCGCGACGCGTCGGGCCGCTTCGGGGTCCGCGGAGACCAGGCGGACCTCCACCCGGTCCTGCTCGCTCGGCTCGTGCTCGGCTTCGGGACGGGGTGCGCGGTGCGGGGCTTCGGATGTCATAGGGCGGAACCTGGCCCGGACCTGAGCGGCCCACATCTGTCGTGCGACGAGGACGAGACCGGACCGGACACCGGCGTACGACGTGCCCTCGACGTTTTCAGCCTACTCCTGCCGCTCGGGACAGCCGCTCCGGCACATCCGAGTGGTGCGGTAGCGCCGAGTCACCGGCCGCCGCCCGATGATGGGTTGACCGGGCGGCCGATCATGAACAGCTCCGCGGACGACGAAGTGACTCGGCGGCCAGTCACACCGTTGACCTTGCCGTGTGGCAGGCCGTGGGCGGCGGGGCCGTCAGGCCGCTCTGGTGGGGACCGGCGGGGGCCGCCCCTGGCGCGCTCGGCTTGTGCGGCCGGACCGGTCTGATCACCTGCGCCGGCCCCTGGTTGCCCTCGGCCCACTCCTGCCGGTACGACGGCCACCGCGGCGAGTGGCGGAAGGAGTACGGTGAAGACACCGAGGGTATTTCGCACACCGGCTTCCACGCCGGGTCGTTCTCGGTGAGAGATGAAACCCGGGCCGTAACCCCAGGGGCGGCCCGGAGACGGGTCCGCACCATGACCGCGACCTTCGAAGCGACCCTGCCGCGGCCCGCCCCCGTAGCAACCCCTCCCGCCCGCCTCGTACTGAAGGCGGACGGCCCCTCCCGTGGGCTCCTGGACGGCGCCTGGTGGCCGCGCTCGCGCGACCTGCTGCGCGAACTACCCGCACTGACCGACGCGCTGGACCCCGTCTGGGGCCGCATCACCCGTATCGCCGTCAACCCCGAGCACTGGCCTGTCATCCCGCACAAGGTGCCCGTCGACGGTCATGTCGTGAAGGTCGGCTGGTTCACGCCGGAGATCGACCCGCACAAGCTGTTGCTGCTCTCCTACGGCACCGGACGCTGGGATCTGCTCGTCATCCCACCCGAGACCGGCGCGCAGTCGGCCGCCCGCCTGATGGCGGCCGCATCCGACTACGACGGCCCACCGCTGACCGCGAGCGCACTCATCGCCGCGGACCTGGCCGCGCACGCGGTCTCCATGGCCGACCGGCCACTCGGTGCGGACGAGGCTTGGGAGTACGAGGGCGGTGCCTGCGTGACGTCCGCAGCGGTACCGGCAGAGACCGGCGACGTCAGCCGCCTGATCATCGGCATGTGAGACAGCCGTAGGTGTGGTCAGAGCCAGTCCCAGTGCTTGAAAGCGAAGTACAGCGTCAGAGAGAAAGCGACGATGACGGCGCTGGAAACGATGAATCCCGACTGGTGTCCGAAGCCGGGGTAGGGAAGGTTCTGTCCGTAGAAGCCAGTGATCGCCGTGGGCACGGCGATGATCGCGGCCCAGCTCGTCACCTTCTTCATGATCAGGTTCATCCGGTTCGCCTGCACCGACAAGTTGGTCTCCATCACCGAGGCCACCAGGTCGCGCAGCGACTCCGTCCACTCGCTGGCACGCAGCACGTGGTCGTACACATCTTGGTAGTAAGGCAGCAGGGGAGCGTCGACGACGTCGAGGTCGGGGCGCATGAGGGCGTTGACGACCTCCCGCATGGGCAGGACCACGCGACGGAGCCGGACCAGTGATTTCCGCAGGGCGTAGGACCGGCGCTGTACGGTCTGGATCTGCCGGCCGCCTTCGGCGAAGAGCAGATCGTCCAGTTCCTCGATACGTTCGTCGAGCTGCCGTACCGCGGCGAAGTGCCCGTCGACGACATGGTCGAGCAGGCCGTGGAGCAGAAAGGCGACCCCGTGTGCCGCCAGAGCCGGGGCACGGTCCCAGCGGGCGACCAGCTCGTCGAGGGCGAACGCGGCGTCCTTGCGGACGGTGATCAGCGCCTGTGGCGTGAGGATGACCGCGAGCTCGCTCATCGTCAGTCCTGCGCCGTCCGGGTCGACGGCGACCGCGTAGACGCTGAGGAAGTGATGGGTACGGTAGTTGTCGAGTTTCGCCCGCTGTCCCTCGTGCAGCGCGTCCTCGAGAGCCAGCTCGTGGAGGCCGAGTTCCGCGCCGACCGCCGTGAACTCGGCGCGGTCCGGGCGGTACAGGTCCAACCACACGGTCGAAGACCGGTCCGCCAGATGCTGGGAGATGTCCCGGACCGGGAAGTCCTCCTCGACCAGGGAGCCGTCGCGGTACAGCCGAGTACGGGCCATATCGCGCACCCTAACGGCACTGGCGGAACATCAGCGGACACCACTACCGGGCATCCACTCCGAAGGGCGGCACCGCCTCGATCGCGTTGAAGTCGGGGGCCTCCCGGCAAAGACGGCCCTACGGGCGCCCGGACCTCCAGAGCGTGGCGTTTCACGCCGGTCCGAGGGTCCGCCGTGGGATCGGCTGTGCCTGATGGGTGCCGGTGGCGATGAGGATCTGTGCGGCATGGGTGACGTTGTCGGCTCGGAGGGCCCTGGCCATCGCGGCAAGGGCGGCGTCGGGTGTCGCGTGCGGCGGGACCACGAGAAGGGAGAAGTGGTCCCCGTCGCCCCGAGTGATCAGGACGGTGTCATCACCGGGAGCAGACCTGATCATGGCCGTCGACCGCTACCCCACGCTCGCCGACCTCACCCCCGACACCCTCCGCCGACTCACCTGACACGCGCCCACCAGCCTCGCCCAAGCTCGTCACCGAACGGACCACACGTCGCGACGAGCAGACCCGTGTCCAGCAGGATCAGATTGTCCGCACCTGGTCAGGTCTCCCCACAACGTCGAAGAAGGCATCACGGCGCCGAAGACGGCGTCCGGCCTCCCCAGCTGGAAAGTCGGTCGTAACCATGTCTGAGAAGTCCACTGTCCGCAGCGTGACCTACGACCTGCTGCGGACCCTGAAACTCACCACGGTCTTCGGTAACCCCGGCCTCGCTGTCGGGGGCGACCCGGTCGCTCACCGTCCGCACCCGCGTAAAGCCGGACAGGGGACGCTTCACCTGGTGGCGGCCTACCACGGCAACACGCCCCTGATCATCACCTCCGGCCAGCAGCATCGGGAACTGGTCGTCGGAGACCCGTATCTCGGCAATCCTGCAGGGCCAGGACGTAGGTGAAGTCGTCGGGGAAATCCTGCAGGAACGGCTGCTCCGTGGAGGCGTCGGCCATCGCGATGGCCGACGCCTTCGCGCAGCGATGGGCAGCGCCTGCGCGCCTTCGCCGACCGCATCTCCGCCAGCCGTCGCCCCGCACTGGTCTTCGGACCGGAGGTGGACCGCGCGGGCGGCTGGGACGCGGCCGTCGCCCTGGCGGAGAAGCTGCGGGCGGCCGTCTACGGCGCCCCGCTGCAGGACCGCGCCTCCTTCCCCGAGGACCACCCCTCTTCGGCGGCCCGCTCGGCATATCGGTGAAGACCGTCAGCGACCGGCTCACCGGGCACGACCTCGTGATCGTCATCGGCGCGGAGGTCTTCCGCTACTACCCCTATGTACCCGGCGACTACCTCCCCGCAGGCACCGAACTCCTGCAGATCACCGGAGACCCGGCGGTCGCCGCGGCGGCGCGCGTGGGCGACAGCCTGCTGGGCGATCCAAGGACGGCGATCGAGCTGCTCGTGGACATGGTCGCGGAGGGATCGGGGCGGACCGCGCCGGAACCGATGCCGCGCCCGCGTGAGCTGCCGCAGGCGCCGAACACCCCGCTCACCCCACCGGAGGTGTACGCCACCCTGAGCAGGGTCCGGCCGGCCGACGCGGTCATCGTCAACGAGTCGACCTCCACGATGGCGCAGCAGATCGAGTGGCTCCCCATCAACCGGACCGGATCGTTCTTCGCCACGGCCAGCGGAGGCATCGGCTGGGGTACTCCGGCGGCGGTGGGCGTCGCGCTCGGCGACCGTGACAGGGGCGTCGAAAGGCCGGTGATCGGACTGATCGGCGACGGCTCCTTCCAGTACTCCGTGCAGGCCATCTACACGGCGGCCCAGCACAGCCTCCCGATCGTCTACGTGGTCATGCGCAACCAGGAGTACTCCATCCTCAAGTCCTTCGCGGTACTCGAGGAGACCCCGGGCGTACCCGGGCTGGACCTGCCCGGGCTCGACATCGCCTCCGTGGCCCGCGGATTCGGATGCCGCGGGGTCGACGTGGAGACCACCGAGGACCTGGAGCGGGAGTTCGAGGCGGCCCTGACCGCCGGCACCACCACCGTCATCGTCGTCCCCACACAACCCCAGGAGGCGATGTTGTAGGCGAGCGAGCGAAGGCACCCGGTCATGGTGCCGTGGAGAAGGTGCTTCGGGCCCAGTCGGCGAACGACGTCCAGCGCAGGTGGGGGTGGGTGGCGTGCAGCGCCGGCAGGTCGACGCCGTAGCCGACGCTGCGCAGGAACGCCCACATCGCTCGCATGTCGTGGTTGCCGATCTCGTCGAGCTGCACCTCGTTGTGCCGACGTCACAGCCCGGCGGCGCAGCAGCCCCTCCCACCCCTGTCGGAGATTCACCGTTAGTTAGGCATGAGTCGTCCGGGTCCGAAGATTCCGCCGTTGTCCGTGACTGATGCCCAGCGGGTGGTGTTGGAGGGCTGGTTACGTCGCCGTACGACGGCTCAGGCTTTGGCTCAGCGGTCGCGGATCGTGCTGGAGTGCGCCGAGGGTCATTCGATCACGGAGGTGTCCCGCCGACTGCGGATCGCTCCGGACACAGTCCGCACCTGGCGGCGCCGCTTCATCGAGCGGGGACTGGACGGCTTGTGCGACGACCCAAGGCCCGGTGTCCCCAGAAAGATCACCGATGCCGACGTCGAGCGGGTCATCGTCAAGACGCTCGAGGAGACGCCGAAGAGCGCGACCCACTGGTCGACGAGGTCGATGGCGGCCGCGACGGGGATGTCGCAGTCGACGGTCTCGCGGATCTGGCGGGCGTTCGCCCTGGCCCCGCACCGGTCGGAGACGTTCAAGCTGTCCACCGACCCGCTGTTCATCGACAAGGTCCGCGACGTGGTGGGCCTGTACCTGGACCCGCCGGAGAACGCCCTCGTGCTCTGCGTGGACGAGAAGTCGCAAATCCAGGCTCTGGACCGGTCCCAGCCGGTCCTGCCGATGATGCCCGGCGTTCCCGAACGCCGCAGCCACGACTACATCCGCGCCGGCACCACCACGCTGTTCGCCGCCCTTGAAGTGGCGACCGGCAAGGTCATCGGCTCGCTTCACCGCCGCCACCGGGCCGCCGAGTTCAAGAAGTTCCTCGCCAAACTCGACAAGGAAGTACCGGCCGGCCTCCAGGTCCACCTGATCCTCGACAACTATGCGACCCACAAAACGCCCGACATCAAGAAGTGGCTGCTGGCGCACCCGCGGTTCCACCTTCACTTCACGCCCACCAGCGCATCATGGCTGAACCTGGTCGAGCGGTGGTTCGCCGAACTCACGCAGAAGAAGCTCAAGCGCGGCGTCCACCGCTCCGTCCAAGCCCTCGAACGCGACATCCGATCCTGGCTCGCCGACTGGAACGAGCACCCCAGACCGTTCATCTGGACCAAGACAGCAGACGAGATCCTCGACAAAGTCGCCGCCTACTGCCACCGAATCTCTGACTCAGGTCACTAGCGCCCCTCCCGGCACTGGGAGCGACACGTTCGAACCGAGTTGAATGAGCGATCGCGCTGCGGTACGCGACCCTCGGTGCCGACATCGTCGTGAACTACGCCGGATGTGAACGACTGCCTGTGCCGGACGGCGAGCCCCGCGCTGACGCGCGACGCCCGCCCCGGTCCACCGAGGCGGGCGTCGCGGAGTCGGACAGCTCAGGCGGGAGTGATGTTCTCCGCCTGCGGGCCCTTCTGGCCCTGGGTGATGTCGAAGTTCACCTTCTGGCCTTCCTGCAGCTCACGGAAGCCGGAGGCGTTGATGTTCGAGTAGTGGGCGAAGACGTCCGGGCCTCCGCCGTCCTGCTCGATGAAGCCGAAGCCCTTTTCCGCGTTGAACCACTTGACGGTTCCGCTGGCCATGTGTCCTCCAAGGGGACTCGAAGTCGGCTCCCGCACCTTGCGGAAACCGGAGGTGGTCGTCCTGGTCCTCAGAGACGCTGAACAGCAAGCTGCCCGTGAACTCGCGTCCACGGGCGGTACTTCGGAACCACGACTGCTGACCTGGACGCTACACCGCCCCGTGCGGTCGAAGCTACGGACAACGGGGAGTGCCCTGTCCATAACTTCGACAAGTCGTCGACGACGGGACCGTCGTCACCAGTGCCGAAGTGTCGGCCGGGATCGAACACGGCCCTGCACCTGGTGGCCCGCTACGACGGGCCCGGGGCGGCCGAATCCACGCGGTCGGGGATCCAGTACGAGGCCCCGGAACCCGACCGGGGCTGCGGGGCCTGACGCGGACTCACCGCCGGTTCAGTGAGCGTTTTCACCGTTGCCTCTCCAGAAGGGGATGGCAGCGCAGATTGACGACATTCGGTTCGGACTGCACCGGGCCCCGCGCAAGACCCGCCAGGACTTGAGTCGTGCGATGCCGCGCTCGACCGGTGCCCGTGCAGCGGACAGCGCGCGGTTGACGGTTTGCTGAGTTGGCGTGAGGTCGCGGCCCGGCAGGCGTCTGAGGGGTGTTGTTACCCATGGACCGGCTCCCATGTATGCCCGGTCGGCGAGGATCGGGATGCCTTGGCGTTCGCAGATCCGGATGATTCGGTGGCCGCGGGCCGCGGTGAGGTCATGGGTGCGCCCTGGCAGTGCGGGCGAGATCCACAGCAGTCGTCCGGCCGAGTCCGTCACCACCTGAACATTTACTCCGTGTCTGCGGTGTTTGTGGGAGTAGTCGGCCCGGCTGTCGCCGACCCGGTCGCATTCCGCGAGTGTGCCGTCGAGCAGGACATGATCGGGACTGGTCTCCCGCAGGACGCGCAGCAGGCCGGGGGCACGCTGGGCGAGGTGGTTGATGACGGCAGTGGCGTAGGCGTGCGTAGTGCCGACGCAGATACCGAAGGCGGCGGCGATCTGCGCAAGGGTGTCGTGCCTGCGGAGGTAGACCAGGCCGACCAGGGCTCGCTGGTGGGGCGGGAGCTTGCAGCGGCGGTCACCCTCGCGGGTGACGATGAGCATGGTTACCCACTCGACCAAGCCGTGAGGCAGGTCGAGTGCGGCAGGATGGGGAACCAACGAGGCATCTCCTGTGCCGGTGAGTTGAGACGTGGAACACTTGACCAGTGACCATGGCGACTCTTGCTGACTAGAGGACACCTCCGTTGGCACGGATGTTCTGGCCCGTCAGCCACCGTCCGTCCGGCCCCACGAGGAAGGCGACGACGTCCGCCACGTCTTCGGGCTGGCCGAGGCGTCCGAGCGAGGTCATTCCGATGGCCATCGCCAACTCCTCCGGCTCGTTGGCCGCTCTCAGAAGATCGGTGTCCGTGGCGCCGGGCGATACGGTATTGACTGTGATGCCGCGTGCGCCCAGCTCGCGTGAAGCTACCAAGGTCAGCTGCTCCAGGGCGCCCTTGCTGGCTGCATATGGGGCGTTGCCGGGTGCGGGGAAAACGGTGTTGAGGGTGGAGATGTTCACGATTCGCCCGCCGTCACGCATGCGCCGTGCCGCGTAGCGCATCGTGAGGAAGGCTGACTTTGCGTTCACTGCCATCACTCTGTCGAAATCAGCCTCCTCAGTCTGTGCGATGGGCACGACTTCGGAATGAGTAGCCGCGTTGTTGACCAGAATGTCCAGGCCACCGAGCTGGCGTTCGGCTGTGGCCAACAACTCCTCGGCTCCGCTGGGCTCGGCCAGATCCAGCTGGACCGCAATGACGTGGCCGCCCGCTTTCTCGGCCTGCCGCACGACCTCATACGCAGCATCCCGGCTTTGCGCGTAGTTGAAGACCACAGTCGCTCCGTCCCGCGCGAGCCGCAGCACGACAGCCCGGCCGATCCCCCGCGAGCCTCCGGTGACGACAGCTGTCCTGCTTGTGAGCACCACCATGATCCCTCCCTGCATTGATGACCCGTCTGCCGCGAACACTCATGCCTGCCCAGCGGCTTGGCACCGCGCCCGGTGCGCTCTACCCGCGCTGCCGGCAGCGACTGCTGCCGATGCGCGAAGGAGTTGCTCCGTGCTGGGGATAACGCCGCCAGCCAGGTTGGCACCGCGTCCGCACACAGTGCCCGGAGTCAGCGCCTTCAACTCACCTGTCGTTACTTTGCTTCATGCCTTCGCACGGACGGGAGTGCCAGTACCACCGCGACTGCGGTCAGCTGCCACAGCACACCGAGCCCCAGGAGTCGATCTGCTCCCATGACGCCCGACACCGGCCCGGCCAGCGCCAGTCCGAGCGGCCCCAGGGCGAAGGAGCCCAGGCCGCCGAAGGCGCTGATGCGTCCGCGGACGTCGGCGGGGACCTCGTGCTGGATGACGGTCGTCAAGAGGGTCTCGCACACTGCTGCACCGCCCCCCGCGAGGAGTGCAGCAGCTGCCACCCAGGCCAGCGGCACCCGCGCGGCCAGCGCGGCAGCCGGAATGGCCCAGCCGGCGGATGCGGCCATGGACCAGGCGAGCGCCCGGCTGGGGATCCGGCCGAGCAGCGCCAGGCCGCCGACGATTGAGCCGATGCCGTACAGGGCCAGTACCAGTCCCCAGGCCCTCGCGCCGCCGAGCCGCTGCTGGGCGAGGGTCGGTCCCAGGACCAGGAACGGTGCCCAGAGGACGAAGTTGAAGAGGCTGATGTGGAGGGTCGTGGCCCACAGCCATGTGCGGGAGGTGAACTCCTTCCAGCCGCGTCCCAGGTCGGTGAACAATCCTCGGCCGGGCGCGGCTGGCTGTGACAGGGGCAGTCCGGCCAGGGCCAGGACGCTCACTCCGTAGCTGACAGCGTCGACAGCGACCACTGTGCCCGCATCAGAGACCGCGATGAGCAGACCGGCCAGGCCTGGCCCCGCTACCGAGGCCGCAGCCTGGGCGATCTGCAGCAGCGCGTTGGCGTCCGCAAGGTCGTCCGCAGGAACAAGGCCGGGCACCAGAGCCGTCAGGCCCGGGCTGAACCCTCCCTCCCCGATTCCGAGGACCATCGCCAGCGCGACGACTTCCCAGATCCTCGCGCTGTGGGTGAACAGCAGCACGGCCAGCACGCCCTGGGAGGCGAACCGGAGCAGATCCGCTGTCAGCATGACCGCACGGGCCCCGAGCCGATCGGTGAACACGCCGCCGAGCACCAGCACGATCAGCACCGCGAGAATCCGAGCCGCCATCACCACGCCGACAGCGTCGACCCCGCCGCCGGGCAGCTGCAGCACGGCGAAGCTCGTAGCAATCGTGTTCATCCCGGAGCCGAGCAGCGACGTGCTCTGGCCGACGAGAAAGCGGCGGAACCGGGAGTGCCGCACCGCGCGCAGACGGTGAGCGGCTGTCCGGGGTGTGGATACAGCGGAAGGCTGAGTACGAAGCGTCATGAGTCCGCACTCTCCCTCCGCCTCTCTATTTCCCGCAAGCGTTTCAGGGAAAGAATGCTGAGCCCTTCACGAGCATTTACACCTCCGCAGAAATTGGCGCAGTAAATGACCCATATTTACTGCAACAGGCCTGGTGATAGGGTCAGTTACGGAAGAGCAAGGCAGTCTCCATGAAGCTGATTTACTGCGGATGGCTAGCATGAGTAAGCGTCAAACCGACGACGTGGGCACACTTCGCCTGGCGCCGGTGGAATACAGCGCCGCCGTCGACCGCTACCTCGCTGCGGCCGATCTCGGCAGAACCTCCCGCCGCGTCTACCGCATCTCGCTGCACGGGTGGGCCTGGCCATTGGTCGACCGCCAGGCCCCAACCGGTCGCGAGCGCAGGGGGGCCCACCCGCCCGTCGTTCCTCTTGCCCTGCTCGACGACCCGAAGGCCCCGGAGCGGCTGCAACGTGGACTGGCCGACCGTGCCGCCGCCACGCAACCACGCACACTGGCCCGCGAACTGGCCTGCCTACGAGCAGCTACGGCGTGGTGGCTGGCACAAGGCTGGATCACTACAGACCCGACCACCGGACTGGCACTGCCAACGCCGTGTCGTGGACTGGCGCCTACCGCATCGGAGGCCTCCACGACCGCTGCTACGAGGGCGACCGCCGCCGGCCCGGATCGGGCCCGCGCCGTCCTCGCTTTGCGGGCTCCGCTCAGAGAGTTGACTCTCTGGCATCTCCTCCACGAATCACGAGGCCCCATTGAGCAGGTGCTCGCTCTCGACATCGAGCACCTCGACCTACCCGGCCGACGCGCCAAGGAGCGCGCGGTAGGCTCCCTGAGCTGGGGACCGGGCACGGCGCGTCTGCTGCCCATGCTGCTGGCTGGGCGCACCGCGGGACCGGTGTTCGTCACCGATCGACGGGCTCCTGCCATCACGTCGGCAGCTGACCGATGCCCGGTGACCGGCCGAGGACGGCTTTCCTACCGCCGAGCCGCAGAACTCTTCACCGCCGCGACCAGACCGCTCGATCCAGCCGGTCGAGGCTGGACCCTGCTGGTCCTGCGCGACCGAGCACCCCGGAACAGGCCGGAACCCAGATGACGCACCGGCTGGTGCTCTGCCATCCACTGCGAACCGGATCATCGCCGGCCTCTACTCCACCATTGCCACAGGCTCGGTGCAGCCCGCATGGAATATCGTCAATCTCTGCCGCCGTCCTCACCCCGTAGCGGCAACCCTGAAAAGGCTCAGTGGTCGGCGGCCCCGGCGGTGAGGCGGGCGCCGTCGTCCTCCATGCCCTCGTCCTTCGCGAGCGGCCTGGCCGCGTACGTGATCCGCACGACACCGTCGGCATGTCGCTCGGTGCTCGCGCGGACGCCGAAGACGTCGGCGAGGAGGTCCGGGGTGAGCACCTCCAGGACCGGCCCCGCCGCCGCCACGGCTCCGTCGCGCAGGACGACCAGGTGGTCGCAGAGGCGGGCGGCGAGGTCGAGGTCGTGCAGGACGGCGAGCGTGGTGACGCCGGTGGCGCGGATCAGGTCCAGCAGCTCGAACCGGGCCCGGATGTCGAGGTGGTTGGTCAGCTCGTCGAGAACGAGGAGCCTGGGGTTCTGTGCCAGTGCCCTTGCCAGCAGCACGCGTTGGCGCTCGCCACCGGAGAGAGAGGCGTAGTCGCGGTCCGCGAAGGGCCGTACGCCGCAGCGGTCGATGGCGTCGGACACGGCCTCGTGGTCCTCGGCGCCGTCGCGGCCGAGCAGACCGTGGTGGGGGGCGCGGCCGAGGGCCACGATCTCGGTGACGGTCAGGCCGGTGGTGTTGCCTCCGGCGTCCTGGAGGACGGCCGCGGTCCGGCGGGCCGCCGCGCGGGGGGACAGTTCCCACACGTCGTCGTCGCCCACCCGTACCGCTCCGTCCGCCGGGCGCAGCGAGCGGTAGACGGTGCGCAGCAGGGTGGACTTGCCGCTGCCGTTGGGCCCGACGAGGCCGACGATGTCGCCCTTGCGTGCTTCAAGGCTCACGTCGCGCAGGACCGAGCTGCGGTCGAGGGTGACGTGGAGCCGGTCGACGATGAGTTTCATGCTTCAGTCCAGGCCCTTGTTGCGGCGCAGCAGCCACAGGAAGAAGGGAGCGCCGAGGAGGGCGGTGAGGATGCCCAGGGGCAGTTCGTTGGGGCGGTTGAGCGTGCGGGAGAGCAGGTCGACGAGAACCAGGTAGACGGCGCCCAGCAGGGCCGTCAGAGGCAGCAGCCGGCGGTGGTCGGCGCCGGTGGTCAGCCGCACGAGGTGCGGGATCATCAGGCCGACGAAGCCGATGCTGCCGGCGACCGCGATGACCGTGCCGGTGAGCAGCGCGCTGAGGACCAGCAGGAGGGCGCGCAGCCGGTTGACGTCGACGCCGAGCGCGGTGGCCGACTCGTCTCCGGCCAGGAGCACGTTGAGGCGGCGGCCGAACAGCGACAGCAGTGCGGTCGTGGCGAGCACCACGACGGCAACCGTGGGGAGCTGGTCCCACTGGGCGCCCGCGACGCTGCCCAGCATCCAGAACATCACCGTCCGCAACTCGGTCGGAGTCGCCTGGAGTTGCACGAAGCTGGTCGCGGAGAGGAAGACGTAGCCGACGGCGACACCGGCCAGGACCAGCCGGGTCGGTGCCATCCGGCCACGGCGTCGTCCGAGGGCGAAGACCAGGGTTCCGGCGGCCACCGCGCCGAGGAAGGCCGCCGCCGGCACTCCCAGCCCGGCGAGCGCGACGCCGCCGCCGAGGGTGATGACGAGGACGGCGCCGAGCGTGGCACCGTAGGAGAAGCCCAGCACGATGGGGTCGGCCAGCGGGTTCGACACCACGGTCTGGAGCACCGCGCCGGACACCGCCAGGCCCGCCCCGACCAGGGCCGCCAGCACCACCCGCGGGGTGCGGAAGTTCCAGACGATCTGGTCCAGCGCGGGGTCGGAGGGGCCCGTCTTCGCGCCGGTGACGTGGTGGAGGACGATCCCCCACACGTCGCCGACGGGCACGTTCACCGCGCCGATGCTGATCGCCACGATCACGGTGACGACCAGCGCGACAGGTAGCAGCGTGAACGCCAGCGGGACCCTGAGCCGGGTCAGAAGGCGTCCGGGTGCAGCGCCTCGGCGATCTTCCGAACGGCCACGTCGTTGCTGGGGCCGAGGTACATCGAGTCGGACAGCGTCACGTACGTGTCGTTCTTCGCGGCCGGCCACTGGGGGAACTCCTTGAGCAGTTTCCTGGCGTAGGCCGCCGGGTTCGGGTCGTTGTAGCCGATGACGACGAGGGCGTCGACGTCGGTGGCGGCCACCTTCTCCTTGCTCAGGTCGGCGAAGGACGTCCTGGAGGCGTTCTCGAAGGCGTTGGAGGCGCCCGCCCTGGCGAGGATGTCGTTGTAGATGCCCTTGGCGACGACCGAGCTGAAGTCGTTGCCGCCCATGGACATGTGGGAGAAGAGCACCATGACCTTCGGCTTCTTCTTCCCCTTCACCTTCTCCGTGACGGCCGCGATGTTCTTCTCGGAGGCAGCGATCAGCTTCTCGGCCTTGTCGCTCACGTTGAAGACCTTGCCCATGTCGCGCAGCAGCCGGTAGCTGTCGGCCGTGGTCATCCCGGCCGTGTTCTGGTCGCAGCCCTTCGGGGAGACGTAGGTGCCGGCGCCGACGTCCTTCAGTTGCTCGCGGGTGGCGAAGCCGTTCTTCTGGTCGAAGCCGTACGAGGTCGTGGACAGCACCAGGTCCGGGCGCAGGCCGAGCATGGCCTCCCGGGGGATGTCGTAGGCGTCGTTGAGCTTCACGTTCCCAGTGGGCAGCTTCTTGATCGCCGCAGCCCGGCCCGGCACCTCGGACATGCCGTAGCTCTGCTCGTTGGCGACGATCCTGTCACCGAGGCCGAGGGCGAGCAGGGTGGAGACCTCTGCGACGGAGGCGCCGTTCATCACGACGACCCGGCTGGGGGCTTTCTCGAAGGTCTCCTTCACACCGCAGTTGTCGAGAGTCACCGGGTAGCCGGTCTTCGAGGCCGCGGCGTCGGCCGTCCTGTCGCTCGCCTTGTCGTCGGACGAGGAACCGCACGCTGCCGTGAGCAGACAGAGGGCTGCGGCCAGGGCGGCGGCAGCGGCCGGCCGGTTCATCGGCATTCGGGCTCCTTGCGTGAGAGGTGTGCTCATGGGATGCGGGCTCTGATGCAGTAGTCGGGGTGAAGTGGGGTTGAGTTCCCGGAAGTTGCCGACTAGTTCACGGACCGCCGGGAAGGGGGCCCGGACCGCCGGGCGGGGGCGGGCAGCACGCCGGCCGTCACGCAGTGGTCCAGGTAGCGGAAGAACAGGTCTCGGTCGACGGGCGGACAGGTGATGCCGCTGCCGGCCAGGCCCGCGCGGACCCGGTCGGCGCGGACGTGCCCCAGGCGCAGATCGGTCGAGGCACCGTGTTCGGCCGGGCTCTCTTCGGTGGAGTCGAAGAAGGCGAGCGTCGTGGCAGCCGCGTCGGCCGAGCGGGGCAGTCGCTCCCGCCAGTCCGCGAGCGGCAGGGTCAGCAGCGGATAGCCGTACTCCCGCACCCAGGTGTAGACGTCCGCGAGCCGTACGCGCGGCAGCGTGGCGTGGTGGAAAACCGGTCCCGCGGCCGTCGCGTCCTTGTCGCCCAGGCACAGGTGGACGAGGGAACGCGCGACGAAGTCCACCGGAGTCCAGACCTCGTCCTCGAACAGCTCCGGCACGATCCCCGCGGGGATGCCGGCACGCAGCACGCTCCACAGGAAGTCCCGCTGGCTGACGTAGCCCGTGCGGGCGGGGCCGACCACCCGGCCCAGCCGGTGGACGGTGACGGGCAGACCGCGTTCCGCCGCCTGTTCGAGGAGCCGCTCGGAGGCCCACTTGGACTGCTGGTAGCCATGGCGCAGTCCCTCATGGAGCGGCAGGAACGCCTCCGGCACCTCGGGGCTGTGGCCGGCCGGCGGTGCGACGGAGAGGGTGGATACGTAGTGAAGGGGGGCCGTGCGCACGGCCGCGAGGCGCAGCAGTTGCCGGGTGGACTCGGTGTTGGCGGCGCGCAGGGTGGCGTAGTCGCGCATGATGCTCACGGTCGCGGCGTTGTGGAAGATCGCGTCACAGCTCGCGGCGAGGTCGGACAGGGTTTCCCGGGACAGGCCGAGGTCGGCACGGGCGAGGTCGGCGGGCAGGGCCGTCAGGCGGGCCGATGCCCGTGCGTCGAGTGTGATGCCGTGCCGCGTGAGGGTCGCGTGGACGCGGGCGGTGGCTTCCGGCACGTCGGCCGCCCGTACCGTGCAGGCGATCTCGGCGCTCGTGTCGGTCAGCAGTTGCGCGAGCAGGTGCGCGCCCACGAAGCCGGTGGCGCCGGTGAGCAGGATGCGCCGGGGGGCGTCACGTGCGGTGCGCTTCATGCCTGGCCGGATGTCCGGATCGAGTTCGGTGTCGGCCAGGAGGGCTGCGGGCGCGAGCGCGGACGGGGCAGGGCGCGGCCGCTCGGCGTCAAAGTCCGCTTCGGCGAGGAGCCGGGCGAGGGCCGCGGCGGTGGGGTGCTGGAAGAGCCAGGCGACCTTCACGTCCCGGCCGAGTTCCACGGCGAGCCGGTTGGCGGCCTGGATGGCCTGGAGCGACTGGGCGCCCAGGTCGAACACGTCGTCGTCCACGGCGACCGCGTCGGTGCCGAGGAGCTGCCGCCAGATGCCGGTGATGGTCTGTTCCAGGGGGCTCCCGTCCGTCGGCTCCCGGTGGGCGGGCGGCGTGGCGAGCGCGGCCCGGTCGATCTTGCCCGAGCTGGTGCGGGGCAGCCGGTCGACGACCTCGACGGCGGAGGGGACCATCGCCGCGGGCAGCCTCGGCCTCAGGTGTTCCCTGATCTCGGCGGCGGACGGTGCCGGGGGCTCGGCAACCACGTGGGCGACCAGCCGCCGGGTGCCGTCCGGCAGAACCTGTCCGGCGACGGCCGCCTCCCGGACCCGGGGATGGGTGAGCAGTGCGCTCTCCACCTCGGCGGGCTGCACCCGGTGCCCGCTGATCTTGAACTCGGCGTCGGCCCGGCCGAGGTAGCGCAGTTGCCCGTCCTCGCCGATGCGGACCAGGTCCCCGGTGCGATAGGCACGGGGGGCGTCGGCAAGGGCCGTGAGCGGGGCGAAACGCGCACCGTCCGGGACCTCTCCCCGGTAGCCGTCCGCGAGGGTCGGGCCCAGCAGGTGAAGCTCGCTGTCGACGACCGCGGCCCTGGTGCCGGGCAGGGGCAGGCCGATGGGCACGTCGCCCTCGGCGAGACCGGGGGCGTGGAGGTCGGCGACGGTGGCGACCACGGTGGCCTCCGTCGGGCCGTAGGTGTTCAGCAGCGCAACCGAGGTGCCCACCGCCTTGCGCCACCGCCCGACCCGTTCGGGCAGGGCCGCCTCGCCGCCGATGACGACGGTGCGCACGTCCTCGGGCAGGGATGCGGCGCCGGTCGAGACCGCGTAGGCCAGCTCGTGCCAGTAGGCGGTCGGCAGGTCCAGCACGCTCACCCTCAGCCGGGCGCAGGCGGCGAGGAAGTCGGGTGCCGACTCCGTCATGTCGTCGGTCCGGACCACCAGGGTGGCGCCTGAGCAGAGGGTCAGGAAGATCTCTTCCACGCTGGTGTCGAAGTGCAGCGGCGCGAACTGCAGGACGCGGTCCTCGGGGCGCAGCCCGTAGCGGTGCGTGGCCGCGGCGACGAAGTGGGCCAGCGCGGCGTGGCCGATCGCCACGCCCTTGGGATGGCCGGTGGAGCCCGAGGTGTGCAGGACGTACGCGAGGTCCGTGAGCCGTGGCGCCGAGGGGGTGCCGGTGCTGTCGGGTCCGGAGGCCGGCCCCTTGAGTGGGAGTACGGGGTGGTCCGCGAACCCGGCCGCATGGTCGCTGGTGGTCAGGACGAGCGCCGGGGCGGTGCCGGCCAGTAGCCGGGCCGTGCGGTCGGCGGGGGCCTGCGGGTCGACGGGGCAGTAGGCGGCGCCCGACAGCATCACGCCGAGGAGGGCGGTGACGGCGTCCGTCCCCCGGGGCAGGGCGACGGCCACCAGGTCGCCCTTTCCGACGCCACGACGGGCGAGCCTGCGGGCGATGTCGCGTGCGGCGCCGAAGAGTTCGGCATAGGTCAGGGCCGCTCCGGCGTGCTCGACGGCGACGGCTCCACCTCTTCGGGCGGCGTGGTCGGCGATCAGGCTCAGGACCGGGCGGGCCGGGACGGGCAGCGGGCCGCCGTCGAGGACGGGTACGGTCTGGTGCGCCCGCCGTCCGCCGAGCGGTCGGTCCGGGTCGGCGAGGGCCTCCGCCAGCAGAGCGAGCAGGCCGTCCTGGAAGGCGGCTGTCTCGGACTCCGTGTACAGGTCGGGGTTGGCGTCGACGGCGACACGCAGACCGGTGCCGTCCCCGCGGTCGTAGACGTTGACCGCCAGGTCGTCGACCGGCCCGGCGGACACGTTGTGGACGGTGCTCGGGAGCCCGGCGAACTTCAGGTCGTACTCGAACGGCATGATGTTCACGCCCGGTCCGGACAACCGGCGCTGCCCGCCCACCAGTTTCAGGTCACGGCGCAGCTGCTCGTAGCGGTAGCGCTGGTGGGGCAGCCCGGCGCGCAGTTCGCGGGAGACCCGGGGGGCGAGGTCGCGGAGGCTGTCGTCGGGTGTGACGGGGACCCGCAGGGGCAGGATGTTGCGCACCATGGCGGGCACCCGCAGGGAGACCGAGCCGAGGCGGCCCGTCGCCGGCAGGCTCAGGACGATCTCCGGGGCCCGGGTGAGCCGGTGCAGGTGGGCGACGGTCGCCGCGAGCAGTGTCTCCGGCCAGGTGACCGACAGTTCGCGGGCGACGGTGCGCAGTCGGCCGGCCGCGGCCGGGTCGAGGTCGGCGACGTGCCGGTGGAAGGTGCGGGCGGGCAGGGCGGAGCGGCCCGCCGGGGTGGCCACCGGCGGGTGGTCGGCGTAGCGGTCGGTCCAGTAGGACCGGTCCTTGGTGCGGCGGCCGGATGCGCGGTAGGCGCGTTCCTCGGCGAGAACGGACTCCAGGGTGCCGAAACCGCTCTCCGGTACGGGTTCGCCGGTCATGAGCGCGGTGTGGACCTGGGCGACGCGCCGGGCCACGAGGGAGAGGCCGAAGCCGTCGAGGGCGATGTGGTGGACGCGGTGGTACCAGAGGAACTCCTCCGGCGCGGTCCGCAGCAGGGCGTGGCCGAAGACCGGGCCGCGGGTGAGGTCGACGGGACGGGCCATGTCCTGGTCCATCCAGGCCAGCGCGGCGGCGTGCGGATCGGGTTCGGTGGTCAGGTCCGCGAGGTGGGTGTGCCAGTCGCCGGCCGGGGTGTCGATCTGCCAGGGGCGGCCGGTGTCGTCGGTGTCGAAGGTGACGTTCAGGGCCTCGGTCTCGGCGACGACGTGGTGCAGGGCCTGATCGAAGACGGCCGCGTCCAGCGGACCGGCGATGCGCAGGTACTCGGCGGTGTTGTACGCCGGGCTGTCCGCGTCGAGCTGCTGGCCGGCCCAGATGCCCTCCTGGGCGGCCAGCAGCGGACGTCGCTCAGGCGTCGGCATGGCCGGCTCCTCGCGTGCGTTCGGTGAGCAGCTGCCACCACTGGGCGAAGGAGGTGCGCTCGGCGAGTTCGACGAACGTCACGTCGGCACCCGCCGCCTGCCAGCGCTCCAGCAGGGTGACGATGCGCAGCGAGTCCAGTCCCGCGTCCAGCGGGCTGTCCTCCAGATCGACTTCGCCGGGCTCGAGGAACAGGCACTCCGCGAGGTCCGCGCGGAAGCCGTCCAGGGTGAGGGGTTCAGGCATCGGGGCTCTCTCTCAGTAGCTCGTCCGCCGGTGCGGCGGTGGCGCGCCGGCATGTCCGCGCCGGGACGGGGACGGCGCGGGCGGCGCGGTCAGTTGACCTTGCGCGCGGAGTCCCGCCAGTAGCGGTCGCGCAGCTCACGGCGGAGGATCTTGCCGCTCGGGTTGCGCGGGACGCGGTCCGTGAACTCGTAGCTCGCGGGCAGTTTGAACGCGGCCAGCTGCGGGACGAGGAAGGTGTGCAGGTCCCGGGGGCTGGGCCGCTCGCCTGCCGCGGGGACGACGAAGGCGTGGACCTTCTCGCCCCACCGCTCGTCGGGGATGCCGATCACGACCGCCTCCCCCACCGCCGGGTGCCGCTCCAGCACGTTCTCGATCTCGGCGGGGTAGACGTTCTCGCCGGCGACGAGGATGGCGTCCTTGATGCGGTCGCGGATGAAGACGTAACCGTCCACGTCCAGGTAGCCGGCGTCACCGGTGTGGATCCAGCCGTCGACGAGCGTCTGCGCGGTCTTGTCCGGCAGGCCCCAGTACTCGACCATCCGGGCGGGGGTGTGCAGGCAGACTTCTCCGACCGCGCCGGGGGGCAGTTCACGGCCCTGGTCGTCGATCACCTTGGCCCGCACCCCCGGGTAGGGACGCCCGGCGGCCTGCATGAGCGTCTGGCCCGGGACATGAGCGGCCGGGGGCAGACAGACGGCGGTGTTGCCGGTCTCGGTGAGCCCGTAGATCTGGGCGAACTCGCAGTCCAGGACAGCGAGACTCTCCTCCAGCAGCGCCTCCGGGATCGGGGAGCCGCCGTACACCGTCTTGCGCAGGGTGGTGAAGTCCCGCGTGCTCACCCCGGGTTCGGTGAGCATCATGCGGAGCATGGCCGGGACCACGCAGGCGGTGGTGATCCCCAGGTCGCGGATGAGGTCCACGGCCTGCCGGGCGGCGAAGGCGCGCATGGCGACGACCGTCGTCCCGGCGTTGAAGTTCTGCGTGGCCCACCACAGGCCGCCGACGTGGAAGCCGGGGATGCCGACGAGCGCGATGTCCCCGGCCCGCCAGTCGATCCAGTCCAGGTTCTCGCTCGCCAGGGCGTCGCGGATCGCGAAGAAGCTGCGGTGGGCGAGCACGACGCCCTTGGGCAGGCCGGTGGTGCCGCTGGTGTAGAGCTGGGCGACCGGTGTGTCGGGAGCGGCCTCGAACGTCGTTTCGCTGTCCGAGTGTTCGGCGCGCCAGGTCGCGATCGAGTGCACCGGGACGACGGTCTCCGGCGGCCGGGTGGGCATGGCCTCGACGATCGGGGCGAACTCGTCCTCCAGGAACAGCAGGCGGGTGCCGGAGTCCTGGAGAATGTGGCTCACCTCGGGAGCGGTGAGCCGCCAGTTGACCGGGACCAGCACGGTGCCGGTCTTGGCGCAGGCGAAGAGCGCCTCGTAGTAGTGCTCGGACTCCTTGCCCAGGTAGGCCACCCGGTCGCCCTCGCCGAGGCCCGCGGCCCGCAGGGCGTGTGCCATGCGGTTGCTGTCGCGGTGCAGGCCCCCGTATGTCAGGGTGCGGCCCTCGCAGATCACCGCGGCGGCCTCGGGCCGGCGGCCGGCGTGGAAGCGGGTGGTGTGGACGAGGGTGCTCAGTTCGGGGTGGTGGAGCCTCGCGCCCTGGGGCTGCGGCACCGTGGACGTCTCCATGAGCGGTCTCCCTTCGGTGTGCGGGTCAGAGGACATTGACGAACGCGAGGGTCGCCTCGCCGTCGCACCGGCCGCCGTGGGCGTCCTGGTAGCGGAACACGGTCCGGGCGTGGAGGAAGGGGCTGCCCCCAGCGGGGGCGCGGCGGGTCACGGAACGGAACTCCAGCTCCCCGCTGAAGTGGCGGGGGTCGACGGGCCGCCGGAAGTTCGAGGCGAAGCGGGCGATGAGGATGTCCGGGAGCTGGTGGCGCCAGAAGTCGTCGGGGGTCCAGTCCTCGAACCCGGTCAGCAGCCCCTCTTTCACGGACTTGGCGACCAGGTAGTACATCATCTGGTTGTAGGCGATGTTGGCCTCGACCGAGTTCAGATGGCCGGTGTCGTCGATGTAGCAGGACTCCGGGATCGCGAACGCGCAACGGGCGGAGGAAAGCCCGGCGGAGGCCGAGACCTCGGCGGACGTCAGGTACTTGCAGTGCTGCTTGTAGGGCACCAGGACCCGGGCCAGCAGTTCCTCGTCGGTGGGGTACGACCGCTGGGACGGAACGGCGGCGTGGTCGGTGACGGGCGCGGTCATGCGGCGCGCATCCCGTCGTACAGCCCGCGCTCGTCGTGGACGGTGACGCGGTGGGAGACGGTGGGCTCCGGGGTGGGAGTGTGGCGGGCGCGGTGGATGAGGCTGCGGTTGTCCCAGACCAGCAGGTCGCCCTTCTCGAAGCTCTGGAGATGGATGCCGGGGTGCTCGAAGGTGTCGTCGAGCTGGCCGGTGGCTTCGAAGAGGCTCTTGAGGAGTTCCTCGTCGAGCGGTTCGCCGTGCTGGTTCTCGATGCCGACGGTGAAGCCCTCGCTGATGTAGAGGACCGTTTCTCCGGTCATCGGGTGGGTGAAGGTGGTGGGCTGGACGACCGGCGGGGTCTTCGTTTCGACCTCCTCGACGATCTCGGAGATCGGGCGGTAGACGTCGTGCGGACGGATCTTGAAGTACTTGCGCACGGAGTGCCGGCAACGGGTGCCGGCGATCTCCTTCTTCAGCCCCTCGGGCAGCCGCTCGTACGCCCTGCCCATGTCGATGAAGTAGGTGCCGCGGTTCTTCTCCGGGACGACCTGCGGGTGGATGAGGGTGATGCCGAAGGGGTCGGGCATGAACTGGTAGTCGGCGTGCCAGAACGCGCCCGTCTTCGGCACACCTATCTGCTTGCCGTTCTCCGGGACGTTGGAGGAGACGAATATCTCCGGAACCTCCGGGTGCTTGTACATGGGCTCGTAGTACGTCTCGGGGCGGCCCAGCCGCTTGCCGAGGGCGAGGAACTGCTCGGGAGTGAGGTCCTGTCCCTTCAGGACGGCGATCTTCTTCGTGTAGACGGTCTTCTTGAGGGTCCGGATGTCGTCTTCGGAGGCCGTGGTGTGGTCGAAGTCCTCGACGGTGACGCCGAGCGCGGCGCCGGGCTGGTCCTTGATCTTCATGGCTGCCGGTCCTTCCGGGGGTGCGGGCGGGGTGGTGTGGGGTCAGACGGCGGCGGTACGGCGGGAGTCGACGAGACCGGCGATCTGGCCGAGGGTGAGGCCGGGCTCCAGTTCGTCGTCGCCGACGGTGACACCGAGGTCGCGTTCGATGCGGATGCTGATCTCGACCGTGGTCAGGGAGTCGACGTCCAGTGCGCCGAGGGTGGCCTCGGGGCGGATGAGGTCGGCGGGTACGTCGTGCAGGCTGACGATGACGTCGACGATCTGCTCGTAGGTGGTCATGGTGTGGTCCGTTCCTGTGGAGGGTCTGGGACGAGCGCGGGCCAGGTCAGGAGGCAGGAGCCCCAGGTGACGCCGCCGCCGAAGGCAGTGAGCAGCAGGCGGTCGCCGGGGCGGATCCGCTGGCCCGCCACGGCGTCGGCCAGGGCCAGCGGTATGGAGGCGGCTCCGGTGTTGCCGCGGGTGTCGACGTTGGCGACGCAGCGCTCCCGGGGCAGGCCCAGGTCGTCGGCGACGGAGTGCAGGATGCGCAGGTTGGCCTGGTGGGGCACGAAGTGGGCGACGTCGTCGGTCGTCCAGCCGGCCTTGGACAGCACGGTGCGGGCGGAGGCGGCCATGCGGGTCACCGCATGTCTGTAGACCTCCTTGCCACGCATCGCGAAGTGCTGTTCGGCGTGCGTGGGTTCGCCGCCGGTGGAACGCTGGCGAGAGCCGCCGGCGGCGACCGTGATCAGGTCCTCGTGAGCGCCGTCGCTGCCGAGGTCGAAGTGGCCCACCGCGCCAGGTTCGTCCGCGTCCCCGGCGCGCAGGACCACCGCTCCGGCGCCGTCCCCGAAGATGATCGCGTTGCTCCTGTCCAGCGGGTCGACGATGGTGGAGTAGGTGTCCGCGCCGATCAGCAGGACCCGCTCGGCGACACCGGAGGCGATCAGCCCGGACGCCGTGGCGAGGCCGTACACGAACCCGGTGCACACCGCGCCGACGTCGAAAGCGGCGGCTCCCGCCAGGCCGAGGCGGGTCGCCACCACGGGCGCGGTGGCGGGGCAGGGGCGGTCCGGGGTCGTCGTGGTGACGATCAGCGTGTCGACCGTCTCGGTCCCGGCCGACCGCAGTGCGCGCCACCCGGCCTCGACGGCGAGGTCTGAGGTCGCCTGCCCGGGCTCGGCGAAGTGCCGTCGGCCGATCCCGGTGCGGGTGCGGATCCAGGCGTCATCGGTGTCCAGCTGCTCGGCGAGTTCGTCGTTGGTGACCACGCGGGGCGGCACCCATCCGGCCAGTCCGCACAGAACGGCCGCCGGGCCCGGCGGTCCAGGGGTGTTGCTGGGCACAGCTGTTCTCCTCGTGGGGTGAGATGGCTCGTGGGTGAGAACGGGGCGGGGCGGGGCGGCTACGCGGAGGTCTGGGTCGTGCGCAGGGCCAGGGTGAGCGGCACGGCGCAGCACAGGCCGGCCGCGATGGCGAAGACGGCCATGCGTATGCCGGTGAGCAGGGCGTCGTCCGACGAGCCCTGGCCGATGCCCGACGACAGGGCGACCAGCAGGGCGAGGCCGACCGCGCCGCCCACCTGGAGGGTGGTGGAGGCCATGCCGGAGGCCACGCCCTGGTCCTCGGCGGCCACTCCGGAGGCGGCGACGATCCACATGCCGGTCCAGGCGGCACCCTGGCCGAGCCCGAGAAGCACGATGCCGGGCAGCAGCAGGAGGTACGAACCGTCCCCGGTGAGCGCGAGCCCGAGAGCGGCGGCTCCTCCCGCGCCCAGCATCATGCCGCCGGCCAGCATGCGCGCCACCCCGACGCGGGCGACGCCCAGTTCACCGGCCCTGGTGCCCAGGGCGGTCACCACGGCGGGAACGAGGAACGCCAGGCCGGTCGCGAACGCGCTGCAGCCGCGCACGTTCTGGAAGTAGAGGGTCATGAAGTAGGGCAGTGAGCTGAAGGTGGCGCTGTAGAGGGCGGTGAGCGTCATCGCGGCGACCAGCCCGCGGTGGGCGAGCAGGCGTGCAGGCACCAGAGGGTCGCGCGCACGGGTCTCGACGACCGCGAAGACGGTTAGCGAGGTGACCGCGAGTGCGGCACTGAGCAGCGCGGACGGGCTGTCCCAGCCCGCTTCGGGGGCGTGCACCATCAGGAACACCAGGAGCGTGATCCCACCGGTGCCGGCCAGCGCGCCCGCGACATCGAACCGACGGGGGCCGGTCCGCGGGCCGTCCGCGGGGAAGAGCCTCCGCCCCGCCCACGCCAGCGCCGCCGCCACGGGCACGTTGACGAAGAAGACGGACGGCCAGCCGAACGCCTCGACGAGCACGCCCCCCAGCAGTGAACCGAAGCACAGGCCGCCGGCCCCCGCGGCGCCCCACACCGCCAGGGCCCTGTTCCGGGCGGGACCCTCCTCGTAGATCGTGTTGATCAGGGCGAGGGTGGCGGGGAACAGCAGCGAGCCGCCGATGCCCTGCACCGCGCGGACGGCGACCAGGACACCCGCCGACTCGGACAGCCCGCCCACCAGCGAGGACCCCGCGTACACGAGGGCCGCGGCGACGAAGGTCCGGCGGCGGCCCAGCAGATCGGCCGTCCGGCCGCCCAGCAGGAGGAAGCCACCCGTCGTCACGACGTAGGCACTCACCACCCACTGGAGGTCGTGCGGGGAGAAGCCGAGGCCGGTGCCTATGTCGGGGAGGGCGACGTAGACGATGTTGTAGTCCAGCGCGATGACCAGCTGGGCCAGCGCCAGAACGAGAAGGGACAGTCGTGCCCGCACCGGTCGAAATCCTCCTCACCCATCAACGGGAAACGGTAAAGAAAACCCAGATCGAAAATGCCGAATGGACGATCATTTTTATTCGCCCATGAGGCGCCTGATCTCGCTGATGAGAGCGGTGAGGGCCTGCCGCTCCGGAATGGTCGTTTCCGGATGCCAGAGGTCTACGAGAAGACAGGTCCGTGGCCTGTCACCGTCATTACGTGCCTCGTGCTCGAAGGAGTAGTCGAAAAGCAGACACTCCCCTTCCGTCCAGGAACGGGTTTCACCTGCCACCGTGATACTGCAACCAGCCGGAATATCCACGGCGAGATGCAGATTGATGCTGAAGTTCCACAGGTCGCAGTGCGGGGCGATGGCCGCACCCGGCAAGAGGGTGGAGAAATGACATTCCAGGAGGGGGCATATCCTGTCCGTCTCGACGGCGAACTCGTCGATCACCTTGTACGCCGTGGGCACGGTGCCCGCCGAGTCCTCGACCAGTCCGCCGCCCCGGTACAGATGGAGGGCCTGCCAGTCCTCCTGGCGGGTCAGATAGTGCTCGTAGTCCGAGAACGCCTCCCGGCGCCCTGACCAGGCGGTGGTCAGCTCCTCCTTGATCACCGGATGAGCGGCTTCGAGCGCCTCGACGACCGGGGTCAGTTCGGGGTGGCCGCGAGGGTCGTGCCAGGGGGTGGGCGGCAGCCCGGGAAGGATCCACTTCGCGCCCTGCTGGAGCGGGTGTCGCGGGCCCCCTCCCCCGGGTCCGAGCATGAGTTCCACACGTCTGATGGAGTCCGCGCCGTGCTCGCCTCTGATCGCCGCGAAGGCGTTCTCTATCTCGGGTGTCATGCAGGCCCCTCCTGACCGCTACCGTCGCGGCGACCGCCGGGTCGGTGTCGCAGTAGTAGTCGGGGCCAGAGGCCGGGGAGTTCCCGCAAGACTCCGTCAATCCTGCGGAACACCAGAGGACTTGCCCCCTCCCCACGCCCGGCGGGTCGGCCGCCAGCACCTCGGGGGAGCCACGCGCAGGCCCTGCCGCGCCACGCCCGCTCGGCGGGGGTCCGGCCGCCCCGGCCGCCGACCGTGGTCTCCCGCCCCTCACCGGGCACAGACCCGCCACCGCGCGCGGCAGCGGCACCCGCGGTGCCAGGCGGCGGAATGGCTTGACGGTGATTCCCACCCCTCAGTGGTCGGCCACCCATGGGTCGGCCGCCCGTGCCGTCGAGTTCCCGGCGGCACGGCCCGGTCCGAGGACCGTGCCGCCGGAGATGGAGACAACACCCGCTCGCAGCGCCGACAGTCGTCAGGCAGCGAGGGCGCTCGCCGCCTCGGCCTCCCGCAGCAGCCGTTCGAGGGTCACGCGGGCTCGGGACACGCGGGAGCGGACCGTGCCGACAGGACAGCCGTCGAAACCGGCCGCCTCCTCGTACGACAACCCGACCACCTGCGTCAGCAGGAACGCCTCCCGGCGCTCGTCGGGCAGGGCCTCCAGGAGGTCGAGCAGGGCGATGCCGTCGTCGAAGCCCGGCAGGCCGCAGGGCTGGGTGCCCTCCACCGCCGTCTGCCAGTCGACGGCGTCCGCGATCCGGGGGCGGACCGCGGCGCGGCGCAGGCTGTCGGCGACCGCGCGGCGCGCGATCGACAGCAGCCAGGTACGGGCCGAGGCCCGGCCTTCGTAGCGGTGCAGGCTGCCGAACGCCCGCGCGAAGGTGTCCTGGGTCAGGTCGTGGGCGGTCTGGGGATCACCGCTGAGGTGAGCGACGTAACGCAGCACGTCACCGTGCAGGGCGCGGACGAAGTGCTCGGCCGCGTCGGGGTCTCCGCTGCGGGCGGCCAGCGCCCAGGCGGTCGCCGCCGCGTCCACGGAGGCACGATCCGCCCGTGGAGCGGGCATGACAGAGATCATCTCGTGATGTCCTTCTCGGGTCTTCCGGGGCCACGCCCGCCCAGGGGCATGGCTCACCGGCGCATGGGGTGCGCCCGTACGCAGAGGTAGGGCGATGCCCGGAGCCCGTCAGGAACAGTCCGCTCGCGGCGGCGCGTGGTGTGTGCCGAGTGGCGGCGCGTGGTGTGTGCCGAGTAGTCGAGTCAGGGCACACCCGCGCGAGAACACCGCAGGACGAGAGGACGAGGGGCTCCGGTGGATCCGGCTGTCTCAGCGGACAGCGGCACCCACGGGCGGCCCCCGGAAGGTGAGGGAACAGCACAGAAGCAGACGCACCGGGGCCGGGGCGTCGACAGCACGGCGCCTGTGTACGTCAGGGCGGCGGAACGGCGTGGGCAGGGCCCCGAGCAGCCGCAGAGGGGCCGCCAGCCAGGCCGCCGCCGCCCGGAGAACGCGGAAGACGGCCCGCTCGCCGTAGGCGAGCCACAGCCCGCACAGGACCGCGGCCAGGAGGTGCGCGGCGAACATGCCGACCGAGGCCGCACCGCTCATGCCGGTCACATCGTGCATGCCGTGCATGTGGTCGAGGCCCGCCATGCCGTGGACCGTGGGGTCGGCGGACCTCATGTCCATCCCGCCCATGGAGCCCCAGTCCATCGAGCCCATCGACCCCATGTCCATGGCGCTCGTACCCGTCGAGGGACGGGTGTGGGGCATGGCCGTGGGGCCGGACGCCGACGACTGCGCCAGCGAGAAGGTCTCGTGGAGCACCGCCTGGGCAGCGGTCACGACCGCGACGATCGACGTGCGGCCGCGTTCGTCCCCGGCGAGCAGCCAGCCTGCCACGCCGGTCCCGATCGCTCCCGCGGCCATGGCCCACCACGGGACGGGGGTTCCCGACATGGTCGCGTGACCGAGGGCGGCGAGCAGCACGCAGGCGGCGGCGAACACGCCGGCCCGCGCTGTGCGGCACCACCCTGGGACAGTCATAGCCCGCTCATCCTCGCACCCTGGGTCCGATCGTCGTCAGGGGGTACGCGAGAACCCCCACCCTCCCACTCACCGACAAGGAGGTGACACAACCCACAGCAGACGCACGGGAACTCAGGGAGTGCAGGGGACGACTACTACAGCGGCACCATACCCGGCCGCACCACCACGGCCAGGACTCTGACCGGGCCGCTGCGTCGGAATTCCAGGGTGAACGGCACGACATCACCCGAACGCCACGCGTGCGAGGGCGCGGGCACCGTCAGGCCGATCCCGCTCGGCGACATGGCGAGGCTGTCGCCCGCCGGGACGGAGACGGAGTCGATGGCGGACCGGTAGGCCGCGTTGCCCTGTTTCATGCGGTGCCGGGAGAGTGTGACGTCGCCGGGGACGTCACGTGCGGTGATCCGGACGAGTGTGTCGGCGGAGCCGCCTTCGTTGGCGATCCGGAAGAACGCCGCTGTGTCCGGGACTCCGGCGGACGGCAGCAGGACCCGCCCCTGCGTGACGCGGATACGCGCCGGGCTGCCGGCCCTGCCCGTGCCGACCCAGGTGGTCAGCCCCGCCAACGCCACACTGCACGCCGCGACGGGCACCAGGACGGCGAGCGTGCCGTCCCGCATCCGCCGCCGGTCGAAGCCCCTGGACGAGGAGAGCCGCTCGGTGATCCACCTCATCGCACACCGGCCTTCCCACCGCGCGTCCCTCGCGCCCGGCCACGGGCCAAAGACGGCTGCCAGCTGCGCAGCCGCAGGCTGTTCGCCACCACGAGCACGGAGCTCACCGACATCGCCGCGGCGGCGACCATGGGGTCGAGCAGGCCGACCATGGCGAGCGGCACGGTGACGACGTTGTAGCCGAAGGCCCATGCCAGGTTGGCCCGGATCGTGCCCAGAGTGCGCCGGGCCAGCCGGACCGCGTCGACGAGGGCCTCGATGTCTCCACGGACCAGTGTCAGATCGGCCGCGCCGATGGCCACGTCGGTGCCGCTGCCCATGGCGATGCCCAGGTCGGCGCCGGCAAGCGCTGCGGCGTCGTTCACACCGTCGCCGACCACCGCGACCCGTGCGCCCTCCCGCTTCAGCTCCCGTACGAGGGCGGCCTTGTCCTCGGGGGTGCAGCGGGCGTGCACCGCGTCGATGCCGAGCGCGGCGGCGACGGCCTCGGCGGACCCCTTGCGGTCGCCGGTGGCCAGCACCGGGCGGATGCCGAGCCGGCGCAGCCGGTCCACCGCCCGGTAGCTGCCGGGGCGCACCACGTCGCCGACGGCGATCAGCGCCTTCGCCCGGCCGTCCACCCGCACCAGAACCGGTGTGTGCGCGGCCTGCTCCGCTGCGGTCAGCGCTGTGGCCAGCGCGCGCGGCAGCTTGCCGTCCGGCGCGCCCACCTCGATCACGGCACCGTCCACACAGCCGCTGATCCCGTGCCCGGGGACTGCGGCGAAGTCCGTCACCTCGGGCAGCGGTTCGTCGCCCCCGGTACGGCGCGCGTACGCGGTGATCGCCCGCCCGATCGGGTGCTCGGAGCCCTGCTCCACGGCCCCGGCCAGCCGCACCACCGCCTCCTGCCCGCCCGCGCCCGGCAGCGCGGTGACCTTGGCCACCGTCATGTGACCGGTGGTCAGCGTGCCGGTCTTGTCCAGGACGACCGTGTCGACGTGCTGAAGGGCCTCCAGCGTCTGCGGCCCTCTCACCAGCACGCCCAGCTGCGCTCCGCGCCCGGTGGCGGCCATCAGGGCGGTAGGTGTGGCCAGCCCCAGCGCGCAGGGGCAGGCCACGACGAGAACGGCCACGCAGGCGGTGAGGGCCGCCTGCGGATCGGCCCCGGCACCCAGCCAGAACCCGAGGACCGTCACCGCGATGGCGAGGACGACGGGTACGAACACTCCGGCGACCGCGTCGGCCAGCCGCTGCGCCCGCGCCTTGCCGGCCTGCGCCTCCGTGACGAGGCGGGTGATCCGCGCCAGCTGGGTGTCCGCGCCGACCGCCGTGGCCTCGACGAGAACCAGTCCACCGGCGTTGACGGCGCCGCCGACCAGAGCCGAGCCGCGGCTCACCTCCACGGGCTCGCTCTCGCCGGTGACCAGGGACAGGTCCACGGCGGAGGTGCCCTGCGTCACCCGCCCGTCGGTCGCGACCCGCTCACCCGGGCGCACCACGAAGACCTGCCCTACGCGCAGCTGCTCGATGGGGATGGACCGCTCGCCGAGCTCGTCCCGTACCGAAACCCTCTTGGCCGCCAGCTCGGCGAGCGACCGCAGCGCCGCCCCGGTCCCCCGCCGGGCGCGTCCCTCGAGGAACCGCCCGGTCAGCACGAACAGCGGGACGCTCACGGCCGCTTCGAGATACAGGTGCGCCATGCCCTCCGACGCGGCAGGCAGGAGGCTGAACGACATCCGCATCCCGGGCTCGCCCGCACCGCCCAGGAACAGCGCGTACACCGACCACGAGAACGACGCCACGACCCCCAGCGAGACGAGGGTGTCCATGGTGGCCGTGGAGTGACGCAGCCCGCGCAGCGCCCTGAGGTGGAAGGGCCAGGCGCTCCACACCGCCACCGGGGCGGCCAGTACGAAACACAGCCACTGCCAGCTACGGAACTGCAGGACCGGCACCATCGACAGCACCAGCACCGGCACGGCCAGCAGCGCGGTGACCGTGATCCGCTCCCGCTCGCGCCGGGACCCGGCCTCGTCCTCGTCCGCCGCCTCGGAGTCCTCGCCGTCGTCACTCACGGGCAGCTCGGCCTGGTACCCGGCCTGTTCGACCGCGGTGACGAGGGCCTCGGGCGCGACATCGGCCGGATGGCTGACCCGGGCGAGCCCCGTGGCCAGGTTGACCGTGGCCGTGACGCCCTCCAGCCTGCCGAGCTTCCTCTCCACCCGCCGCACACAGGCCGCGCAGGTCATCCCGCCCACGGTGAGGTCCGTGACGACCAGGCTCGCCGTCGGTTCGACCGCCATCACTCACCGCTCCCATGGCTCATCCCGGGCATGTCGCCCATGCCGCCGCCATTCCCACCGCCCCCGTCGCCGCCCCCGGTTCTCCCGGTGCCGTGCATGCCGGGCGCCACCGGCCCCGCCGCCGACCCGACGGCATAGGACACCGAGAACAGCAGCACCAGCAGGAGCAGGAACCCGCAGAGCGCGGGAGGCGGCAGCAGTCTGCGGCGAGCCGCACCGGTGGAGCGGGGTGACAACGGAGTATCGGCCATGCCCGGCCTTCCTGGTCGCGTCGAACCGTCGTGCAGGTGATGGCAGTTGTAGCCGTACCGTTCCAGTAGTCGGGTCGGCGGAGAGTCGAGTTCCGGGACCTAATCGTGACGTGCGTCACCATCGCTGACACGACCGACACCCGCGGGGAAGGATGACCGCTCGAAGGACGACCGCTCGGCGGACGTGTGCTCCGCCGACGGCTCACCGTCGGCAGAGCACACCACCCTCACTCGGGCCGAGATCCGCCGGAGCGGCTGCGCACGACGGCGAAGGCCGCCGCGGCCAGGCCCAGCACACCCACGATCAGCCCGGCGACACCGAGCCCACGGGCCGTCGAGTCGCTGCCGGCCACAGTCGAGTCGACGCTGCCGGAATCCTTCCGGGCCGCCGACGCGCCGGGCGCAGCACCGCTTCCCCGGTCCTGTGCGTCTTCGGCTGTGAGCTTGAGGACCGGCGCCGGGTTCTCCGGCTCCTCGTCACCCTTCGCCGCCTCCTCGATCCAGCGGACGGTCCTGCCGTCGGAGTACGTCTGGAGAGTCTTGAAGGTCAGCTGGTCCGTGTCCCCGGGAAGCCGGCCGAAGGCCACGTCGAAGTCCTCGAAGTGCCCGGGGTCGATCTTGCCGCCGGTCCAGGTGATCTGGGACACCGCGTCCGTGATGGTGCCGTCGTCGGTCTTGACCGGTGTCTTGAGCTTCGTGTTCGTGACCTTGGCGGTCCAGCCGTCCCGCGGGGAGACGAGGACGCCGAGGACGGGGTGGTCGGTGGGCAGGAAGACCTGCACCTTGGTGGTGGAGGCGGTGTCCTCCTCATTGGGGACCCGGAAGGTCAGGACGCCGTCGGTGGCGCCCTTGGCGTAGCTGTCGGGGTGGACGGTGACGTGCGCGGACGCGATGCCCGCGGCGGCCAGGACCCCGAAGGCGGACAGGGCCGTGACGGTGCCGGCGCGGCGCAGAGTGGTGCGTACTGCTCGGGACATGGGTGGTCGGTCTCCGTGGCTGAAAGGAGTGTGCGGGGGTCAGATCGGATACCAGGTCCCCGGCGGCGGACCGCGCCGCTGGACCGCGTGCCGCAGGAGGACACGCCGCACCCGCCACGGTTCCCCGCCGCGAGGGCCTGTCCGACAATTCCCGTCGTCCGGCACGAACGGGCACCCGCCGCTCACCCGCCACCAGGCCGTCAGGCCCGGAACCAGCACGGCGGTTCGGCGCAGCAGCGACCACAGCGCGGCCTCCCCGCGCCGCAACCACCAGCTCAGCACGAGTGCCGCACCGGCATGAGCGGCGGTGGCGTGCGGGGTCAGGGCGTGGGTGGAGGCCATGCGCATGCCGTGCATGACCATCGTGGTGTGCGGCCCTGCGGCGCCGAACACGAGGTGCAGTCCGCCCTGGGCGGTGAGCGTCCCGCCGCCGATGGCCGCGAGCGACCGCTCCCGGCCGCCCAGCAGATACCCGGCCGCGAAGACCGGCACGAGTCCGGTGACCTGCGCGTGCACGGGAGGTGTCATACCGGTCGCCAGCGTGTGTCCCCCGGCGGCGAGCAGCACGCACAGCGCGGCGAACACCGCCGCGCGCAGGCTCCGTACCGCCGGGGACGCACTCACGCCCCGATGCTGCCATGCGACCGAGGGACCTCCTCGACCTGTCGGGGGTCAGCCCCCCTCGCCCAGACGGGCGCCCCACCTCTGCTCCACCCTGGCCAGCCGCCAGTACGCGAGCGCCGCCGCCCACACGACCACGAACAGGCCGACGATGATGTAGCCCACGTTGTCCAGGTCCAGCCCGGAGATCCAGCCGGTCACCGCGTCGCGCAGATCGAGCTTCTCATGCAGCACCCCGACCAGTTCGATGGTGCCGATCAGGAAGGCGACGGCGATGGACAGGCCGGTGATGGTGAGGTTGTAGAAGACCTTGCGCACCGGGTTGGAGAACGCCCACTGGTAGGCGAAGTTCATGAAGGTGCCGTCGAGCGTGTCGAACAGGCTCATCCCCGCGGCGAACAACAGCGGCAGGCACAGGATCGCGTACCACGGCAGCCCGGCCGCGGCACCGCTGCCCGCCATCACCATCAGGGTGACCTCGGTCGCGGTGTCGAAGCCGAGACCGAACAGGAAGCCCAGCGGGAACATCTGTCCGGGCCGGGTGATCGACCTGGTGAAGCGGCCCAGGACACGGCTCATGAACCCGCGGGAGTCCAGGTGCCGTTCCAGAGCGGCCTCGTCGTACGTACCCGACCGCATCGCCCTGAAGACCCGCAGAATGCCGGCGAGCGCCACGAGGTTGAGTGCCGCGATGAGGTAGAGGAAGGTCCCGGAGACAGTCGTGCCGACGACACCGAGCGTCTGGTGGGTGCGGGAGTCGTCGTTCAGCAGCGTGCCGGCGAGCTGTGCGCCTCCCGCGACCAGGGCCGCCATGGCGACCACCACGCTGGAGTGACCGAGCGCGAACCAGAAGCCGACCGACACCGGCCGCTTGCCGTCGGCCATCAGCTTGCGGGTGGTGTTGTCGATCGCCGCGATGTGATCGGCGTCGAACGCGTGCCGCATGCCCAGCGTGTACGCGGTCACCCCGAGGCCGATGCCGAACGCCTTGGAACCGACCTCGTAGTGCCCCGGCACGACCAGCAGGAACAGGATGCCGAACGCCACGACGTGCAGCGCGGCGATCACCGCCAGCAGCCCGGCGGTACGGACGGTGTCCTCGCGCCTCCAGCGGAAGTGTGCGGACTCGGTGGGCAGGGTCATACGGTCACGCTCCAGCACCTCGTGGATCACCTCGTGAAGTGCCGTGGCCGGTCTCCTGGCTTACGGTGCGTGCGTGTCCGTCCCGGCCTTCCCGTCCGCCGGGCGGCGGACAGTGACCGTGCACAACTGGGACGGATACTCCCCGATCACAGTGGCGAGGGCCGCTCCGGTCTGAACCCCGCGAAGGGCTGTCACCGGTCTTCCCGAACACCACGGCCTGCCCACCGTACGGGTTGTCGCTGAGACCTGCACAGCTGCGCCGCCACGCAGGTATCCAAGATCACAGCGGCCGTGCGCCGCGCGGCAGACAGGTCCCCTGCCCGTATGTCGCACGTGGCGACCGCGACCGGCCTGAGCGATGTCACCGTGTTCCCACCCCGCAGGGCAGGTCCGAAACGGGAGCCGTCCCCCGAACTCCGGTCACCTCGATCCGTACGTAGTCGTGGCCGATGCCCGCCTGGTTCCCAGTGCTGGGCCGATGGCCTGGTGAGGCGCGTCGCACACCGCAGGCACCACGGAGAGACCGGGCGAGGCTGCTAGCTTCGCGCACCTGGTTCGAGGGCAATGCCGGGATCACCGGCGGGTGCGGAGGCGGCGGTGGCGAAGAGGAACGGATCTCCCGAGAAGGCGGCCGGTGTTCCTGTTCGGCGTCGCAGCCTCTTGGCATCGGCTGCGCTGGCAGCGGGCCCACCGGTCTCGGTGGCCGCTTGCACCCACAGCCCCGGACATTCGGACCCCGAACGGTACGCCCGACCGCAACACGGGACCGTTGCCCGCCTGGTCGCCGTCCCGGAGAAGAACCGCGGCGTCGACTGGCTCAGATCGGCCCTCCAGGTGGCCGTGGAAATCGAGTTCTCCACCATCCCGCCCTATCTGTGCGGCTGGTGGTCCATCAGGAACCGCAAGTGCGATGCCGCCCGGCTGATCCGGCGCATCGTATCCGACGAGATGTACCACCTCGGCATCGTCTGCAATCTGCTGGCGGGGCTGGGAGGCCGGCCGCGGATCAAGGAGTCGGCACCGGTCTACCCGGGTCCGTTGCCGGGCGGGGTGCATCCAGGGGTCAACGTGTACCTGTCGGGCTTGACCAAGACACTCGTGCGGGACGTGATGATGGCCATCGAGGCGCCCGCGGCACCCTTGACCGGCAGCACGCGTGACCCCCTCAGCATCGGCCACTTCTACGACGAACTGCTCAAGGCGTTCCGGGTGGTGGCACCCGACCTGTCCGCCGACCGGCAGATGCACGAACGCATCGGCGAGGACACACTCAGACCGGCCAGGACCCTTGAGGACATCGAGCGCTCGATCGAGATCGTCAAGGACCAGGGGGAAGGCACCTCCGTCTCCCCGGCCGACGGCATGGGCGACGGCCACATGGCGCACTACTACGCCTTCGCCGAGATCTACCACGGCCGACAACTGCGTGAGACCGGCGGCAAGTGGCGGTTCACCGGAACGCCCGTCCCCTTCCCCGACACACGGCCCATGGCCATGGTCCCGGCGGGCGGCTGGGACCGGCCGCCCGCCGTGGCCCGGCGGCTCCTGGACGACTTCGACACCACCTACACCGCGGTTCTGGAAGCGCTCGACACGGCGTGGGGCGAAGGCGACCCCCACAGTCTCAGGACGGCTGTACGTCGTATGCGCAGACTGGAGACTCCCGCCGTGGAGCTGATGGAGATGCCCGTCACCGGCGCCAAGGAGACCTACGGCCCTCAGTTCCGCCCCCGCGGATGACCCGCGCCGTTCGGGTAGTTCGCGTGCCGTGTCCTACGGATCGGCCGTACGAAGCATGTCGTGACCGCTGTTGATGTCGGTCCTGAGCTGGTCGAGTCGCGCATGCGGCAGGAGACGCCGGCTCAGAGATCGAACGCCTCACGCACACCACCGGACGGCGTCCAGTCGAGGATCCCTCCCTGGAACCTGCTGGACCGGCGTTCAGGCGATCCGCCCTCGTCCGTGATCGGATAGCCGAACTTGCTGCGCTCCCACCCGTGCTGTGCCCAGTAGTCACGGATGGCCCCGTGCACCTCGTGTGCGCCGGTGTCCGGGGCCCAGTAGATCGACCCGTTCTCGAAGTGATTGAAGCGCCCGATGCCGTCCGGCGTGCCGGTCTCATCCGTGACCGGGTAACCGAGGAAGCTCTCGGGCCCGCCGAACTGCGCGTAGTGCACCCGGATCGCACCGTGCACCTCGTGCGCGCCGGTCTGCGGCGACCACTCGATCGTTCCGTTCTGGAAATCGCGTGAGCGACCCCGCCCGTCAGGGTTGGGCCCCTCGTCGATGCCGCCGCCGGCGTCCACCGGAGGGCCGATCCACTGGATCGTCTGCCATTTGTCATCGATGGGAGACATCGTCCACCTCTGATGCTGCTCAGGATCGCGGAATTCCGCCGATGGCGTGTACCGCCGACATCGTCGCCGGGCACGGGAGCCGTCGCGACCCCTGTCCGTGCCGTGTTCGCAGAGCCCCCTGGACTACTTCCATCGCAGCACGCACCACCGGGTTCGGCAACCGCGGCACCAGGCGACGCAGTGGCGGAGCCGCGAACCTCAGCTCACGAGCGCGGGGGTTGTGGTGGCGGCGAGGCCACGGTGGATCGCGGGTGCGGTGGTGGACATGGGGTGCCTGCCTTCGGTGCGTCAGGTGCCGGGCGGCAGGGGGAAGTCGAAGACGGCCCAGTCGAAGGCTGTGCACGAGTTCGTCCTCGGTCACCGAGCCGTCTTCCAGGGTGATCACGGCTCGGCCGCCGAAGGCACGTCGGTGGGGGGCCGGGTCGTGGTGGCGGCGGGGGAAACACCGCGTTCACGGGAGGGGGAGCCGACGGAAACAACCGCTTCCTAGCGTGACCGGCCGTGGGATCGCAGTCCTATGCGGGCCGTACGCACGACTTCTGCAGGACCGTACGTACGACTCGTGCCGGACCGCCGGTTCCCCGTCCCGTCCTGCCGATGACGCCAAGCGGGGCGCTTCCCTCACCGAAAGCACCCGCACCATCGGGAGGCTCGTCATGAGCACCACCGAGTCAGAGTCCCTGCCCACGGCGGCGGACACGACGAAGGCTGCCGACGACCAGGCGGTCAGGGAGACGCTGGAGGACTACACGCTCCGTTTCGCGCCTCGCAGTTACCGCCGCTGGACACCGATGGTCGTGGCGACCACGGCCCTCGGCGGCATCGCCTACATGGCCGACTTCTCCATCGGCGCCGGCATCGGCCTGTCCCACGGCACGGGCAACGCACTCCTCGCGATCGCCGTCGCCGCGGTCGTCATCTTCGTCACCGGCTTTCCGCTCGCCTACTACGGCGCCCGCTACAACATCGACCTCGACTTGATCACCCGCGGCTCCGGCTTCGGCTACTACGGCTCGGTCCTCACCAGCGTCATCTTCGCCAGCTTCACCTTCATCTTCTTCGCCCTCGAAGGCTCGATCATGGCCCAGGGCCTCAAACTCGGGCTCGGACTGCCGTTGTGGCTGGGCTACCTGGTCTCCACCTTCATGGTGATTCCCCTGGTCATCTACGGCATGAAGGCGCTCAGCAGGCTCCAGGTGTGGACGACGCCCGTCTGGCTGCTGCTGATGGTGGCCCCGTTGGTCTACCTGATCTCCAACGACCCGGACACGGTCGGCCGCTTCCTCGCCTACGCCGGCAGAGACGGCGACGGCGGCGTCGACACCGCCTCCGTGCTCCTCGGCGCCGGCGTGTGCCTGTCCCTGATCGCGCAGATCGGTGAGCAGATCGACTACCTGCGGTTCATGCCGCCCAAGACCGAGGCGAACAAGCGGGCTTGGTGGACGGCTGTGGTCATGGCCGGCCCGGGCTGGGTGGTGCTCGGCGCGCTGAAGCAGGCCATCGGTGTCTTCCTCGCCGTCTACATCCTCGCCAAGGTCGGACCGGCCGCCGCGACCGAGCCGATCCAGCAGTTCCGCGGTGCCTTCCACGCGATGATGCCGTCCTGGATGGTGATCCCGCTCGCCGTCGCCCTCGTCGTCATCAGCCAGATCAAGATCAACGTCACCAACGCGTACTCGGGCTCCCTTGCCTGGACGAACTCCTTCACCCGCGTCACCAGGCACTATCCCGGCCGTATGGTCTTCGTCCTGGTCAACCTCGGCTTCGCGCTCGCCCTGATGGAAGCCGACATGTTCAGTTTCCTCAACAGCATCCTGGGCTTCTACTCGAACTGCGCCATCGCCTGGGTCGTCACCGTGGCCACCGACATCGGCATCAACAAGTACCTGCTCAAAGTCTCCCCGCTCCAGCCGGAGTTCCGCCGGGGCATGCTCCACGCGGTCAACCCGGTCGGCGTGGTCGCGTTCGTCGCCGCCTCCGGCCTGTCCATCGCCATGTACTTCCACGCCCTCGGCGACACCCTCCAGCCGTACTCCCCGGTCGCCGCGGCCGTCATCGCCTTCGCCCTCACCCCGCTGACGGCCGTCGCCACCAAGGGCCGCTACTACCTGCGTCGCACCGATGACGGCGTCGACGAGCCCCTGCTCGACGCGGACGGCAATCCCAGCGCCGTCACCCTCGACTGCCATGTCTGCCACCAGCCGTACGAGCGCCCCGACCTGGCCGCCTGCGCCACCCACGACGCGGTCGTCTGCTCCCTGTGCCTGAGCACGGACAAGGTCGGCGACCACGTGCTGCCGGCCACGGCCTGAGAACGGTCTCCGGTGCCGGACGTCCGACCTGCCCGGCACCGGCCCCCCTCACGTGCTGCCGACGCGGTCGCGGCCCGGTAGCCGTGCCTGCCGGACACCCGCGCCGACTTCACATGTCCGGACCGGGGTACTCCGGAGCCGAGGGCACGGCACCGCACAGACCACAGACGGGCACCGGCCCGTCGGACGAGGACCCGCCATGGCTTCCTTCGACGACGCGCTCGACCTCCACTTCATCGGCAACGCGACGGTCCTGCTCCGGTACGGCGAGCCGACCTTGTTGACGGACCCCAACTTCCTGCACCGCGGCGAGCCCGCGCACCTCGGGTACGGGTTGATGAGCCGCCGGATCACCGAGCCGGCCCTGGCGGCGCAGGAGCTTCCGCCCCTGGACGGCGTCGTCCTGTCCCACCTGCACGGCGACCACTGGGACCGCCGGGCCCGTCAGCACCTCGACCGCTCGGTACCGATCGTCACGACACCGCACGCGGCCCGCCGCCTGCGCACCTGGCAGGGGTTCCGGAGGGCGGGCGGTCTGCGCACGTGGGAGAGCTGCGCCCTCCGGCGGGGCGGGCAACGGGTCCGGGTGACGTCCCTGCCGGGGCGGCACGCGCTCCATCCCGTGCTGCGGCGCCTGCTGCCCCCCGTCATGGGCAGCATGCTGGAGTTCGGGCCCGTCCGCGGGCCGGTCCACCTGCGGCTCTACCTCTCCGGCGACACTCTGCTCTACGACGGCCTCCGGGAGATCGCGCGGCGCTTTCCCGGCGCCGACCTGGCCGTACTCCACCTGGGCGGCACTCGGCTGCCAGGCGGCTTCATGGTGACGATGGACGGTGCGCAGGGAGCGGAACTGGCCCGCCGCCTCGACTACCGGCGCATCATGCCGGTGCACTACGACGACTACACGGTTTTCAGCTCCCCGCTCGGGGACTTCCTGACCGAGGCGCGCCGCCTTGGACTGGACGAGCGGCTCGTCCACTGCCCTCGCGGGCGGCACGCGCGCATAGCAGCCCACGGCGAACGGCCCACGGTCCGCTGAGCACGGCCGTCCGAAGCCGTGGATGTGCGGTCAGGCCGCGTTCTCCGGCCCGTCGGGCGAGCCGTCGGGGGCGCAGAGCGTCTCGAACGAGCGCAGAGCGTCGAACGAGCGCAGAGCGTCAAACGAGTGACCCAGCGGCTGACGGGGGGCTCAGGGCCGGGGGTGAACCCGATGCCATCGAGGGCGCGCGTCCCCTCCGCGATGCCCGGCCACGGAGGCGCAGCGTCGGCACACCCGTTGCACACGGTCGGCCGCACCGCCGGACTCCGGAAAGGTGTCCGGCCAGCTGACGTGCGGGAAGCGCACGAGTTGCGAGCGGCTCAGCGACAGCCCGCAGACGGTCTCGTTCCGGCCTGGCTCCCAGGCGTGGACCTCGCCGGCGGGCAGCCTGTGTCGGCCGTCCTCCTCGTCGATCCACTGTCCGGAGGCGGCGACGGCGTACCGCTTGCCGCGTTTCATGGGACCGGACATGCCGCAGGAGCGCCGTTCTCGGTCACCTCGGCACCGTCCTCCCCACGGGTTCCGCCCCGGACTGGTCGGGCCGCCGCGTCAGCTCGGGCGGCCCGCACCCGGCGAGTGCCACGAAAGCCGCGGCCTCACACGCACGGGCGCGGACTGCGCCGGCGGCGGGGGCGGGCAGCCCTGTGCAGGGGCACGGCCCGTGCCGGACGGGCACGAGCCAAGGAGCCGGAGCCTCGGTGGCATCCGGAATCACTGGAAGCACACTCACCTCCCCCTGCTCCGTAGGCGTGCGTACGGGGCAAGGGGCCGGAGCGGGCGTGGCGGGTGGGGCGTCGACGCCGGTCGCGTTTTCGAGGATCTGGTCGCTGGTGAGGCGGACGACGGTGAACTTGGCACTACTTAGCCAGCGGAAAGGCCCGGCCTCCCGATGCCGGGATGCCGGGCCTTACGCCGCACGTGTCAGGCGGGGCGGATGTTCTCCGCCTGCGGGCCCTTCTGGCCCTGGGTGACGTCGAACTCGACCTTCTGGCCTTCCTGCAGCTCGCGGTAACCCTGGCTGGCGATGTTGGAGTAGTGGGCGAAGACGTCGGGGCCGCCGCCCTCCTGCTCGATGAAGCCGAAGCCCTTCTCGCTGTTGAACCACTTCACAGTGCCCTTGGCCATGACTGTCTCCTTCGAGGGAAACCAGGCGCGCACCCTGCGCGCCCGGGAGGTGATCGCCCTGGTCCGGAGAGACGCTGAACAGCAAGAACGCCCGTGATGGCGATCACGGGCGAACGGAACTTCGGAACCACGACTGCTGAATCAAACGCTATAACGGCGGGGCGGCAGCCGCTACCGATAACGCGCCAGCATCGCACCCGGCGTGTCGAGGCAGGCCCGGCA
This sequence comes from Streptomyces sp. NPDC042638, assembly GCF_040647235.1. Classification (NCBI taxonomy): domain Bacteria; kingdom Bacillati; phylum Actinomycetota; class Actinomycetes; order Kitasatosporales; family Streptomycetaceae; genus Streptomyces; species Streptomyces sp. NPDC042638. The sequence goes on from NZ_JBEZBT010000009.1 coordinate 144,431, forward strand.
CGGGGGCGGCGCCTCTTCGGCTCGGTCCGGTGCCAGGCGTGGTCGACGGCGGTGCGATGTCCAGCCGGTCTGCGGGCCGAGCACCATGCCGCCGAGCACCATGCCGCCGAGCAGCGGCGTCGTCGCCCCGCAGAGCAGCAGCCCGCCCGCCCGGTCGATACGGACGGTGCGCCGCCGCTCGTGCGCGGTGGCCCGGCGGATCAGGGGCATCCCGGCGCAGGCGACGGCCAGGCAGCACAGCTGGAAGCCGTGGACGAGCCGCCGGCCGCCCGTCTCGGTGAGCAGGCCGCGCAGGATCGGGCCGCAGGCGAGGGACAGGCCCGCCACCGAGCCCAGCGGGGCGAAGGCGCGGGTGCGGTGCTCGCCGGTGTGGACCGACGACAGCATCGCCGTGCCCACCGAGAACACCGCACCCGGGGGACGCATGGACTACCGGGTCCTCCGGGTGTTCCACGTCGGCAGCTGCTCGAAGAAGGCGACGGCTTCCGCACGCCAGTGCCGGCGCCAGGACGCGGCTTCGGCGGAGGCGGCTTCGGCGTACCGGTCGATGGCCGATTGCAGGCGGTGGTGTACTTCGTGGCGGTAGGCGATGTCGCGGATGCGGTCGACGGTCTGGGGTGTGCAGTCGGGATCTCCGAGAGCGGCCTCGACGGTGTGGTGCTCGTCCGCGTCAGTGGCGGCAAGCAGCTCGCGGACCAGGTAGGTGAGGCGGCCGGCCCGCAGGTCGGCGCCGACGGGCTTGCCGGTGACGTCCGGGTCGCCGAAGAGGTCCAGGTAGTCGTCTCGCATCTGGCCGCTGATGCCGGCCAGCGAGGCGTACCGGCGCAGGCTCTCCTCGTGCTCGGCCACGTCCTCGCCCGCGGCCAGCAGGCCCAGGCGCAGGGGGGCGAGGATGGTGTACCGGGTGGTCTTGTACTCGCACACGGACTCCAGCAGCCCCTCATCGGCCGAGGGGGTGACGTCGCGTTCGAGGTCGAGGATCTGGCCGATGACGGTGTCGGTCGTCACGCCGAGCTGGACGTCGAGCATGGCCTGCTTGCGATCGGCGGGGAGGTCTGCGTGGAGCAGGACCCGCAGGGCCAGGAAACCGGCGAGATCACCGGCCATCATGGCCAGTCCCAGCGCGGCCTGCGGGTTCTCGGGCACGTCTTCGCGGCACGCGTAGTACGTGGAGAGGCCACCGCGGCGCGAGGGCGAGTCGTCGATGATGTCGTCGAGGATGAGCGCGTGGCTGTGGAGCAGCTCACAACTCAGCGCGGCCTCCAGCAGCCCCGGTACCTCCCCCTCCGTGACGAGGCCTGCCGCCTCGTAGAGCAGGGCGACCCGGATCCGCTTCCCGCCGCGCAGCGACAACTCCGCCAGCGCCTCCAGGCACCGGGGAGGGAAGCGGCCCAGCCTCAAGCCGTCGAGTTCGCCGGCCAGTTCGGCGAAGTACTTCTCGAAGGACGCGACGAAGCGCTGCTGATGACCGGCGGCACGCTCCATGGCGGTGAGGGCATTGCTGTTCATCTGCGTTCCGGCCGGCCTTCCTCATGGATGTCGGTGGACAAGCCTGCCATCGCCGTGGAACGTGCTGCGACTGTGGGCGGACGCCTGGCCCAGCGGATCGGTGGACGGGTACGCCTCCCGCAGCACCGGATCGGTGATCCCCGCCGATCCTGAACTGAGCTGATTTCACCCGTACGCGCTGCGAGCCGGTCTGTCCCCGTGGCAGGTTCCGGACAAAGAGTCGACCAAGTTTCGGACGTGTCCGTCCGCTCGTGATCGGGTCTCCTGCGACGGCTGTATCCACGCCCGTTTGGGAGGACCTGGTGCCAGCACCAACCCGCAAGAGACGATGGCTCACGATCTGTGCCATCACCGCAACCGCCGGACTTCTCGCGATACCTGCGAGCGCCGCGTCCGGCCGCCACGGCGGCAGCCCCTTCGGGGTCCGCGCACTCGACCGACTCGCCGAGCAGCGGGTGCATTCGGTGGGTGCCATGAGCCCCCACGTGAAGGGTGAGGACGGGGACGACGGCAACGAGGCCGACGAGATCGCCGAGGGCGCGGACCAGTACGCCGAGGCCCGCACCTCCCCCGGCATCGTCGCCCCCGGCGCGTACGGCGCCGCCTGGCACGGCCTGCGGAACCTGCCGCGTACGGCGGGCAGCTGGCGGCATGTCACGGATCGTCCGTACAACTCGGACGACTCGCGCTACCGCGACATCGACTCCAACTCCAGTGGCGGCAGCGGGAACGTCACGGGCCGGATGGCCGCGATGGCGGCCGATGACGACGGGTACGTGTACGCGGGCAGCGCGGGCGGTGGCGTGTGGCGTTCGCGCTCCGGCGGCGGACACTGGCAGCCCGTCAGCGACCGGCTCCCCTCGCAGTCCACCGGCGCGCTGGCGGTCGACGGGGCCGGGCGGCTGTGGCTGGGCACCGGCGAGGCGAACACCAACTCGGACGCCTACCTCGGCAGCGGCGTCTACGTCCTGTCCCACCCGCACCACGGCTCCTTCTCCCCGCGCAGCCGGGTCGGCGGCGACGAGCTGGAGAGCACCACCGTGCGCCAGCTGCGTTTCGGCGGGGGCAAGGTCTGGGCGGCGACCAGCGAGGGCGTGTGGAGCCACTCCACGAAGAGGCTCACCGGTGCCTGGAAGCTGGAGTTCGCGCCGAACCCCGACTACCTGCCCGGCGGTTCCAAGGCCCACGACGACAGCGCCGCCTACAAGAACATCACCAACGACATCGCCATCGACCCCGAGGACCCCTCGAAGGCAGTCCTCGCCGTGGGCTGGCGCAGCGGTGACGACTACAACGGCTTCTACACCAAGGTCGGCGGCAGCTGGCAGCGGATCAGCAGCGGCTTCGGCGACCTGCCGACCGACGCGGACAACGTCGGCACCGTCACCTTCGCCCGCTCCGACGACGGCTCGCGCTACTACGCCATCGACCAGTCGCCCGAGCAGATGGCGTCCAACCCGGACAGCGGCCTCGGCGGCATCTACAGCGCCGCCTCCCCGTTCGGGCCCTGGACGAAGGTCGCGGACTACAAGCAGCTGGCGGCCGACGGCTCGGCACTGACCACGGCCGGCTACATGCCGGGCGTGCAGGCCTGGTACAACCAGTTCCTGACGGTCGACCCGGCCGACCCCAAGCACCTGTACGCGGGCCTGGAGGAGGTCTACGAGTCCAAGGACGGCGGCACCACCTGGAACACCGTCGGCCCGTACTGGAACTTCACCTTCCCCTGCTGGAGCATCGACCCGGCCAAGCAGACCGGCGACTGCAACCCGACCACGCACTCCGACCAGCACGGAGTCGCCATCGGCCGCTACCACGGCAGGGCGTACGTGTACGTCGGCAACGACGGCGGTGCCTACAGACGTCCCGTCGACGGCACCCAGGACGCCTCCGGCCACGCCACCGACTGGACGTCCCTCAACGACGGCACCATCGACACCCTCCAGTACTACTCCGTCGGCGTCGGCAAGGACCTCGACCACGGCGGTGTCTCCGTCACCGGCGGCCTGCAGGACAACGGCCAGTCCATCCTGCGCAGCAACGACAAGGTGATGGGCTCTGACTTCGGCGGCGACGGCGGCGACACCCTCACCGACCCCGCCAACGGCTGCGACATCGCCGAGGAGTACGTCTACCTCTCCATCCAGGTCACCCAGAACTGCGCCGTGAACGACGGCTCCTGGACCACCGACCCGAGCAAGGCCACCTCGTACAACGTCGCCCCGCCCGACAACGCCACCAGCGAGGCCCGCTTCATCGCCCCGCTCGCGGCCGACGCGAAGAACAGCTCTACCTGGATCGCCGGCGGCCGGCACATCTGGGTGCAGACCAAGGGCTACGCGATCCGCAGCGGCTCGGAGTGGAAGAGCGTGTACGACCTCGGCGCCGGTCACACGGCGACGGCGGTCGCCGCCTCGGGCGGCAAGGTGTACGCCGCCTGGTGCGGCCCGTGCAACAACCAGGGCTTCACCCGCGGCATCGCCGTCGGCAACGCGGACGGCACCGGCTGGCACGACATCACGCTGCCCGTCGGCGGCACCGTGCCCAACCGCTACCTCAGCGGCTTCGCCATCGACCCCGGGAACGCCGACCACGTCTATCTGACGGTCAACGGCTTCTCCCGGCAGTGGACCGAGGGCCCCGGCGCCGGCGCCGGCCACGTCTTCGAGTCCACCGACGGCGGCACCACCTGGAAGGACATCTCGAAGAACCTCCCCGACGTGCCCGCCGACTCCGCGGTCGTCACCCCGAACGGCGGCCTCGCGGTCGGCACCGACCTCGGCGTCGTCTACCGCGCGCCCGGCCGCACCACCTGGCAGCGCGTCGGCACCCTCCCGGCCGTCGCCGTACTGCAGATCAGGCTGAGCCCGGACGGCACCACCCTGTACGCGGCCACCCACGGCCGTGGAATCTACTCGATCAAGGTGCGTGACTGCGCCTGACCTGAAGGGGTGAGGAGGGGTGGTCCCGGCTGCCGGGGCCACCCCTCCCCGGACACGGGACCCGCGTCTGAACAACAGCGGACCGACGTGGCGCTCCGGCCGCGGCTTGGAATTCGTGCAGACGGGGAAAAGGTGTCCCGCCCGCATCGTGCTCGATGACCCCGTGAAGGGGGGACGAACCCACCGTGCCGTTGCGGGGCGACGACGGGAGAGCCGTGTGCCGGGAAACCGGCAGCGGCACGCGGAGGAAGAGGGAAAGTGACCCACCAGCGAGCCGATGCCCGCACACGCCACCCCCGGCACGAGCGCAGAGGGGAAGCACGGCTGCCCGCGGTGATCGCGACCCTCGCCGCGGTCGTCCTCTACCTCGCCCTGCCAGAGCGGCTTCTGATCGCCCCGCGCTATGTGCTGCCCGCGCTGGAGTGTCTGCTGCTCGTACCGCTCATCGCGATCAACCCGAGAAGGCTGACCCGCCAGACGAGGACCTTCCGTGTCCTGTCCCTGACACTCGTGGCCGTCATCGCGGTGAGCAATCTGGTCGCGCTGGGAATTCTGATCCATGAACTCGTCTACGCGGGGGTGAAGGACGGCCGCTCACTGCTCGTGGCCGCCCTCCAGGTGTGGCTCACCAACATCATCGTCTTCGGCCTGGCGTACTGGGAACTCGACCGGGGCGGCCCCGTCACCCGGACCCAGGCTCCCCGGAGCGACCTGCCCCTGGCCGATTTCCGCTTCCCGCAGGACGAGAACCACGACGCCGTCGAAGAAGTCGCCGACGGTGCCAGCCGTTCCTCGGACTGGGTGCCCACCCTGGTGGACTACCTGTACGTGTCCGTCACCAACTCCACGGCCTTCAGCCCGACCGACACCATGCCGTTGTCCACGAGGGCCAAAATCCTGATGAGCGTCCAAGGCGTCTCCGCCCTGCTGACCTCGCTCCTGGTGATCGCCCGAGCCGTCAGCATCCTGCACTGAACGGCCCGCGCCGAACGCGAGGAGAGGGGCGGAGCCGCGATGGTGCCTCCACGGTCACGGAGTGCCTCGGCGGGGTCTCACGGGATGAGGACGATCTTCCCTGTCGTGTGGCCGGTCATGATCTGCCGGTGGGCTGCGGCGGCTTCGCCGAGCGGGTGGCCGGCCGCGACCAGGACGCGCAGTCGCCCGGCCTCCGCGGCTTCGGTGAGGCGCAGGCGGGCGGCGGCCCGGACATCCGTGCCGGGGTCCGCACCGGGCCCACCGCCCAGGCGCTTGATGCCGGCTCGGGCGCCCCGCTCGAACGCCGCGATCGTCGCGATGCGGGACACGTCCGCCACCAGCTCCACCGAGACGTCCACCGCCTCGTCGGTGCCCACCAGGTCCGCAGCCGCGTGGACGCCCCCGGGCGCTGCCGCCCGCACCCGGTCGGCCAGACCCGGCCCGTACGCGATCGGAATCACCCCGAGGTCGCGCAGCAGGTCGTGCTTGGCCGGGCTCGCCGTTCCCAGCACCGTGGCGCCGCGCTCGACGGCCAGTTGCACGGCCATCAGGCCGACGCCCCCGGCGGCACCGTGGATCAGCACCGACTCGTTCCCCCGCAAGCCGATCGCTTCGAGAACGTGCACGGCGGTGGCGCCGGCGACCATCAGCCCGCCGGCCTGCTCCCAGGAGAGACCGGCCGGCTTGGGCACCACCGCCGAGGCCGGGACGAGGAGTTCGGCGGCGTACGCGCCGGGCGCCCGGTACACGATGACCTCGTCGCCGACCTCGATCGGACCGGCGGGTCCGGTCGCACCGGCGCCGACGGCGCTCACCACACCGGCGGCCTCGGTGCCGAGCCGCATCGGCAGTTTCGCCGGATCGGTCCCGAAGGCACCGCTGTACAGCTTGTGATCGACAGGGTTGACGCCGGCGGCACGGACTTCGATGCGCACCTGTCCCGGCCCGGGCTCCGGTACCGCGACATCGATCACCGACAGCACTTCGGGACCGCCGTAGGCGCGCGCTACTACTGCTTCGCTCATGTCGGCGGACAACACGGCGCCAGGAGCACTGATTCCACAGTTCGGCTCCGCCAGGTCCACCCCGTCCTCGGCCGGCAGGCGGAGCTAGGGCGCGTCGGTGACCAGGCACCGACACGGTCGCCCTCACGGGGAGCCCTCACCTGGTAGTCCGCCACCAGGTGGTCCGCTGACACGCCGCGGAGGGCCGGTGTCACTCACCACGAGCGCGTGGCCCGCGAGGCGGCCGTGGGCTGGAACTCCGCCGCGCGGGCGAGGAGTTCGGCCCGGGTGATGGCGTCGGTGCGCGTCGACGGGACGGTGCAGGCGTGGGCTCCGGCGATCGCGCCGTACCGGGCGCAGCGCCGCGGGTCCTCCCCGTTCAGCAGGCCGAGCAGGAACCCGGCGGCGAACGCGTCGCCCGCGCCGTTGGAGTCCACCACCGGGGCGGGGGGCGTGACCGCCGGTACGTGGGTCAGCTCGCCGTCCGCCAGCAGGTAGGCCCCCTCCGCACCGGCGGTGGCCACGACGGTCCGGGCCCGGCCGCGGGCGGCGATGTCACGCATGGTGCGTTCCGGGTCGGTCAGGGCGCTGGTGGACAGGAAGACGAGATCGGCCGCCAGGGCGAACGGCTCGTGGTAGGGGTCGGCGCCGTCCCAGTCGTGCAGGTCGGTGGAGAGGGTGAGACCGGCCTCGCGGAGCAGGGGGAGCGCCTGCGCGCAGGGCTGGGTGATGACGACGTGGGCGTGGCGGCTGGTCGCGGCGAGCCGACGGACCGTGGCCTCGGGCAGCCGGTCCGACTCGTGGGAGCGGGTGGCGTCGTAGAGGGACAGCCGCCGCCCGTCGGGGCCGACCAGGTTGACGGCGCGTTTGGTCCCCGCGGGCTGCGGGACCGCGGTGAGGGGGATGCCGTGGTCGCGGTGGAAGGCACGGACCAGCTCGCCCTCGGGGTCGGCGCCGACCATGTCGAGGTGGTGGGTGCGCAGCCCCAGGGCGGTGAGGCCGAGGGCGACGAAGTCGCCGCTCTGTCCGGCGCGGGCCGTGATCCCGGGGCGGATCATGTAGCTGTCCGCGTAGGGGAGCGGCAGTTCGGGGACGTGGACGATCGTGTCCACGCCCGCGCCGCCCAGCACCAGGACGTCGGTGTCGGTGGTCATCGGGTCCCTCCCGGGCTCGGGGTCAGCCGAGTCAACCAGCGGACTCCCGCCCCGGGCAAGAACTCCCGCCGCCGATGGGGGCGTCGGGATCGGCGAGTGCGCGGTGGGCTCCCGGCGTATCTCGGGAGGAGGAGCCGATGAGCACTGTGATGTGCGGGGCGTGCGATGTGCGAGGCGCCGTGCGGGAGCCGAGCGTCACGCGGGCGGCCGGGTGAGTCTGGCGGCCACGGCGTCGAGGACCCAGTCCAGGCCGGTCGCGAAGGATGCCTCGGCGTCCACGTCCGTACCGTCGTGCACGGCCTTGGCCAGCGCCGGGAAGCGGCCCGTGGCCAGCACTCTCATCACATGCGGGCCGGAGGCGCGCTGCCATTCGCGTTTGGACAGGCCCGTGGCGCGCTCGGCCCGCAGGTTCGCGATCTCGCGCCTGATCGCGCCGGTGCAGTAGGCGCTGACCGTCTCCACGGCGCGCATGACGGTGTCGATGTCGGCGAGGCCGTCGAGGGCGGCGAGCTTGGCCTCGGTCACGGCGAGGCCGTTCGGGCCCAGGGTCGGGCGACCGCCGAGCAGGTCGGCCAGCCACGCGTGACGGAGGGCGGCCTGCCTGGTGCGGTGGGCGAGGACGCGCAGCGCCTCCCGCCAGTCACCGGGCTGCTCCTCGGGGAGGATCTCGGCGTGCACCTCGTCCACCATGAGGTCGAACAGCTCCTGTTTGGTGGAGATGTATCCGTACAGCCGCATCGGGCCGGCGTTCAGCCGGGCGGCGACCTTGCGCAACGACACCGCCTCCAGGCCGCCCTCGTCGGCCAGCGCGACGGCGGCGGCGACGATCCGCTCCCGGTCGAGCGGCACGGGGCGAGGCGGCGGCTCCGGCCGGTCCCACACGGTCATGATCACACCGTTCCGTTGCGAGGCGTCGTCATGGAGAAATACAGTGTATCGGCATGAGACATCGTATAGCCGTGGTCGGGAGCGGCCCCGCCGGCCTCGCCTTCGCCCGTGTCCTGCACCGCCACGGCCACCCCGTCGCCGTCCTCGAACGCGATCCCGCCCCCGACGCCCGTCCCCCGGGCGGCACCCTGGACCTGCACGAAGGGCTGGGCCAGCGTGCGCTCGAGAAGGCGGGGCTGCTGGCGGAGTTCCAGGCGCTGTCCCGCCCCGAGGGGCAGGCCATGCGCATCCTGGACCCGGACGGGACCGTTCTGCGCGACTGGCGGCCCCGTCCGGATGACCGGGCCAACCCCGAGATCGACCGCGGGCAGCTCCGGGACCTGCTGCTCGGCCCTCTCGACGTCCAGTGGGGCCGGAGCGTGACGCGGGTGGTGCCGGGGACCCGGGATGGCGTACTGGTCCATTTCGCGGACGGGCGACAGGAGACGTTCGACCTCGTGGTCGGCGCGGACGGCGCCTGGTCCCGGACCCGCCCGGCGGTCTCGCCGGTGACGCCGCACTACACCGGCGTCACCTATGTCGAGACCTCCCTCGACGACGTCGACACCCGCCACCCCGACCTCGCCCGGCTGATCGGCGACGGTTCCGTGGCCGTGTACGGCGTGAACCGGGCTCTCGTCGCCCAGCGCAACAGCGGCGGCCACGTCAAGGTGTACGCCCAGTTCCGCGCGCCGCTGGACCGGTACACGGACCTGGACCCGGGCGACGCCGAGGCCGTGCGGTCGAGTCTGCTGGCTCTGTTCGACGGCTGGGCCGCTCCCGTCCTCGACCTCCTCCGCCACGGCACCGCTTTCGTCCACCGCCCCCTCTACGTCCTGCCCGTGTCCCACACCTGGACCCACGTCCCCGGGGTGACGCTACTGGGCGACGCCGCCCATCTGATGCCTCCGCTGGGGGCGGGCGCGAACCTCGCCATGCTGGAAGGCGCCGAACTCGCCGAGTCCATCGCCACCGGCCCCGGGGATCCGGACGAGGCCGTCCGCGTCTTCGAGGAACAGATGTGGGCGCGGGCCGGCAGGTGGGCGAAGATGACGACGGCCGGTCTGGAACGTCTCGTGAGCCCGGACCCCGCGGAAGCCCTGGCCCTCTTCGACCAGGTCCAGCCGTCCTGACTCCGGTCCGCTCCCCCTCCCGGCCGGGACGCCGGCGCCGAGGCCGTGGCGGCCGGGCGGGTTCAGGCCGCCGTGCCGGAACGGGGAGGCATGTCCTAGTCCTGCGGACAGACCTCGGTCTCACCGTCCGGCACGAGCAGCGGCATCGCCTGGCCCCTGCGCGGCAACGCGCCGTCGGCGGACAGGGAGAGGCCGACGCCCTCCCCGGCACGGCGCGCCGTGGCTGCCGGTGGAGTGGGCCGCCGGCGAGCAGGACGTAGGAACAGCCGGGTCCGCTCGCCTCCCGAGTCCTGCCGAACGACCTCGACCTCAGCGTCCGGCACGAGCAGCGGCATCGCCTGGCCCCTGCGCGGCAACGCGCCGTCGGCGGGCAGAGAGAGGCCGACGCCTTCCCGGGCGCTGTGCCGCATCAGCGCCTCGCCGGTCACGATCGCAGCCTTGGCCGCCCCGTCCCCGGGGGCGGACCCCGTCGGCGCGCGGACGGTCCGCACCGCGGCCGCCGCGCCCGTCGCACGCCCGGCGGTGCCCTGCCGGGCGGGGAGCGCCCCCGGGGAGTCGGTGCCCATGGCAGCCCCGACGGTTCCGCCCCGGCTCTCGGTTCCCTGCCGGATGCGGCTGTCCATCCGGTCGGACACGGCGTCCGATGCGTTCGGCCGGCCCACCCGCAGGTTGACGCCGACCCGTGGCGGCGTGCCGACCTCCCGCTGTGCGGGGCGCCGGGCGGGCGACCTGTCCGCGTCGGCGACAGCGGGCTTCTGGTGGTCGCCGGCGTCCGCCGCCACCGGTACGCCGAGAGCCGTCGGCACCGTCGTGGAGGGCACGAGGGGTGAAGCGGGCGGAGTGAACTCGAGCGCCGGATCGTGCGTCAGGATGGCCTGGTGCAGCAACCGCAGCTCGCGGCCCGGTTCGAGACCGAGTTGCCTCGCCAACGAGGCCCGGAGGCGGCTGTAGACGCCGAGTGCGTCGGCCTGCCGGCCGCAGCGGTACAGGGCGCGCATCAGCTGGCCGCAGGGGCGCTCGCGGAGCGGCTCGGCCTGGACGACCGTCTCGATCTCGGGGAGCACCGAGTAGTGCCGACCACAGTCCAGTTCGGCCTCGAAGTATTCCTCCAGCACGTCCAGGCGGATGTTCTGCAGGGCGGTCAACTCACGCCAGTCGAGGCCGACTTCGACCAGGTCGGAGAGGGCCGTGCCGCGCCACAGCCGCAGGGCCTCACGCAGCCGTCGAGCCGCCTCGTCCCGCCTGCCCGCGCCGAGCAGGGTCCGCCCCTCCTCCACCAGTCTGCGGAACCGGTGCAGATCGATGTGTTCCGGGTCGACCTCCAGCGCGTAACCGGGAGGCCGGGTGCGCAGGGCGACACCGGCGGACGCACCCTCGGAGGTTAGCGTCCGGCGCAGGCCCCAGACCGCGTTCTGCAGGATCTTCCGGGCCGTGACCGGGGCCTCCCCCACGTCCCACAGGGCCGTCAACAGACTGCTGACGGGCACCGCTCGATTGGGCTGCAACAGGAGGAACCCGAGCGTCGCGCGTTGCTTGCTGCCCCCCAGATCGATGACCCGGCCGTCGGAGACGACCTCCAGGGGACCGAGCATCCGGAACCACATGACTACCCCCGCATCAGATGGACCTCTGCCGACGGACGCGCCGGAAGGCAAGCGCGAGACACACTACAAACCGGGGATCCGGTTTACAAGGCGCTTCCCCTCCCGCGCCCGAGCAGGGCTCCAGCCTCTTCCGTACCACGCTGAAATGCGCTTTTGCCCGCGGCTGCGCGCCAGATGAGAACCGGCGCTCCCCGGACCACGGCGTCGTCCGACACCAGGGTGCGGGCCCAATACCGGACAGTGATCCTGTTACCCGCCGTCCGTCCCGGCCATCAAACGGAATTACCGGTGGATGCCGTGCGGGAGAACGCCCGGTTCCCCCCGGTCTGCTTCCATGTGCCCTGCATTCCGGACACCACCGAGTCGTCTCCACGACCCATACCGCGAGATGAGTCCGCCGCATGAGACAAGTGAGGGCCGAGGGGACCCGTAACGCCCTTCTTCTGGCCGCGGCACAGGTATTCGACCGGGACGGCTACGAGGGCACCACGCTGGCGACGATCAGCGACCGCGCCGCGGTGAGCAAAGGCGCGCTCTCGTTCCACTTCGGCAGCAAGTCGGCACTCGCCGACGCCGTCCAGCACCTCTCCTGCGAGCGCTCCCGCACCGAACTCCTGGCTCTGGACGACCCTGGGGCCCCGGCACTGCGGGTGCTGGGCGACATGGTGGGCAGGCTGGCGCACAGGCTGGCGACCGATCCGCTCACCCGTGTCGGGCTCAGGCTGGCCCGGGAACGCGGAGCGGCCTGCGGACCGGCCCCGGACTGCCGGCTCGCCTGGCGCGCCACGCTCCGGCGGACGGTGCTGCGCGCGCACGCCGAGAAGAGCCTCAGGCCCGATGCCCCTGCGGAGTCCGTCGTGGATCTCGCCCTGGCCATCGCACTCCATCAGGAGACGGTCCGCGCGGACCGCGCCGACGGCGCCTGGCTGACCGGCGTCTGGGAGCTGGTACTCCCCGCGCTCGCCTCGCCCGCGTCCGGCGCCCTCGCACCGACGGGCCTCTGACCACCAGTGGGCTGCCCCTGGCCGGGGGGCACATGGGCCGGGTGACCGCGGAGGCGGGGGCTTCCTGCCGCCGGCGACCGGGAGGCCGAGGTGATCAGCCCGCGCGCTCGGCCACCAGCTCCGGCTCGAGGTTCTTCCGCATCTCGGCGAGCACCCGCGTGCCGCGGTCCGGGCCGAAGTCCAGCTGGGCGAAGATGGCGGGCAGTGCGACGCTCGGCAGCGTGTAGGCGAAGAGGGACGAGATACGCGCCTCCAGATCCGTCCAGTCGGACGTCACCTCCGACACGATCTGGGCACCGATCCAGGAGCTGACCAGGAACCGGCCCAGGTCCTGCGGCACCACGTGCGGGTAGACCTCGCCGTGCCTCTTGGCGGCGTCCACGACGGCGGCGAACCGCTGCGCCCACGCCTCCCACGGCCCGCCGTCCGCGAGTTCCTGCAGCTGCGGCTCCATGGCCAGCTTGGCGCCGGCGCGCAGCATGATCTCCTCCGGCAGGCGGCAGGCCAGGGCCATGGCCTCGTCGACCAGTTCCTGGAGCTTGTAGGTGCGCGGCGGGTAGCCCTGCTCCGTCACCTGCTGGGCGAAGATGCCCTGCACCAACTGCTCCTTGGAAGCGAAGTGGAAGTACAGCGCACCCCTGGTGACCTGAGCCTTCTCGAGGATCTGCGCGATGCTGGCACCGTGGTAGCCGTGCTGCGCGAAGACCTCCGCCGCCGCGTCCAGAATCGCTCCACGGGTCCGGATCGCGCGCAACTGCTGTGCCATGAGTTCGTCCTCTCGTCCACGCCATGCCACCCCCTCTGGCTGACGCGGATACCCGATCCCGGTCGCACGAGAGCACGCCGGAGCAAAAGAAACCAGATGTCAGGTACTTTACCAATCCCACAAGCCGCTCGGTTCGGGCCTGACCACCAGGTGTCACCAGGCTCCGGCGCCGCCGTCCACCGCCATGGTGGCACCGGTGACGAAGCTGGCCTGGTCGCTGCAGAGCCACACCGCGACCTGGGCCACCTCCTCCGGATCGGCCACCCTGCCCTGGGGGTTGCGGCGCCGCATCCGTTCCTCCGCCGCGGGGTCGCGGGCGAAGATGCCCTCCGACATCTCGGAGCGGGTCAGGCCCGTGGCGAGCGCGTTCACCCGGACACCGTGCTCCGCGTACTGTGCGGCGGCCGCCTTGGTCAGGCCGAGCACGGCGTGCTTGGCGGCCACGTACGGAGCACCGGCCGAGGTGGCACGGACCCCGGCGATGCTGCTGTTGTTGACGATCGCACCGCCGCCACCGCCCGCGAGCATGGCCTTGATCTCGTGTTTCATACAGAGCCAGACGCCACGGAGGTTCACGTCGAGCACCGTGTCGTAATCGGCGTCGTCCGTCTCGTGCAGGAGCGCCGGCTCGGTCGTCGTGCCGGCGTTGTTGAACGCGGCGTCGAGCCTGCCGTACCGGTCCACGGCGAGTCCCACCGCACGCTCCACATCGGCGGAGCTGGTGACATCACCGACGGAGCAGGAGACTTCGGCCCCTTCGTCCCGCAACCGGGCCGCCAGCTCCTCGAGTCGTGGCAGACGGCGGGCCATCAGCACCAGTGCGGCACCGTGTTGCGCGCCCACCCGGGCCGCGGCCGCTCCTATACCGCTGCTCGCTCCCGTGACCAGCATGACCTTTCCGGCCAGCATGCCCCCGCCAGAGGTCATGCCCCGGCCTTCCCCGCCGCCCGCTCCCACAGCGTGCCGGCCTGGGCCTCGGCGTCGATCGTGCGCAGCAGCCGGTCGTCGATCTCGTCGAGGGAGCCGACGAGATGGCGGGCCCCGGCCTCCGCCATGAGCTGCCTCTGGTGGCCGTGCTCGAAGTCGCTGGGGAGTCCGACGAACGGGGCGCCCAGCTCGCGGGCCGCCTCGGCGACCCGGGCCACGTCGTCGACGAACAGCACCTCGTCGCAGGCGAGTCCGGCGACGTCGACCGCGATCTCGTACAGGCCGGGGCGGATGTCGTTGGTGCACACGTAGCGGGGCTCGTCGAACAGACCGGCCAGGTGGCCCAGGTACCGGTCGAAGTGGGAGGCGTCGAGCCCGCCGTAACAGACGGTCCGCAGTCCCAGCGCGCGGAGCCTGCGCAGCAGTTCCTCGGCACCGTCGAGGATGCGGACCGGGTGGTCGGCGAGGTAGCGCTCCCTCTCTTCCAGGTAGAGCGCGATCGTCTCCATCGGGGAGGTCGACAGCCCGCACGTGTCCGCGAGCACCCGGCCCGCGACCACCCGCGGCTGGGAGAAGATGCGGCGCTCCAGACCGGCGGAGTACGTGCCGCCCCGGCTGGTGACGAACTGGTGGATGACGGGGCTGAATGTATCGTTCAGCAGCACTCCGTCGATGTTGAGCGCGGCCATGCGGAGCTTGCTGAGCTGCTCGGTCATGGATGTCCTCTCCCCTCCGGACGGTCCACCGTACGCGACGCGCGGGCAGCGGACCGGTATACCTGATGACCGGTCCAGATCCTCACACGGGCCCCGTCGAATAGTCCATTGATCATGACCTGCACGGTGGGGCGCCGAGTCCGGGCGGGCGCGCCGACGTCCCGCCCCTGGCCTGCCGACGGAGATCCGGAAAAGCTGGAAAAAAAACCGGTCAGTCCGTACAGTGCTGCCCGTCGCCGCACCGCTCACCGCTCCGCGCTGTTCTCAACTGCCATGGGGGAGAGGCACATGACTACGTATGCGCCCATCGACAGCATGGTCACGGACTTCCGGGCGGCACTGCCCGCCACAACACCCGTGGTACCGGCCACTTTGACGACGACCGTTCCCAAGGAGTACGTCCACCGCGCGGCCGTCACCGAGGTGTTCCTCACCGGATGGCGGCAGACGGACGCGGACACCTGCACGGTCACGGCCCAGTGGCCGCGCGCCCACTCGTTCTACGGCCCGATCGAAGGCTTCCACGACCCGCTGCTGTTCAGCGAGACGCTGCGGCAGACGGTGCCGCTGCTGTCGCACGCGGTGTACGGGGCGCCCATGGACCACAAACAGATATGGCGCGATCTGCGGGTCTCGCTCGACCCGGCGGCGCTGCGCGCCGGCACCACGCCCGCCGAACTGGAGCTGCACATCCGCTGCTCGGACGTGGAGCAGCGGGCCGGCGTCCTGCGCGGGCTGCGCATGGAGGTGACCGCCACCAGCGACGGGCGCCACCTCGCCACCGCGTCGACCGCGTTCAGTTCGCACGGCAGGGCGCTGTACCGACGGCTGCGCGGGGCCTACGCGGACGCCGAACAGGCGATGGCCGACGCCATCGAGCCGCCGCTGCCGCTGAGCCCCGGCCTCGTGGGCCGGGACCGCCGGCCCGACGTGGTGCTCTCACCCCGTGGCAGCGACGGCCGCTGGCAGCTGCGGGTGCACACCGCGCACCCCGTCATCTTCGACCACCCGAACGATCACGCTCCCGGCATGCTGCTGCTGGAGGCGGCCCGGCAGGCTGCCCAGCACCACCTGGGGCCGGCGCCGGTTCTGGCCACGGGCATGGAGGCGTCCTTCCACCGGTACGCGGAGCTGGACGCCCCGGCCTGGGTGGCGGCCGAGTCGCTCGGTGAGGGCCGCGTCCGTGTGACCGTCGAGCAGGACGGCGAACTCGCCTTCGCGTGCGCGGTGACCACGCACCCGGTCTCGGCCTGAGCCCCGCGTCCGTCCGTCGTCGTCCTGCGCTCGTCCTCCCCCGGCCGTCGTCCGGCGGTCGGTTCAGAGGTCGTCGGGCACGCCGAGACCGGTCAGCGCGCCGACCGGGTCGAGGTCCGGGGTGCCGCGGGGCCACCAGTCGTCATGACCGGGCTCCGACTCGTACGCGTACCACAGGCCGTCACGGCCCAGGCGGAGCTGGACGTGTCCGCGGGGGTGGGTGAGCCGATTGCGCCACGGGCGGAACGCGGGCAGGTCGGCGGCGAGCAACAGCGGGCGGGCCCGGTCGAACCGGCCGGCCGGCGGGTCCCACGGCTCCTCCAGGACGGCCAGCCCCGGCAGGCCGCCCTGCCGCCAGGCCGCCACGGCACGCGCGAGGTCGGCAGGAGCACGGCCGGCGGCGTCCGCGAGCCTGGCGTACAGCGTGCGGGTGGCCGCGGTCAGCCCGGAACCGGGACGGGCCGCGGCCAGCCGGACCGCGTCCTGCCACAGGGTCAGCTCGCCGACCGGGTCGTGCCCGGTGCCGAGCAGGACGTGGGCGCGGGCGGCGGCGTCGGTCGCCAGCTGGTCCAGCGCGAAGGGGTCCGGGCCGCCGGGCACCGACGGGTACACCGGGGGCTGCCCGGGGTGCGGCGGCACCGGCAACGGCGGGGGCAGCCGCGGGAGTTCGCGCGGGGCGAGGGTCTCGGCGGCCCGGACCCCGGGCAGGGTCCGGGGCTGTCGCTCCCGCGCGGCGCGCGCCGCGCGGGCGGCGCTGCGCCGGGACAGCGTGTCGAGCAGCTCCTTCTCGCCCCGGCCGCGCAGCAGGAGCAGCACGAAGGGGTCGGCGTCGAGCAGGCGGGCCATCTGGTAGCAGAGCGCGGCGGCGTGCTTGCAGGGGTGGCCGAAGT
Source organism: Streptomyces sp. NPDC042638 (assembly GCF_040647235.1). Classification (NCBI taxonomy): domain Bacteria; kingdom Bacillati; phylum Actinomycetota; class Actinomycetes; order Kitasatosporales; family Streptomycetaceae; genus Streptomyces; species Streptomyces sp. NPDC042638. The sequence continues at coordinate 161,236 of NZ_JBEZBT010000009.1, forward strand.
CGGGGCAGCTGCACTGCGGAGCGAGGTCCCCGGGGCCGGGAAGCAGGCGGACACCGCAGTCGGCGAGGGAGTGGGGCAGCTCCTTGTCGAGCAGCGCCGCGATATGACCCGGCCGGTCGGCCGCGGCGTCCAGGAACCGCTCCCAGTCCTCGTCCTCCAGTGTCCGCACCCGCACCTGCACGCGGTACGGACGCGGCCGGCTCCCGCGCACGTACGCCAGCACCAGTCCCGGGGTCACGGTGATCGCGTCCACATGCCCCTGGTCCGCGTAACCACGGCCCCGCGTCAGCCGCTTGGGATCCAGCGCGCCCCGCTCCAGCGCACCGACCCAGGCATTGCCCCACCAGGTCCCGGCGAACTGCCCGCCCGCTCCCCCGCTGTCCCGGGCCACGAACGCCGGGAAGGTACGGCGGAGTTCGCTGTCACGGTGGGGGGCGGCCATGGCCTGCGGTACGTACGACCCGGCGGAACCGGTGCGTACGGCAGCCCGCGCGTCAGGGGTGACCGCCTCGGGCAAGGGGGCGGTGGGGGGCAGCTCGGGCGACGGCTCGGCTGATGCGGCCGGCGCGGGGGCCGGCGGGGCCGCCGGAGCGCCGGGCGCCGGAGCCGAGGGAGCCGTGGCGGGCAGCTCGGGCGACGGCTCGCCGGGGGAAGGGGTGGACGCGGAGACCGAGGGAGAAGGCGCCGGCGTCACGGGAGTCGGCTCGGTGGACGCGGGTGTCGCGCGCGCGGCGTCCTCCGGCTCGCCGCCGGCTTCCGCCCACTCGGGATCGTCCGGGTCGCCGGGAACTTCCGCCCACGTGGGCATACGGAAAGCGGTCGCCAGGTAGCGCCGTATGTCCTGCGCGGCCGTGACGCGGGCGTCCGCGCCTACCGGCCCGGCCACGGCGGAGGGGCGCGGCGCGGCCGGGCCGGTAGGCGCGGACGTCCGCCGTTCCCGCCCCCGAGGCTCCGCCGCCTGCGCGCGCGACGCCTCCCGCCGGGCCGCACGCAGTGCCTGCCGAGCGGCGTCCCCGGGTCGGCGGCCCTCGGTGGAGGAGGAACCGGCACCGCCGGCAGGGGCATCGTCGCCACCGGCACCGGCGGGACGGGCACCGCCGACACCCCCACGACCGGCACCGACACCGTCGCCTCCACCGGGACGGGCGTCATCAGCGCCGCCGCCGTCCGGGCCGCCCTCCCCCACGGCACCGTCTCCCCGGGCGCGCCCGGGTTCGGCACCGGCAGGGGTACCGGCAGACATGCCGGCGCCGGGCGTTTCCCGTGCCGTGCGCGGCGGATTCGGGGCGGTGGATCGCGGGCCCGGGCCGGCCTCCACGGCGGCGTCGGGCGCGGGCGGTGTCGCGCCCGGTGCGGCTTCCGGCGCGGGCCCGGCGTCCTTCGGGGTGCCCCTGAGCGCCGCCCGGGCCACGTCGCCGGGCCTCGGGTCCGTGCTGTCGGGCACGTCGGTTCCGGCATCGGCGGGGGCTCGCGGGGAGCCGGCCGGGGCTGCCGGAACGCCCTCGTCCGTGGCTCGCGCCGGGCCCTCCCGCTCGGCCTCGGCACGCTCCCGGGCCGCCCGCAGGGCCCGGCGGGCGGCGTCGCCGGGGCGGGGTCCGCCGGTGCCCGTCATGACGTCCTCCGCAGGGAGACGAGGTCGGACAGCTCGCGGTCGGTCAGTTCGGTGAGTGCCGCCTCGCCGGAGCCGAGGATGGCGTCGGCCAGCGCGCGCTTGGCGGCGAGCATCTCGGCGATGCGGTCCTCCACCGTGCCCTCGGTGACCAGGCGGTGGACCTGGACGGGCTGGGTCTGGCCGATGCGGTAGGCGCGGTCCGTGGCCTGTTCCTCGACGGCCGGGTTCCACCAGCGGTCGAAGTGGATGACATGGCCCGCGCGGGTCAGGTTCAGGCCCGTGCCGGCGGCCTTCAGGGAGAGGACCAGCACCGGGGTCTCGCCGTTCTGGAAGCGGTCGACCATGCGCTCGCGCTCCGGGACCGGGGTGCCGCCGTGCAGCAGGTCCACGGGGATCGCGCGCGCGGACAGGTGGGCGGTGAGGATGCGGGCCATGCCGACGTACTGGGTGAAGACGAGCGCGGAGCCGTCCTCGGCGAGCAGGGTGTCCAGCAGCTCGTCCAGGAGGGCGAGTTTGCCGGAGCGCGCGGCCGGCCGGTCGGCGTGCGCGTCCTCCTTCAGGTAGAGCGCCGGGTGGTCGCAGATCTGCTTCAGGGCGCCGAGCAGCTTCAGGACCAGGCCCCGGCGCGCGATGCCCTCGGCCGTCTCGATCGCCAGCATCGACTCGCGCACCACCGCCTCGTACAGCGCGGCCTGTTCCCGGGTGAGGGGTACCGGGTGGTCCGTCTCGGTCTTGGGGGGCAGTTCGGGGACGATGCCCGGGTCGGACTTCTTGCGGCGCAGCAGGAAGGGGCGGACCAGCCGGGACAGACGCTCCACGGCCTCGGCGTCCTCGCCGTTCTCCACCGCGCGGGCGTGCCGTGCGCGGAAGGACTTCAGCGGGCCGAGGAGTCCGGGGGTGGTCCAGTCGAGCAGGGCCCACAGTTCGGAGAGGTTGTTCTCCACCGGCGTGCCGGTGAGCGCCACGCGCGCGGGGGCCGGGATGGTGCGCAGCGCCTTGGCGGTCGCGGAGAAGGGGTTCTTCACGTGCTGGGCCTCGTCGGCGACGACCATGCCCCAGGGCTGCTCGGCGAGGCGGGCCGCGGTGGAGCGCATGGTGCCGTAGGTGGTGAGGACGAAGCCGCCGCCGAGGCCGTCCAGGGTGCGGCCCTGGCCGTGGAAGCGGCGCACCGGCACGCCGGGCGCGAACCTGGTGATCTCCCGCTGCCAGTTGCCGAGGAGGGAGGCCGGGCAGACCACGAGGGTCGGCTCGGTACGGGCGCGCGCGAGGTGCAGGGCGATGAGCGTGATCGTCTTGCCGAGGCCCATGTCGTCGGCGAGGCAGCCGCCGAGGCCGAGCGAGGTCATCAGGTCGAGCCAGGCCAGGCCGCGCAGCTGGTAGTCGCGGAGGGTGGCGTGCAGGCCGGGGGGCGGGGCCGCGGGGCGCAGACCCGCGGTGAGCCGGTCGCGGAGGGCGGCCAGCGCGCCGACGGGGACGACCTCGACGCTCTCGCCGTCGACCTCGGCCTCGCCGGTCAGTGCCACGGACAGCGCGTCGACCGGGTCGAGCAGGCCCAGTTCGCGCTTGCGCGCCTTGCGGACCAGCGCGGGGTCGACCAGCACCCAGCGGTCCCGGAGCCGCACGACGGGGCGGTGCGCCTCGGCGAGGGCGTCCATCTCGGCCTCGGTGAGCGGATCGCCGCCGAGCGCCAGCTGCCAGCGGAACCCGAGCAGGTCCTCGCTCTCGAAGAAGCCCGTGCCGTCGGTCGCCGAGCCGGGCGCCGGCCGGACCACGGCGGTCGCGGTCAGGTCGCGGGCGAGGTCCCGGGGCCAGTGGACGGCGACACCGGCGGCGGCCAGCCGGCTCGCCGCCACGCCGAGCAGCTCACCGAGCTCCTCCTCGGACAGGGCGAGGACGTCGGGTACGTCCTGCTCGGCGAGGCGGGCCAGGGGCGCCCACACCCGGGCGGCGCGCCGGACGGCGAGGGCCGCGTCCACCCGCGCGCGGGGCCCGAACGCCGTGTCGGCCTCCCCCGCCCACAGGGCAGCCGCGTCGGCCACCAGGGTGGGGTCGGCGAGGCTGTGCACCTGCACGACGGCGGCTCCGGCGGCGCGCGCGCCGTCGCTCGCACCGGCGTCGAAGACGTCGTACGCGGACAGGTCCAGGCGGAGCGAGAGCCGGACGCCCGCGTCCATGCCGGCGGCGACCTCGGCGGCCCACTCGTGGGCCCCGGGAAGGCTCTGGGGTTCGCGGGCGGCGAAGGGCCGGCCGGAGGCGAAGGGAGCCGCGGGGGTGCGCGGCAGGGTGTCGGCGACCGCGTCCAGGAAGGCGCGGACCAGGGCCTGCGGCTCGGGCAGCCGGAGCGCGCCCGGGCCCGGGAGGGGCACGGCGTGGCCCTCGGGGGGCAGGGCGGCGGCGATCGCGCGCAGGTGGGCGATGTCGTCGGGCTCCAGGGGGCCGGCCCGCCAGGCGTCGTGGCCGTCGGGGGTCAGGCCCGGCAGCAGCCGGCCGCGGGCGACGAGCCGCAGCGCGTGCAGGGCGGCGGCACCCCAGCAGGCGGTGGCCGGGTGGGCGGCCGGGTCGCGCCGGGCACGGACCAGCAGCGGCAGGGCCTCGGCGAGGGGCAGGGTCAGCGCGGGCACCTGGCGGCGGCGCACACCGGCGCCATGGCGTCTCACGACCGTCAGCTCCTGCGTGGCCCGGCCGGGGGGCGTGGGCAGCTGCTCGCCGGTGGGGTCCCAGAAGGCGAGGCGGCCCTCGCGCGGCAGGGGCGCCGGCAGGAAGACGGACGCCAGGCGCACCGGGACCGGGAGCCCGGTCCCGGTCTCCCGGGAACCTTCCGTGCGCTCGGCCACCGCAGCCGTGCCGCTCATACGTCCTGCCACCTCCCGCCCGTGCGTCGGATCAGACGTCTTCGACTCTACGGGCGGGGTCTGACAGTCGGCTCCGAGGTCCGGCCTGAGCCGGTCAGGGGACCGTGCGGGAGACCACGAACACCGCCGGGTGCTCCGGGTCGGACAGGTTGACGACCACGTCCTGGGTGGGCGCCGGGTTCTTCTGCTCGTGGGTCAGGCCCCACCAGGGGCCCGGCCCGGCGAAGGTCCAGCCGCTGACCTTCCGGTCCCGTTCACCGACCGCGATGTAGTCCTTCCTCAGCTGCTCCCGGCGCAGGCGCATGCCCTGCAGGAAGCTGTCCAGGCCGGCGGGGTTGGTGCGGAACTGGACGTAGAGGCGGCTGGTCTTCCAGTTGTTCGTCTCGTAGTAGGCGATGTCGTCGGCGGGGTGCGGGACGGCCACCTGGTAGAGGCGGCGCTGCACCTTGGACGGCCAGCCGGGGGTGAGGCCGGTGGCGGAGTACTTCGCCTCCTTGTCCTTGCCGCTGTTGCGGCTCTGGTTCGCGGAGATCACCAGGTAGCCGGCCGGGACGCCGATGAGCAGGACGATGATCAGCAGGGTCAGCGCGCGGCGTCTGGCCTTGTGCCGTGGGTCCTCCGGGGGCCGTCCCGGCTCGTCGGGCGGCCCGCCCTGGTGGGGCAGGGACGGCGTCATGCGCTGTCCTGGCCGCGGCGGGCCTGGGCGTACCGCTCGTACCGCTCGTGCCGCTCCACCCGGCGCCGCTTGGCGCGGCGGAACCGGCGGGCGACCAGCCGGGCCAGGTCGGCGGCGCCCACCATGCCCGCCTCGGGGCCGAGCTGGGCGCGGGTGATGCGGGCCTCGGGGCGGTAGCCGCGGCCGGTGAGATGGCGCTTGAAGGCGTCCCGGGCCGGGCCGATGAGCAGGTCGTCGGCGGCACTGACGCCTCCGCCGATGACGAAGCAGGAGGGGTCGAGCGCCGCCGCGAGGTTGGCGATGCCGACCCCGAGCCACTGGCCGATGTCCTGGAGCAGCTCCACGCACATCGCGTCGCCCTCGCGGGCCAGCTCGGTGATCATCGGGCCGGTGATGTCGTCGACGTTGCCCTTGACGTGCTCGATGATCCCGTAGGCCACCGGGGAGTCCGCCACGGCCAGTTCCTTGGCCTCGCGGACGAGCGCGTTGCCGGAGCTGTACTGCTCCCAGCAGCCGCGGTTGCCGCACGGGCAGCGGTGGCCGCCGGGCACGACCTGCATGTGGCCGAACTCGCCGGCGACGCCGAACTTGCCGCGCTTGACCTGGCCGTCCTCCAGGATGGCACCGCCGATGCCGGTGCCCAGGGTGATCATGACGAGGTGGTCCTCGCCGCGGCCGGCACCGAAGCGCCACTCCGCCCAGGCGGCGGTGTTGGCGTCGTTGTCCACCAGCACCGGCACGGACAGCCGGCCGGCGAGGCGGTCGCGCAGCGGTTCGTTGCGCCACGACAGGTGGGGTGCGAACAGGACGCGGTTGCGGTCGGCGTCGACCCAGCCGGCCGCGCCGATGCCGACCGCGTGCACGTCGTGCCGGTCGGACAGGTCCAGGACCAGTTCGACGATGGTGTCCTCGACGACCTTGGGGCTCTTGGACTTGTCCGGGGTCTCCGCGCGGAGCTTCTCCAGGATGTTGCCGTCGGCGTCCACGACGCCCGCCATGACCTTGGTGCCGCCGATGTCGATGCCGACGGTGGGTACGCGGGGGGCAGTCAGGTGTGACCGGCGTTCCCTGGTACCGACCGTGCGCAGGACGGGGGCTCGACGGGAGCCGATGGGGGCCGTGAGGTCGCGGTAGGTGCTCATCGGGCTCGATTGTGCCGCACGCTCACCCCGAGTGCCGCGCGGGGCGGGGGCGGGAGGTGCGCGTCCGGCGACGGGCGCGGGCCGTCGGTGGCCGCCCGCGCCACGCGGCCGGGCCGCACGTCACCGCGGGCCCCGCGCCCCTCAGGTCCGGCGCAGTTCATGGACCAGGGCGTCCAGGTCGGCTCCTCCCGCCATCTGCTTCGTCAGCTCGTCCAGCGTGATCTCGTCCCGTGTGTGGTGGCCCACCATCGTGCCGCGTCGCAGCAGGACGAAGCGGTCGCCCACGAGGTACGCGTGATGCGGATTGTGGGTGATCAAGACAACACCCAGGCCTTCGTCCCGTGCCGCGGCCACATATTTCAGGACCACACCGGACTGCTTCACCCCCAGTGCGGCCGTCGGCTCGTCCAGGATCAGGACCTTGGCGCCGAAGTGGACGGCACGGGCGATCGCCACGCACTGGCGTTCGCCGCCGGAGAGGGTGCCGATGGGCTGGTCGACGTCGCGCAGGTCGATGCCCATGCGCAGCAGCGCCTCGCGGGTGGTGCGCCGCATCAGCCCGGTGTCCAGGCGCTTGAAGGGACCGGTGCCGGTGCGGGGTTCGGAGCCGAGGAAGAAGTTGCGCCAGACCGGCATCAGGGGGACGACGGCCAGGTCCTGGTAGACGGTGGCGATCCCCCGGTCCAGGGCCTCGCGCGGGGAGGCGAGGCGGGTCTCCTCGCCCTCGATGCGCAGGGTGCCGGCGTCGTGCCGGTGCAGGCCCGCGATCGTCTTGATCAGTGTCGACTTGCCGGCGCCGTTGTCGCCGAGGACGCAGGTGATCTCGCCCGCGTGGACCTGGAGGGAGACACCTTCCAGGGCGCGGACGCTGCCGTAGTGCTTGCCGACGCCGGACAGCTCCACCAGGGGCGTACGCGTGACGGTCTCGGTCATTTCGTGGCCTCCGCGCGCTTGCGGACCCAGGCGTTGAGCAGGGTCGCGAGGAGCAGCATCGCTCCGAGGAAGAACTTGAACCAGTCGGGGTTCCACTCGGCGAAGACGATGCCCTTGCTGGTCATGCCGAACAGGAGCGCGCCCACGGCCGAGCCGACCGCGCTGCCGTAGCCGCCGGTGATCAGGCAGCCGCCGATGACGGCCGCGATGATGTAGATCAGCTCGTTGCCGACGCCCTCGCCGGACTGGACGGCGTCGAAGGAGAAGAGCAGGTGCTGGCCGGAGATCCAGGCGCCGAACGCGACGCCCATGTAGAGGCCGATCTTGGTCTTGGCGACCGGGACGCCGACGGCGCGGGCCGCGTCCTCGTTGCCGCCGACGGCGAAGATCCAGTTGCCGGTGCGGGTGCGCAGCAGGATCCAGGAGGCGAGGGCGACCAGGCCGAGCCACCACAGGATGGTGACCTTGACGTCGACGCCGCCGAGGGTGAGCGTCGAGGCGAAGACGGCGTGGGCGCTTTCGAAGCCCTCCATGTCGGCGATGGTCTTGGTGGACACGGTGCCGTCGATCAGCTTGGTGAAGCCGAGGTTCATGCCGGTGAGCATCAGGAACGTGCCGAGCGTCACGATGAAGCTGGGCAGCCTGGTGCGGGTGAGCACGGAGCCGTTGAAGGCGCCGACGGCCAGCGTGGTCAGGAGCGAGACGCCCACGCCGACCCAGGTGTTCGCCGTCATCTGGTAGCTGAACATCGACGAGACCAGCGCGGAGGACGTCACGAGGACACCGGCCGACAGGTCGAACTCGCCGCCGATCATCAGCAGGGCCACCGGTACGGCCATGATGCCGATGGTGGACGAGGCGTACAGGACCGTGCTGAGGCTGGTGGCGCGCAGGAAGCCGTCGGCGGCGAAGGCGAAGAAGGCGAAGACGGCCAGGGCGCCGACGGCCGAGCCCAGTTCCGGACGGGCGAGCAGCTTCCGCAGCGCAGAGGTGTGCAGGATTCTCTCGTCCGCGGTCTCGTCGCCGGTGTGCTCCAGGGTGGCGGTCATCGGGTGCCCCGATCCGCGTACTCCGCCAGCGCGGACGCCTGGTCCTTGGTGATGATCTGGGGGCCGGTCAGCACCGGCTTGCCGCCGCCGAGGACGTCGGCGTTGTACTTGTACAGCCACAGCAGGTCGACGGCCTGGTAGCCCTGGAGGTACGGCTGCTGGTCCACGGCGAAGCCGAGGGTGCCCTCCCTCAGCGCGTCCGCGACCTTGGCGTTGAGGTCGAAGGTGTCGATCTCGGCCTTGCTGCCCGCGTCCGCCTTCGCCTTCACGGCGGTGTCCGCGTAGGGCGCGCCCAGGGTGACGACGGAGTCGATGGACGTGTCGGCCTGGAGCTTGGCCTCGATCGCGGACTGCACGTCGGGCATGTTGGTGCCGTTGACGTAGAGCTTGCGCAGCGTGCCGTGGAAGGTCTTGGCGACGCCGTCGCAGCGCTGCTCGTGGCCGACGTTGCCCTGCTCGTGCAGCACGCACAGGGCCTTCTTCCTGCCGCGCTTGTTCAGCTCGTCGCCGACGGCCTCGCCGGCGATGGTCTCGTCCTGGCCGATGTGGGTGAGCGCACCGAACGCCTTGGACTCCTCCGAGCCCGAGTTGACCGTGATCACCGGGATGCCGGCCTTCTCGGCGCGGGCGACGGCCGCCTTCATGGCGTCCGGCTTGGCGAGGGTGACGATGATGCCGTCGACCTTCTTGTCCACGGCCGCGTCCACCAGCTGCGCCTGCTGCTGGGCCTCGTCGTCGTGCGAGTACAGGAACTTGATGTTGTCCTTCACGGCGGCCTGCCGGGCGCCGCTCTGCACGATGTCCCAGAAGGTGTCCCCGTCTCCCGAGTGGGTGATCATCGCGAACGTCCAGCGCGGGGTGTTCACCGCCGACCTGCCCTGGGCCGCGGCGGCCTTGCGGGCGTCCTCCGCCCGCTTGCCTCCGGTGCTGCTGCATCCCGCCAGGGACACGGAGAGTGCCCCCGCCAGCGCTATGCCTACCCAGGTCCGAAACCGTGCCACGAGGCCATGCCCCTTCTTGCTGTGCTCTTGCTCTGCTCCGACGTGCGTAAGGGGCGGGCGACCTCACCGTCGGCATGTCCCGGCGGCGACCTCACCTGCCCCAAACACCTCAGTATCGAACACAGGGAACGCGCATGACACGGCTGGGGACCGCAGAGCGGTCATGTTGTCCGGACATTGCGACGAGAACCGCGGAGGGTCACGGCCGTACGAGCAGCTGGAACTCGAAGGAGTAGCGGCCCGGACGGTAGGTGTGGTCGCCGAACTCGACCGCGCGGCCGGTGTCGTCGAAGGTGGTGCGCTGCATGGTGAGCAGCGGGGCCCCTTCGGCCTCGGTGAGCCGCTCGGCCTCGGCGGCCGTGGCGCCGCGGGCGCCGATGGACTGGCGGGCGCTGTGCAGAGTGATCCCCGCGGACCGCATCAGCCGGTACAGGCCGGTCGCCTCCAGCTGGTCGGTGTCCAGGTCGAGCAGGCCGGGCGGCAGGTGGTTGATCAGGTAGGCCATCGGTTCGCCGTGCGCCAGGCGGAGCCGCTCGACGCGGTGGACGTCGCCGCCCTCGGCGACACCGAGCGCGGCGGCGACCGCGGCGGACGCCGGGACGACCGTGTTGACGAGCACCTTGGTCGCGGGACGCTGCCCGGCCGCCTCCAGGTCGTCGTAGAGGCTGCTCAGTTCCAGCGGGCGCTTGACCTGGCTGTGCACGACCTGTGTGCCCACGCCCCGGCGCCGGACGAGGAGGCCCTTGTCGACGAGGGACTGGATGGCCTGGCGGACGGTCGGCCGGGACAGACCGAGCCGCGCGGCCAGCTCGATCTCGTTGCCCAGCAGGCTTCCCGGGGTGAGGGTGCCGTGCTCGATGGCGGCCTCCAGCTGCTGGGAGAGCTGGAAGTACAGGGGCACCGGGGAGCTACGGTCCACGCGGAGGTCGAGCGACACGGTCGGGTCCACATCTGGTTTCGGCACGGGCCCGAGCGTAGCCCCGTGCCTGGTTGACGGGAAGTTGTGTAGTCCGGTTGTCCGGACATACGCATTGACAGCGTACGGGGTCCACCCTCACTTTGTTTCCATGCGCATCGGGGTCATCGGTACGGGCCGCATCGGCACCCTTCACGCGAGGACGCTCAGCCGTCACCGCGAGGTCGGCTCCTTGATCCTCACCGACGTGGATCCGGCGCGGGCGCAGGAACTGGCGCACCGGCTGGGCGAGACGGCGGCGCCGGGCGTGGACGAGATCTTCACGTGGGGCGTGGACGCGGTGGTGATCACCACGGCGACCGCGGCCCACGCCGAGCTGATCGGCCGGGCGGCCCGCTCCGGCCTGCCCGTCTTCTGCGAGAAGCCCATCGCGCTGGACCTGCCGGGCACGCTGCACGCGCTCGCCGAGGTGGAGGCGGCCGGGACGGTGCTGCAGATGGGCTTCCAGCGGCGGTTCGACGCGGGCTACGCCGGCGCCCGGGAGGCCGTGGCCACGGGGCGGCTCGGCCGGCTGCACACCGTACGCGCCATGACCTGCGACGAGTCCCCGCCCCCGGCACAGTGGCTGCCGCTGTCCGGCGGCCTGTTCCGGGACACGCTGATCCACGACTTCGACGTGCTGCGCTGGGTGACGGGCCGGGAGGTGACCGACGTCTACGCCACGGGATCGGACCACGGTCCCGCGATGTTCCGCGAGGCCGGTGACGTCGACACGGGCGCGGCGCTGCTCACCCTGGACGACGGCACCCTGGCCACGGCGACGGCGACCCGGCTGAACGGCGCGGGGTACGACGTCCGCATGGAGCTTGCCGGGGAACGGGACACGGTGGTGGTGGGCCTGGACGACCGTACGCCCCTCGCGTCCACCGAACCGACCGGGCCACCGCCCGCGGACAAGCCGTGGACGGGGTTCCTGGAGCGGTTCGGGCCCGCCTACGAGGCCGAGCTGAACGCCTTCGTGGAAGTGGTGCGGGGCGAGCGGCCCAACCCGTGCGACGGCCGTGAGGCGTTGCAGGCGCTGCGCATCGCCGAGGCCTGCGAGATCTCCCGCCGCGACCGGCGTCCGGTGGCCCTGGCGGAGGTCCCGGACCGGGCGGGACCGTCGTACGGCTGACGACCGCGCCCCTGGGCCGACGGCCACCGCAGCCCGGACACCACGTCCGGGCCCGACCGCGCTCACCCACCTGGACCTGGACCCCACGTCCCGGCCCGGCCGCCCCGCACGCCCGGACACCAGGTCCAGGGTCCACAGCCGTCGTGCGCCGTGTCCGGGGCGAACCGGCATCTCACGCCTGAACAGCACACGTAGGCCCCCAGCCGTCGTGCGGCTGGTCGACCGTGTCCCCGTCCGCGACGGCGGCCCGGCGTGTCGGTCCCCGCGCGGTCCGCCGTCCGCCACCGCTCCCGGCGGCGGACGGCGGGCCGGGCGGGTGCGGTCGCTACCACCGCACCGGCAGGCTCCGTACGCCTCTCATCAGCACGCCCGGGAGCCACTCCCCCGGTTCGCCGTCCAGGGCGAGCCCGGGGGCACGCTCCAAGAGGGTGCCGATCGCGATCCTGGCCTCCAGGCGGGCCAGGGGCGCACCCAGGCAGTAGTGGATGCCGTGGCCGAAGGCGAGATGACCGCGGGTGTCGCGGCGGATGTCGAAGCGGTCCGGGTCGGCGTAGCGGGCGCCGTCGCGCTGGGCGGCGGTGAGGCCGATCAGCACGTCGTCGCCCTGCGCGATGTCGGTGCCCGCGATCTCCAGGGGCTCTGCGGCGTACCGGTAGGTGGCGTTCTCCACGGGCCCTTCCCAGCGCAGCGTCTCCTCCACCGCTGCGTCGAGGAGCGTCATGTCGGCGCGCAGCGCGGCCAGTTGATCGGGATGGGTGAGCAGGGCGAGCACGCCGTTGCCGATGAGGTTGACCGTGGTCTCATGGCCCGCGACGAGCAGGAGGAAGGCCATACCCCGCAGTTCGCGCGCGGACAGCCGGTCGCCGTCCTCGTCGGTGGTGCGGATGAGGTCGCTGAGCAGATCGTCCGTGGGGCCGGCGCGGCGCTTGTCCTCGATCAGTCCGGTGAGGTACTCGGCGAGGCGCACGATCGCGGCGTACTCGGTGTCCGCGTCGGTGGGCGCGACCACCTCCGTGGAGATCTCCCGGAACTCCGCGCGGTCCATCTTGGGCACGCCGAGCAGCTCGCAGATGACCGTGATGGGCAGCGGGTAGGCGAGGGAGTCGATCAGGTCGGCGCGGCCGTGCGGCAGCATGCCGTCGAGCAGTCCGCCGGTGATCTGCCGGATCCGCGGGCGCAGCTGTTCGACCCGCCGCATGGTGAACGCGCGCGCGACGAGGCCGCGCAGGCGCGTGTGCTGCGGCGGGTCGGCGACGAGCAGGTACTTGCCGATCAGCTGCTCGTCCATGGGTACGCCGCCGGCCTTGGCGATGTCCTTGGCCAGTCGGTGGTCGGCGAGGGCGGCCCGGGCCTCGGCGTACCCCACGACGAGCCAGGTCTCCCATTCACCTCCCGGTGTGGCGAGCCGGACCCGGTGGACGGGGCCCTGATCGCGCAGGCGCGCGTAGACCGGGTGCGGGTCCCGGCGGAGTAAGTCGGCCGATTCGGTCAGGTCGATCACTCGTTGCATGTCCTCCCCTTACGAGCTTCCCCGAGGCCGCGGCCGTCGGCCGGTACCCGGACAACGCGTACGGCGTGCGGTCAGTGCCCGTCGTCCTCCAGCAGCCCCGCGTCGTAGGCGAGCAGCGCGATCTGGACCCGGTTGTCGAGACCGAGCTTGGCGAGGATGCGCGACACGTGGGCTTTGACGGTGGCCACACTGATGAACAGTTCGGCGGCGATCCCGGCGTTGGCGAGACCGCGGCCGACGGCGACGGCGACCTCGCGTTCGCGGTCGTTGAGGACGGCGAGGCGCTCGCGCGCGCGGGCCTGCCGGGCGTCGGCGGTGGTACCGGCCGCGTGCCGCATGAGCTGACGGGTCACGGCGGGCGACAGGACCGGGTCGCCGGCGGCGACCCGGCGCACGGCGTCGACGATCTCGGCGGGCGGGGTGTCCTTCAGCACGAAGCCGGCGGCGCCGGCACGCAGGGCGTGCAGCACCTGTTCGTCGGCGTGGAACGTGGTGAGCACCACGACCTGCGGGGCGTCCGGCCGCGCGCGCAGCCGGCGCGTCGCGGTGATGCCGTCCACCGACGGCATCCGGATGTCCATCAGGACGACGTCGGGCCTGGTCCGCCGGACGAGTTCGTCGGCCTCCGCGCCGTCGGCGGCCTCCCCGACGACCTCGATGTCCTCGGCCCCGCCGATCATCAGCGCCAGACCGGCGCGTACCAGGGGGTCGTCGTCCACGAGGAGGAGTCTGATCGGCGTCGCAGTCATGGGGTCACGTAATCACGGTCGGGGAGCGGGGTGCGGGGCGCCGGGGAAAACGGCCAGGAGCTGCCCTGCGCCCGTACGCGCGGGAGTGTGCGTACGGACGAGAGCCCTCAGGGCCGCGGCCACGGCAGCCGCCCCCGCACCTCGAAGCCCCCGTCGGGGCACGCGCCGTGTTCCAGGTGTCCCCCCGTCAGCGTGGCCCGTTCCGTGAGGCCGATCAGGCCCTGGCCGGAGCCGGGGACGGGCGGGACCTCGGCGGGCGGCGCGGGGTTGGTGACGGTGACCGTCAGACCGTCGCCGGGGGCGCCGGTGAGGCGGACCGTGACCTCGGTGCCGGGAGCGTGCTTGCGGGCGTTGGTCAGGGCCTCCTGGGCGATGCGGTAGGCGGTGCGGCCGACGGAGGCGGGGACGGCGGCCGGGTCGGCGACGCGGTGGTCGAGGGTGACCTTCATGCCGGCCGCGCGGCACTCGGCGACGAGCGCGTCCAGCGCGGCCAGTGTCGGCTGGGGGCGTCCGCCGGACGACTCGTCGGACTCGCCGGCCCGCAGGACGCCGATGATCTCCCGCAGATCCTGCAGGGCCTCGTGGGAGCTCTCCCGGATCACCCCGGCGGCCCGCGCGATCTCCTCGCGGGACGCGTCCGGCCGGAACTCCAGGGCGCCCGCGTGCACGCTGAGCAGGGTGAGCCGGTGCGCGAGCACGTCGTGCATCTCGCGGGCGATGGCCTCGCGGGCCAGTCGCTGCGCCTGCTCGGCCCGCAGCCGCGCCTCGGTCTCGGCCCGGTGCGCGCGGTCCCTGAGGCTCAGCATCAGCATCCGCTTGGAGCGGACGAACATGCCCCAGCCGGTGATCGAGACGGTGAACAGCGTGGTGAAGAGGACGACCACGAGGTAGGGCAGGTCGGGATCGGGGCGCCACCAGTAGAAGAGCGGGACCAGCGCGAGATCGACGCCGCCGATCCAGGCCACGTACCGGAAGGGCCGGTGCACGGCGAGGGTGAACAGGGCGACCATCGCCGCGCCGCCCGAGCTGTCGGACAGCAGGCCGACCGGGACCAGCGCGGCGGCGAGCCCGGCCGGCCACCGGCGGCGCAGCCAGACCGCCCCGCAGGACAGGGCGCCCAGCGTCTGGTCGAGGACGACGAGGGAGTGCGGCAGGCCGGGTTTCTCGGGCAGGGACTGTGCCGCCGCCAGGCCGATGCCGACGGCCAGGAGGAAGCAGGAGATGTCGACGACCCAGTCGCGCGCCGTGCGCCGGGGGCGCCGGTCGAAGGCGCCGGAGTCCGGATCCAGTTCGTGCACCAGCGCAGACGGGAACAGCCACCGGCGGCCCGCGAACTGTATCGGCGCCCGCGCCTGCTCGTCATCGCTCACGGTCGCCAAATCTACGCACGAACCGCGCCCCGCCGCCGCCTTGCGGCCCGGATCGCCGACCAACCGCCCGGAGCCACCGACCAAAGTCGCGGCGCCGCCGACTTCCGGCGCCGCGCGCCGGCGTGGGCGCAGCCTTTCGGCGACGCGCGCCCGCCCGGCGGCCCGTTCGGCCGAGGCGGCCCGTTCTGTGAGGGCCGCGTGGCGATGGCGGGGCTTCGGTGAACGGCCGGAAAACACCTCGGACGTACCGGGAAACCCTGCATGTTTGACATTGACATGCCATCGTCTACGCGCGTCACGATGAGGCCATGAGAATCCCCCACAGCATCACCCGCATCGGCGCGGCAGCCGCCGTCCTGTCCGCCCTCCTCGTCGGCGGCACCGTCTCCGCGACCACGGCGAACGCCGCGGTCGGCAGCATCTGCCAGAGCGCCCTCCCCTCGCAGGCGTACGACACGCTCGACCTGATCGACCAGGGCGGCCCCTTCCCGTACTCGCAGGACGGCAGCGTCTTCCAGAACCGCGAAGGCGTCCTCCCCCGTCAGTCCTCGGGCTACTACCACGAGTACACGGTGATCACCCCGGGTTCCAGCACGCGCGGAGCACGGCGCATCGTGACCGGCCAGAAGTACGAGGAGGACTACTACACCTCCGACCACTACGTCACGTTCAGGCCGATCGACTTCGGCTGCTGAGCTCGGAGCGGGGTCCGCTGTCAGCACCTCGGACCCCGCCCCGGCCGGCGATTCGCCGGTTCAGCCGGCGTGTGTCGAGAACAGTCCGCCCGTCGGGCCCTGCTTGTCGCCGCCCTGGGCCTTCTTCAGGGCGTTGGCCAGGCCCTCGATGGTGAGGGACTGCAGGATCACCCGGCCGTTGCCCTCCAGGGTGGCCAGGGACAGGCCCTCGCCGCCGAAGACGGCGTTCATGATCCCCTGGCGGTTGAGGCCGCCGACGCGCTGGACGCCGTACTGGATGCCCTCCTCGAAGGCGACCACACAGCCGGTGTCGACCTCGATACGGCCGCCGAAGTCCGCCGGGTTCAGATCGATGAAGTTGCCCGCGCCGGCGATGATCACCGTGCCGTGCCCGGTGAACTTCTCCAGGATGAAGCCCTCGCCGCCGCTCATGCCGGTCCGGCCGCCCGCGAAGGCGATACCGAAGTCGACGGTCGACTCGGCGGCCACGAAGGCGTCCTTCTCGGCGAACCACGCGCGCGTGCCGTCGAGCTCCAGGGCCCGCATCTCGCCGGGGAGCACTCCGGCGAAGCCGACCGTGCCCTCGCCGCCCTGTGCGGTGAAGTACTGGAACGCCAGGGACTCACCGGCGAGCATGCGCTGGCCGACCTGCATGGCGGTGCCCATGGCCTGGCGCAGCAGGCCGCCCATGCCGCCGCCCGGGCCGCTCTGCTGCCCGCCGCTGTTCGACGGGCCGGACAGCCGCGTCTCCATGGTCACGTTCGCCGTCTTGAACAGGAACTTCCCGGCCTCGCAGTACACGGTCTGGCCGGGGTGCAGGTTGACGACCGCCATCTGCATGGCGGTGCCGACGATCTCTTGCTGAAGGGTCACGTGGGAGACAACGCAGAAGGTGGAGGGAAGAGTTCCGGAGCGGCGCGACGGAGTTCACGACGGGTGACGCGTGGGGCGCCCCGGTGCTGTCCGGCCGGGGCGCCCCCGCGCGCGTGGGCGAGGATCAGCCGCCCAGCTCCTGGTGACGGGCGGCGAGACCGCCCGCGCCCTGCTCGGTCAGGGAGCCGAACAGACGCAGGCGCGAGATGCCGCCGTCGGGGAAGATGTCGACCCGCGCGTGCGTGCCGACCGCCGGGGCGGCCAGGACGAAGCGGTGGTTGGTGTCGGGCTGCAGGCGGGTGCGCGGGAGGACCTCGGTCCACTCGCCGCCCTCGCCGTCCCGCACGGAGACCGACGCCCAGCCGGCGCTGTTGCCCTTGAGGTAGGCCGTGTCGATCTCGATCGCACGGATCCGGGACTGGGCGACGAGCCGGTAGCGGATCCAGTCGTTGCCCTGGTCGCGACGGCGCCGGGTCTCCCAGCCGTCGTCCATCTTGCGGGAGCGGCCCGGCTGGATGGTGTTGGTGGCCGGGGAGTAGAAGAGGTTGGAGGCGTCCTCGACCTGGCCGCCGTTCTCCAGGGCGACCACGTCGAAGGTGCCGAGGACCGCCAGCCACTCGGGGTCCGGGACGACCTCGCCGTACACGCGCAGGCGGGCGACGCCCCCGTCGGGGTGCTGGTTGATCCGCAGGTGGGTGAAGCGCTGCTCGGCCGAGACGGCGAAGCCGTTCGCCGCGTGCCCGCCGACCGGGGTGCGCGGGACCAGGGTCGTCCACTTCACGTCGTCGCCCAGCAGTTCCTCCGGGGACGGCGAGCCGGGTACGCAGGCGCCCTCGACGGAGACCGCCTGCGGGTAGTTGCCGCGGAAGTGGGCGGTGTCGACGACGATCCCGCGGATCACTCCGGGCGCGCCGAGGCGGACCAGCGCCCAGTCGTGGTCCTCGGCGGTCGGCCACGGGTGCTCGGCGGAGGCGCCGCGCCGGCGGCGGGTCTCCCAGCCGTCCATGATCTTGCCCTTGTGGCCGAAGTGCTCGGGGTCGAACTCGGCCCGTTCGGGCACCAGCAGGTTCTCCCGCTGGGCGAAGAACTCGTCGTTGGCGGCGATGACACCCGCGCCGAGCTGCCGGTCGGCGAGGTTGGCGTACTGGGTGAAGGGGAAGTCGGCGGTGCGGTAGTCCGCGTACGGGTCGCCGCCTCCGTAGGGGTTCGCGTCGCCGGTGAAGGTGGGTATCGCCGTCACGGTGATCAGGGGGTCCTTTCTGGAGTCGGCGGGTGCGGGATGGGGTCCACCGCCCGGGGCGAAGCCGCGGGCAGGGGGGTGGCTCACTGGGGGCGGCTGAGCAGCGTGCCCTTCGGGTCGGTGAACTCGCCGTCGGCGACGATGCGTTCGCCGCGCAGCCAGGTGGACTTGACCACGCCGTACAGGGTCTTGCCGGCGTAGGCGGTGACGCGGTTGCGGTGCTGGAGGCCGGCGGGGTCGACGGTGAAGGTCTCGTCGGGGGCGAGGACGGCGAAGTCGGCGTCGCGGCCGGCCTCGATGGCGCCCTTCTGCCCGAGACCGGCGAGGGCCGCGGTCTGTGCGGACATCCAGCGGACCACGTCCTCCAGGCCGTGGCCGCGCCTGCGGGCTTCCGTCCACACGGCGGACAGGCTGAGCTGCAGGCCGGATATGCCGCCCCACGCGGTGGCGAAGTCGTCGGTCTTCAGGTCGGCCGTGGAGGGCGAGTGGTCGGTGACGACACAGTCGATGGTGCCGTCGGCCAGCGCCTCCCACAGCAGGTCCTGGTTGGCGGCCTCGCGGATGGGCGGGCAGCACTTGAACTCGCTGGCGCCGTCCGGGACCTCCTCCGCGGTGAGGGTGAGGTAGTGCGGACAGGTCTCCACGGTGACGCGGACGCCCTCGGCGCGGGCCGCGCGGATCAGCGGCAGGGCGTCGCCGGAGGACAGGTGCAGCACGTGCACGCGGGCGCCCAGCCGCCGGGCCTGCGCGATGAGCGCCGCGATGGCCGTGTCCTCGGCGTCGCGCGGCCGGGAGGCGAGGAAGTCGGCGTACTTCGGGCCGCCCTGCTGCGGGGCCGCGGCCAGGTGGTGCGCGTCCTCGGCGTGCACGATGAGCAGTCCGTCGAACCCGGCGATCTCCGCCAGGGACCGGGCCAGCTGGTCCTGGTCCAGGTGGGGGAACTCCTCCACGCCGGACGGCGACAGGAAGGACTTGAAGCCGAAGACGCCGGCGTCGTGCAGCGGGCGCAGGTCCTTGACGTTGTCGGGCAGGGCGCCGCCCCAGAAGCCGACGTCGACGTGCGCCTTGTCCCGGGCCACGTCCTGCTTGGTCCGCAGGTTCTCGACCGTGGTGGTCGGCGGCAGGGAGTTGAGCGGCATGTCGATCAGGGTGGTGATGCCGCCGGCCGCCGCCGCGCGGGTGGCGGTCCAGAAGCCCTCCCACTCGGTGCGGCCCGGGTCGTTCACGTGCACGTGGGTGTCGACCAGGCCGGGCAGCAGGACGTGGTCGCCGACATCCTCCAGCCGGGCCCCGGCCGGGACCTCGGCGTCGTACGGCAGGACCGCCGTGATCTTCCCGGCGGCCACGGTGACCGTGGCGGCCCGGGTCCCTTCCGGAGTGATCACGCGCGTCGAGCGCAGCACCAGTTCAGCGTCGGACACCCGAACCCCTCTCTGCTCCACCGTTTTACGTCCAGGAAACGGGATTTACACCCACGTAACGGATTTCAACGTTCTGTTGAAGGAGTCTTCACTCCCACTTCTCCGTCGTCAAGGGGCACACTTCCGGACGGGACGCCAGAGCGGCACCTCTAGACGTTTCCACAAAGCGGAATTAGAATTCCGTCAAGCAGAACGTAGCTACGTACAAGCAGGGAGTCAACCGACCGCCGGGTAGGCTTCTGCCCTCTCGCCTGTCCCGAAAGGAACGCGCCGTGCCGACGTCCAGCGCCAGCACCACCGACTCCGCCAAGCCCTCCGCCGCCGGCGGGGTGCAGTCCCTGGAGCGCGCCTTCGACCTGCTCGAGCGGATGGCGGACGCGGGCGGCGAGGTGGGCCTGAGTGAACTGTCCGCGACCAGCGGGCTGCCGCTGCCGACCATCCACCGGCTGATGCGCACCCTGGTCGCCTGCGGTTACGTGCGCCAGCAGGCCAACCGGCGCTACGCGCTCGGGCCCCGGCTGATCCGGCTCGGCGAGTCCGCCTCCCGGCTGCTCGGCACCTGGGCGCGGCCGTACCTGGCCCGGCTGGTGGAGGAGACCGGCGAGACCGCGAACATGGCGCTGCTGGACGGCGACGAGATCGTCTACGTGGCCCAGGTGCCCTCGAAGCACTCGATGCGGATGTTCACGGAAGTGGGACGGCGGGTGCTTCCGCACTCGACCGGCGTGGGCAAGGCGCTGCTCGCCGGGGTACCGGACGCGGAGGTGCGGGCACTGCTCTCCCGCACCGGGATGCCGGCGGCCACGGAGAAGACGATCACCACGCCCGAGGGGTTCCTCGCGGCCCTGGACGACGTACGGCGGCTGGGGTACGCCGTGGACGACAACGAGCAGGAGATCGGGGTGCGCTGTCTCGCGGTGTCCGTCCCGGACAGCCCGACGGCGGCCGCGATCTCGATCTCCGGACCGGCCGGCCGGGTGACGGAAGCTGCGACCGAGAAGATCGTGCCCATGCTCCAGCACGTCGCCGTGGAACTGTCCCAGGCACTGGCGAGCTCGGGCGCCTAGGGCCCGTCCGACAATTCCCGTCGCCGCCCGGAGGGCGGCCTCGCGGCGTCAGGTGCGTGCTCTCGGCACGCCGCCGGCCCCGTGGTGGCCGCGCCGTGCCGCCCCGTACTCCCGGACGGGCGCTCAGCCCCGCAGCGGCGGCTGCCCGAACAGTTCCACCGCCTCCCGCACGCCTCGCAGGCCACGCGCCAGCGCGCTGACCGAGCCGATCGCGCCCGCGACCAGCAGCAGAGAGCTGCGCAGACGCGGGATCTCCGGAAGGCCGCCGGCGGCCATCGCGGCCATCGCCGCCAGTTCGTCCTCGGCTATCGCCCGGTCGGGGAAGTCCGCCGGTAACGCGGCGAGTTCGCGGCGCAGCCGGGACACCGCGGTCCGCAGTTCCGCCACCCTCGGATCCTCGTCGCTGCCGGTCACCGGCCTCTGCCCCAAGCTCCGCAACACGGCCCTCCCCCCTGACACTCCGTTGTGCGCGGGCCAGTAAACGCCACCGCGTGCGGGAGCGCCACAGTGCGGACCGAAATTCAGCCCAACGGAATCGGCGCCGGGAAAACCGGCCGGTTCCGCCGCCGTCGGGTATGCAGGACCCATGACGGACAACCAGGATCCTCAGAGGGATGTCGCGGGGCTGCTGCTCGCCGCCGGCGGCGGCAGAAGGCTCGGCGGACGCCCCAAGGCACTGCTGCCGCACCGGGGGCGCCCCCTGGTCGAGCACGCGGTCGCGGTGCTGCGGGCCGCGGGGTGCGGGCGGCTGCACGTGGTACTGGGAGCCGGTTCGGACGAGGTGCGAAGCCGTGCGGACCTGGCCGGCTGTGTGCTGGTGGACAACCCGGACTGGGCCCAGGGCATGGGCTCCTCGCTGCGCGCGGGGCTTGCCTCGCTCGCGGGTACGGGGGCACGCGCGGCCCTGGTCGCCCTGGTCGACCAGCCCGGCATCGGACCGGCCGCGGTGGCCCGGGTGCTCGGCGCTTACGAGGACGAGAAATCGCTGGTCTCCGCCGCCTACGACGGGCTGCGCGGGCACCCCGTGCTGTTCGGCGCCGCGCACTGGGCGGGCATCGAGGAGACGGCCGTCGGGGACCGCGGGGCGCGCGCCTACCTCACGGCGCACGAGGCGGAGATCCGGCTCGTGGAGTGCGGGGACGTCGCCGAGCCGTACGACATCGACACCGAGGCCGACCTGAGCCACCTGGAGTGAACGGGGTGGCACCGAGCGCCACCTTGCCTCGACCCAGAGAATCTCGACATCAACAGACCTTGAAGTTCCACGA
This sequence comes from Streptomyces sp. NPDC042638, assembly GCF_040647235.1. NCBI lineage: Bacteria > Bacillati > Actinomycetota > Actinomycetes > Kitasatosporales > Streptomycetaceae > Streptomyces > Streptomyces sp. NPDC042638. The sequence goes on from NZ_JBEZBT010000009.1 coordinate 182,784, forward strand.
TGAGGAAACTACTATCCACTGTTCAGAAGCGCCTGACCGCACAGCGGGCGCCGACTGTCCTATTCGTTCCACTTGGCACCCGGTGCCACCGCTGAAGGAAGTGACAGCTCATGTCCGCACCAGCGCCGTCCCCGCTGGCCATCGTCGACGCCGAGCCCCTGCCCCGGCAGGAAGAGGTCCTCACGGACGCGGCGCTCGCCTTCGTGGCGGAGCTGCACCGGCGGTTCACCCCGCGCCGTGACGAACTCCTGGCCCGCCGGGCCGAGCGCCGCGCCGAGATCGCCCGCACCTCCACGCTCGACTTCCTCCCCGAGACGGCCGCGATCCGCGCGGACGACTCCTGGAAGGTCGCCCCGGCCCCGGCCGCGCTGAACGACCGGCGCGTCGAGATCACCGGTCCCACCGACCGCAAGATGACCATCAACGCGCTCAACTCGGGTGCCAGGGTCTGGCTCGCCGACTTCGAGGACGCCTCCGCGCCCACCTGGGAGAACGTCGTCCTCGGCCAGGTCAACCTGATCGACGCCTATACCCGCAACATCGACTTCACCGACGAGCGCACCGGCAAGTCGTACGCCCTGCGGCCGGACGAGGAGCTGGCGACCGTCGTCATGCGCCCGCGCGGCTGGCACCTGGACGAGCGTCATCTGGCCGACGCCGACGGCAAGCCGGTGCCGGGTGCCCTGGTCGACTTCGGCCTGTACTTCTTCCACAACGCCCAGCGGCTGCTGGACCTCGGCAAGGGCCCGTACTTCTACCTGCCCAAGACCGAGTCGCACCTCGAAGCGCGGCTGTGGAACGACGTGTTCGTCTTCGCGCAGGACTACGTCGGCATCCCGCAGGGCACCGTCCGCGCCACCGTGCTGATCGAGACCATCACGGCCGCGTACGAGATGGAGGAGATCCTCTACGAACTCCGCGACCACGCCTCGGGCCTGAACGCCGGCCGCTGGGACTACCTGTTCTCCATCGTGAAGAACTTCCGTGACGGCGGCGCCAAGTTCGTCCTGCCGGACCGCAACGCGGTCACCATGACGGCCCCGTTCATGCGGGCGTACACCGAACTCCTCGTCCGCACCTGCCACAAGCGCGGCGCGCACGCCATCGGCGGCATGGCGGCCTTCATCCCGTCCCGCCGGGACGCCGAGGTCAACAAGGTCGCCTTCGAGAAGGTCCGCGCCGACAAGGACCGTGAGGCGAGCGACGGTTTCGACGGCTCCTGGGTCGCCCACCCCGACCTCGTGCCGATCGCCATGGAGTCCTTCGACAAGGTCCTCGGGGACCGGCCGAACCAGAAGGACCGGCTGCGCGAGGACGTCCACGTCGAGGCCGCCGAGCTGATCGCCGTCGATTCGCTGGACGCCAGGCCGACGTACAACGGTCTGGTCAACGCCGTCCAGGTGGGCATCCGCTACATCGAGGCATGGCTGCGCGGGCTCGGCGCGGTCGCCATCTTCAACCTGATGGAGGACGCGGCCACCGCCGAGATCTCCCGCTCGCAGATCTGGCAGTGGATCAACGCCGGCGTCGAGTTCGAGAACGGCGAAAGGGCCACGCCGGAGCTGGCCCGCAAGGTCGCCGCCGAGGAACTGGACGCCATCCGCAAGGAACTCGGCGAGGAGTCCTTCGCGGCCGGCCACTGGCAGGAGGCGCACGACCTGCTGCTGCGGGTCTCGCTGGACGAGGACTACGCCGACTTCCTCACCCTGCCGGCCTACCGACAGCTCAAGGGCTGACCCGCCTCACGCCTGACGTTCCGAGTGGCCCAGGGTTCTGCCCGGGGCCACTCGGCCGCGTACCAGGCGCTTGACCGCCGTGGGCTCCGGGAAGCCCTGTTCGCGGCGGTCCCAGACGACCTCGCCGTTCACCCGGACCACGAAGACGCCTCCGGTGCCGGGCTTGAGCGACAGCTCGGCCAGCTCGGTCTCGAAGGTGGTGAGCAGCTCCTGCGCCAGCCAGGCCGCGCGGGGCAGCCAGCGGCACTGGGTGCAGTACTCGATCTGTACGCGATGGGTCATCCGAGGTGCACCGACCAATCCTGTTCCGCCGCCGGCTTGCCGTGCAGGTCGGGGACCCGCTTCAGCCAGTCCGGGCGGCCCGCTTGTGTCTTCGCCGTACGGGCGGCCTCCTCGGCCGCCATCTCCTCGCGGCTCGGGAAGTCGGTGGGCAGCCACTCGGCCGAGAGGCGGACCCGGTCCAGCAGGTAACCGACGTAGGCGTCGCGGACGTCGTCGGGCGTGGCGAACCCGGCCTCCTCGGCGAGCCAGGCGTCCGGCACCCGGGCGGCGATCGAACGCAGCAGCTCCCGCGTCACCCGGGGTGCCAGTTCGGCGTCGGCGGCGCGCACGTCGGGGCCGTAGTGGCCGAGGGCGTGGTGCCGGAAGTCGTACCTGCGGCCGGGGTCCGTGGTGTCCCAGCGGTGGTGGAAGACCAGGGCGGCACCGTGGTCGATGAGCCACAGCCGCGCGGGCGCGGTGCCGAGCGTGGGCCAGACCATCAGGTTGGAGCTGTGGACCGTACGGTCGACGTTGACGGTGAGCGCGTCCAGCCAGACGATCCGGCCGGCCTCCAGCGGGTCCACCGGGAAGGTCCTGGCGATCTCCGGGGTGAAGTCCCGGGCGCCCGGCAGAAAGTCCATGCCGAGATTGACGCCCGCGCTGGCACTGTGCAGCTCGCGCACCTCCTGGTGCGGTTCCGCGGCGGCGATGGCGGGGTCGAAGCGGACGAGGACGAGTTCCGGGAAACGCAGGCCGAGCGCGCGGGCCAGCTCGCCGACGATGATCTCGGCGACCAGCGCCTTGTGGCCCTGCGCCGAACCGGTGAACTTCACGACGTACGTGCCGAGGTCGTCGGCCTCGACGATGCCGGGTACGGAACCGCCGGACCGCAGGGGGGCGACGTAGCGGGTGGCGGTGATCTCTCTGAGCATCTTCAAAGGTCCCAACGCTGATTCGCCTGCTTCCGGCGTCCGGTATGAACTGAGCATAGTAACCAAGCGTGACGACCGGCGTCGATCACCGCCGTGATGGCGGCATGACCCGGCCCGACGACACCCCTTCCTAACAGCGAAATGATGTAGATTCCGTTAGGTAAACGGAGGAAGGGCGATAGGACGTGAGCGTGTCAGCGGGTGAGACGAGCCTCGGGCTCGACGTGCGGCGAATCAGGGCGGACTTTCCCATTCTCGGCCGGGTGCTGCGCGGCGGCGCCCCGCTGGTCTACCTGGACTCCGCGGCCACTTCCCAGAAACCGGTCCAGGTACTGGACGCCGAGCGCGACTTCTACCTTCAGTACAACGCCGCCGTGCACCGGGGCGCCCACCAGCTCGCCGAGGAAGCCACCGAGATCTACGAGGCGGCGCGGGCCACCGTGGCCGGGTTCATCGGGGCCGAGCCCGACGAGGTGGTGTTCGTCAAGAACGCCACGGAGGGCATCAACCTCGTGGCCTACGCGCTGGGCACCGCCGGCACCGTCGCGGCCGGGAAGCGGATCGTGGTCAGCGAGATGGAGCACCACGCCAACCTGGTGCCGTGGCAGGAACTCGCCCGGCGGACCGGGGCGACGCTCGACTGGTTCCCGTTGACCGACGAGGGCAGGCTGGACCTGACGTCGATCGACGACCTGATCACCGAGGACACCGCCATCGTGGCGCTGACGCACCAGTCCAACGTCCTGGGCACGGTCAACCCGGTCGAGCTGATCGCCGAGCGGGCCAGGCGGGTCGGCGCGCTCGTCCTTCTGGACGCGGCCCAGTCGGTGCCGCACCGCCCCGTCGACGTGACGGCCCTCGGCGCCGACTTCCTGGTCTTCTCCGGGCACAAGATGCTCGCCCCCGGCGGCGTCGGTGTCCTGTGGGGCCGGCGCCGCCTGCTCGCGCAGATGCCGCCGTTCCTGACCGGCGGCTCCATGATCGAGGTCGTCACCATGGAGCGGTCCACGTATCTGCCGCCACCGCAGCGCTTCGAGGCCGGGGTGCCCATGACGGCGCAGGCGGTCGGTCTGGCCGCGGCCGTGGACTACCTCACGGCACTGGGGATGGAGGAGGTCAAGCGGCACGAGGACGAACTCACCGAGCAGGCGCTGGCGCTCCTGTCCGGCATCCCCGGCGTGTCCGTCATCGGGCCGCGGACCGTGGCGGACCGCGGCGCCACCGTCGCCTTCGCCGTGGAGGGGATCCACGCCCACGACGTCGGGCAGGTGCTCGACGAACTCGGGGTGGCCGTCCGCGTCGGCCACCACTGTGCCCGCCCCCTCAACCAGCGTTTCGGCGTCCCGGCGACGACCCGGGCGAGCTTCTACGTCTACAACACACCCGAGGAGGTGGAGGCGTTGGCCCGGGGCGTGCGGGAGGCGCAGAAGTACTTCGGCTGACGGTTGCGTCCTCCCGGCGCGGGGCGCGGGCCGGCCGGCTCACGGCAGCTCGAAGGGGAGATCCATTCCGGCGAGGGAACCGGGGCACGGGCACATCCGCTGCTCCGGCAGCCGCCGGAGCGTCTCCAGGACGATCTCCCGCATGCGGGCCGAGTTACGCGCGAACACCTCGAAGACGGCGTCCTGTTGCACGCCCTCACCGACGTCCAGTCCCGCGTCGTAGTCGGTGACCAGAGCGACCGACGTGTAGCAGAGGGCGAGTTCCCGGGCCAGGACGGCCTCCGGGTGGCCGGTCATGTTGACCAGCGACCAGCCGGCCGCCGCGTACCACTGGGACTCGGCGCGGGTGGAGAACCGGGGTCCCTCGACGACCACCATGGTGCCGCCGTCGTGCGCGTCCGCTCCGACGGCCGCCGCGCCCTTGAGGACGGCGCCCCGTCCGTCGGGGCAGTACGGGTCCGCGAAGGGCACATGCAGCGCTCCCTGTTCGAAGAAGGTCTGGGTCCGCCCGCTGGTGCGGTCCACGAGCTGATCCGGTACGACGACGGCACCGGGGCCGTGGTCGCGGCTCAGCGACCCCACCGCGCAGGGGGCGAGCACCTGACGCACTCCCAGGGAGCGCAGGGCCCAGAGATTGGCCCGGTAGTTGATACGGTGCGGCGGGTGGGCGTGGGTGCGCCCGTGCCGGGGCAGGAACGCCACCCGGCGCCCGGCCACCGTGCCCACCGCGATGGTGTCGGACGGCGCCCCGTAGGGCGTGTCGACGGTGAGTTCCTCGGCTTCTTCGAGCAGTTGGTAGAAGCCGCTGCCGCCGATGACGCCAAGGGTCGGCGCGGTCTGGGTCGTTTCGGTCATGGGGATGTCCTTCGGCGAGTACGGCACGGTGGCCGAGGCTGGTGCGGGGTCAGGCTCCGGCGGCGGCGCGCAGGGCGTCCACGCGGTCGGTGCGCTCCCAGGTGAAGTCGGGCAG